>NZ_JANUEW010000009.1:0-199073 GCF_024807515.1 Pseudomonas sp. BIGb0558
AATGCGCTTGCAGATGGGCGAGCGATACATCACTTCCAGCGTTTCGGCTTCAAGTTCCTTGGGCACTTTCACCGTGATGGTCATGAGTTCGCTGTCCGGCGGCGGCACCAAACTTCGGTCCATGGCACAACCGCTCAGGCTGGTGAATAGAGTGATCATGGTGAGGGGAAGAACTATGTTCATTTTTGCGCCTCCGCAGCCAGGCGGATGGCTTGTAGTTTGCGGAAGTTGGGCTTGGAGCGACCATCGGCTGAGGTGCTGCCATCGGGGTAGGTGAAGGCGGTGTGGTTACCTTCCTTTTTAATCTTCGGTCCAGCCGAATAGACCGCGAAACCTGAGTGCAGAACCGGCTCGAAATATACTTGGCGAGCTTGCAATGCCTGATAGCCGAGATAAATATCGCCTTCACCCGCCAAACTTACGGTCTTTTTATAAGGCCCCAAAAACTCTTCATCAATCCAAGGGTAATAGTCCTTCTTGATCATCAAATCCCCTTCGACTTCAATAGGTATACCCGCGCTTCTCAGCCCGCGATTGTGGTCAAATTTCACCACGACACCGCCTCCCGCCCCGTAAGTTACATTCTCGCCAAATTGCGCGGGATTGCTGTAGGCAACGCCAAAGATGACGTTACTCAAGCGCCACTGGCATGCACCACCGCCGTCCATTGGTAACTTGGCTTCGTAGAGATCACTCTGCCCCTGCTGCTGCAGTTGCACGTCAATTCCGTGATAACCCTGCAGTTCAATGCGTTGGCCGCTGGCTCCGGAAGTAATGCGCTTGCAGATGGGCGAGCGATACATCACTTCCAGCGTTTCGGCTTCAAGTTCCTTGGGCACTTTCACCGTGATGGTCATGAGTTCGCTGTTCGGCGGCGGCGCCAAACTTCGGTCCATGGCACAACCGCTCAGGCCGGTGAATAGAGTGATCATGGTGAGGGGAAGAACCATGTTCATTGTTGAACCTCCGCAGCCAGGCGGATGGCTTGTAATTTGCGGAAGTCGGGTTTGGAGCGACCATCGGCTGAGGTGCTGCCGTCGGGGTAGGTGAAGGCGGTGTGGTTACCCTCTTTCTTCTCCTTTGGCTGTATGGAGTAAACGGTGAATTTAGAATGCAGGACAGGTTCGAAGTACACGTGTCGGGCCTGTAGTGCTTGATAGCCAAGATAGATATCACCCTCACCAGTAAGACTGACACGTTTACGGTAACCACCTAAAAAGCTCTCTTTCACCCAAGGGTAATAGTCCTTCTTTATCGTCAAATCGCCCTCAACTTCAATATCTGCACCTCCTCGTAGTGAGTTGTTTTGATCAAATATCGCTACAATTCCGCCTCCCGCGCCGTAAGTTACATTCTCGCCAAATTGCGCGGGATTGCTGTAGGCAACGCCAAAGATGACGTTACTCAAACGCCACCGGCATGCACCACCGCCGTCCATTGGTAACTTGGCTTCGTAGAGATCACTCTGCCCCTGCTGCTGCAGTTGCACGTCAATTCCGTGATAACCCTGCAGTTCAATGCGTTGGCCGCTGGCTCCGGAAGTAATGCGCTTGCAGATGGGCGAGCGATACATCACTTCCAGCGTTTCGGCTTCAAGTTCCTTGGGCACTTTCACCGTGATGGTCATGAGTTCGCTGTTCGGCGGCGGCGCCAAACTTCGGTCCATGGCACAACCGCTCAGGCCGGTGAATAGAGTGATCATGGTGAGGGGAAGAACAATGTTCATTGTTGAGCCTCCGCAGCTAGGCGGATGGCTTGTAATTTGCGGAAGTCGGGTTTGGAGCGACCATCGGCTGAGGTGCTGCCATCGGGGTAGGTGAACGTTATATAACTACCCACTTTATGGACCCTGCTTCCCTGTGAAGTCGCCATAAAATCAGAATGCAGGACGGGTTCGAAGTACACACGTCGGGCCTGCAATGCTTGATAGGTGAGATAGATGTCGCCCTCGCCTGTCAGACTGATCCGTTTTCGATGCCCCCCAAGAAACGCCTCACTCAACCAAGGGTAATAGTCTTTCTTGATCACCAAATCGCCTTCAATTTCTATAGGCAATCCGGAAGTGCTCAATGGGCGGTTGTGATCAAACTTCACGCCAATTCCCCCGCCGGCACCCCAAGTCACGTTCTCTCCAAAACGCTTGGGATCGCCATACACGACCCCAAAGGACACATTACTCAAATGCCATTGGCACGCACCGCCGCCTTCTATCGGTAACTTGGCTTCGTAGAGATCACTCTGTCCCAGCTGTTGCAGTTGCACGTCAATCCCGTGATAACCCTGCAGCTCAATGCGTTGGCCGCTGGCTCCGGAAGTAATGCGTTTGCAGATGGACGAGCGATACATCACCTCCAGAGTGCGCGCTTTCAAATCCTTGGGCACTTTCACCGTGATGGTCATCAGCTCACTGCCGGCCGGCGGCGCCAAACTACGGTCCATGGCGCAACCGCTCAGGCTGGTGAGTAGAGCGAATAAAACGACGGTGGTGTTCCTGATCATGGTCTTGTCCTGGCCGGTATTTACGGGCTTAACCCTTAATGGTTTCGTGGTGTCTCTCGGGATCCGAGACCGCATCGAAACGTTGCAGCGCTTCGGCGCCGCCCTCCATTTCCCGCGTGACGCGCAGGGCCTGCTCCAGTTGGTTTTGCAGTTCGAGGAACACCCGGTTACGCGTCAGCTCATCTTCGGGCGCGCTCAAGGCGTTCTCCCGCATCTGTTGCTTGAATTTCTGCCGCTGCACCTGCCGCTCCAGCAACGGGTCGCGCCCAGGGTTGAGCAGTTCCAGCAACTGGTTGCGGATATGGGGTTGGTACACCCCCATGAAATGGTTGCCGAGCCCGGTGAACCGGCCGGTCCTGAGGTTGCCATTGGGCGGGAAGATTCTGTCGCGGCTGTCGGTGGTCAATGAGGTGAAAAACCGCTGCTGGGCGTGTTCGGCCTGTTGGCTGTCGTCGGTGCTCAGGCTGGGTACCACGTACATCAGGGATCGTTGCGCCAGGCGATGGTTGATCGTGGTGTGGTAGGGCGCGCCCAGTCCTTCCTTGTTGAGATAGGCCGGATAGTGCGAGCCTCTGGCCTGGCGGTGCTGGTCGGCCCAATACAACATGGCGATTTCGCCGTGATGGCAGAACGGGTCGCCGTACCGGAACAGTTGCCTGGCGGTCAGTTGAACCAGGGACCAGGCGAACCCAAGAGAAGTGCCCAGTTGGCCGTAGAGGTTGTACAGGTAGTTGTCCAACTCCGCTTCGGGTGGGACGCTGGGGATAGTGTCCGTGTCGTTGACGTGGCGGAAGTGTCGGATATCGGCCAAGCCTTGTACCGCTTTGAGGGTGAAGGTACGGGGCATGCCGTAGGTGTAGAGCAGTGGGTTTTGGTCTTTCAGGGATGAGGCGTGGATCAGGCCGAGCGCGCCGCCCAGGCTGTGGCCACAAATAAACAGGTCTTTACCGTCAATAGCGTTAAAGACCGTCCCGCCTAGACCCTCGGCATAAATCCTTCTGGCCTTCTCAAACGCATCACGAAAGCCCAGATGCACGCTGCCCTGCGGGGTCAAATCGTCACAGGGCACCTTGGGCTCACAAGTGGCCTGCACTTCTGGCTTCACGGGCCGAAAGGTTACATCCGTTGCCAAATCGGTAAACGGCCAGGCCATTTCGGTGCCGCGCCAAGCAACCAGCACCTGGGAGGCGTTGATGGCGTAGAAGAATTGCGTGTTGCCTTCCGGCGGATCCGCCTTCCCCGTGTCCAGGGTCCGTGCCAACGTATAGCGCTGACTAAAGGGCACATCCGTTACCACGCAACCCCAGTTGTTCCCGGTATCCAATACCCGTGGCGTGCGTGACAGGTCCAGGCATTGATGGAGAAAAAACTGCTCGGGTGAACCGCGATCGTTCTCCTCATATCGGCTATAAGCCAAAATGCTCATAAGCCCCAAATTGTGTGCATTTACCAAGCTGTACTCAGGCTGGTGATGCAGCACCAACGCCCAAGCACGAAACGGACACACCTCCACCACATGCCGGCGATTCAGCTCCTCGTACTCAACGGTAAACCCACTGAAAGCCGGGTCCGGAAAGTGAAACGCCGGAAGTTTCTTCGAGTCTGCCAACGGCGGGTCAACGTTCGGCGCTTGATCGCATAACTGCCCAATGCGCACATAGTGGTAGCCGTGCCCCGCCGCGAGCGCCTGCGCCTCAATCGGCGAAAAGCCCGGGCGCTGCGGACCGTAGGGCGCGCCGCGGTCACCGATAATTGGCCACTCCGGTTCGGGCCTTTCGGCACGCAAGCGCCGGGTTTGCAGTTGCTCGGCCAGCGGGTCGGCGGACACCAGCAAGGTGATGGGGATGGGGTGCAGGCCGTCTACACGAACCACTCCTTGGGCATCGCTCACACCTGAGTGCGGCGGCGCACAGTCGGCACGTGTGGCATCGTTCACCGCTCGCCACGGCAGGTTCGCCAGTGGTTCACCCTGTTCATCCACCAACTGGAATTCAACCCAGTGCTTTTTCTGTGGACCGCAAGTCACTACTTTGACGGTGCCGAGTGTATCCGTGCGATGCAAAAATTCGTCACTCATACAAGCCCCTGAGTATCTCTAGTTATGATGGGTTAAATCCATAATCAATGGTGCGTAGATTTGCTTTTCCATCTAACTGAAAAACTTCGACAAAAGAAAAACAAAAAACAACCATCCAACTCCACCCACCACAAGTCCGACTGACCATTTCATGCGTAGTTTGATAGAGCCAGGCAAACAAGCCAGTTCCTGAGCGTCGAGCGAACCGTTGCGTATATGCTTGTACGGCCACATCACACTTCCGGCCACTACCATAGATAAGGCGCTGCGTGAAAAAAAAGAACCACCCGCCCATACATCAGCATAAGACGTCACAATGGAGCTTTTTTTAAAAACCTTTAACACCACCTCCAAATCACGGCATGCGACATAACTATTCACCCCGGCACCCGCCAATCCGAGGGCCAGAGGCGCGAACAATGAAAAGAATAATTTCAATAAAATAAGCGTCATGAGTATCTCCATCGACCGCACACACTGACTGGCGTACTACTTCACCTGCCAACGAGTAAATTCCTCGAGCTCGTCATCAAAAAGCTCTACAACTTCTGACGCAACCCATCCTGCGGCGATCCCGCCACCAATCAATAGTGCAACAGCACACACGGGAGCTCCTGGGCCACACACCAGCGAAGCGGCAGAGCCGGCTAAAATCGTGCCTGAAAGCCCGCCAGCCATTACAGCGCCTTGCTTGATCACTTCTTTCACTTTGTTTTGCGCATTGACAACGTCGTAGACAACATACGCAACAGTCACCACTATCAGCACTTTCCCTATCGTTCTTAATGCTTTGTTTCTTATATTGAACTTGGTGTTTGGCCTGGCGGAAGACTCAATGATCTCGTAATGAACAGTACTTTTCTGCCGAGGGCCCAGCTCATTAAACCTTTTTCCAAATTTCCTGCCGGACTTTTCGTCCAGCAATTTCTCCAGAGCAGGAGAAATTACTTTCTCTCTCTCAGCAACGGCGCGCCCCGCCACCGAAGTTCTGGCGCGCGTTTCCGCCATGATTGTATTTCTCATTTCATAGCAAAACTCAGCACCTTCCTTTGCTGAAATGCTCCCATTTGCTACTTGCTTCAAAACCTCAGCCTTGACCCTCTTGACGTTACGATTGTAATTATCACGCTGCCTTGCATCTTCTATAAAATCCGAAGAAAACTTAACGGCAACTCCCTCAAAGCTCTCTAGCGCACGCTCCAGAACCTCAGCATCAACCGAGTGATTTTCTCGAGCCGGGTAATTTCGATAAGGGGCATCCATATTGATTACTCCATAATCCTTTTCAGTATTTCTTCGGCGCAGCTAATACCCGTTTCCTGTGGCGCAAGTTCAGCCACCTCAAACTTGACACAGGTGTTACCAGCAAAAGAATAAAAGCTCGCCTTGTTCTGATGATCGAACTCACCTTGCAAAACGGTTCCATCGTCCATCGTCGCAGTGCATTTGATGCCTTGATGATTCAATTCAACCGGCGCGCAAAAGCTGATCCATTTCTCCGATGCAGGAAACTCAACTTTCAACTCTCCCGGGACCAGTGTATGGATCGGCATGGCCTTGCCTGCCTTATCGGTCACCCCCTTGAACACCTCTCCCTGCCGGGTGGTAATCCGATAACGAGTGAACGGCAGGGGCACCCGGGCTTCATCCTTCAGGGCATAGCTACCGGAATATCCCGCTGGTAGCGGTGATACCGGCGTATCAAGGCTGGCGCTTCCAAGCTTGTCGACATGGGCAGCCTTGAGGTAAATATTGCCGGGCGCACCCAGCTCAATTTCGCCATTCTTCAGGCGGATATAGGCGCCACCACAGTTGAGTACAAGCTCTTGTGGCGCGCTGATTTCTACGCGGCCTTCCACGCTTTCGATCTTGATATCGGTCTTCGCCATCGCATGCAGATTGCTGGCCTGGGCATGCAGCTCAATCTTGCCTAAGGCGGCCTTGAGCTGCATGTCTGCACGTTGCGCAAGTACGCTAATCCCCCCCTCGGCAGCGGCCGTGATGTTGTGCCCGGCGCTGATGTCGGCGTTGTGCGCCGCCATGATGCCCACGCTTTCGCCCCCGGATGACAGGCATACCGCTTTGGGACTGACCACACCGACACCTGCGGGGGCATGCAGCAATACGCCCGATCGCCCCAACTCGCTGAGCGCCTGAACCAGTCCTCGTTGGCTATCGATATCACCGGGGAGAGCTCGTGCATTACGAGCCGCATCGGCCAGGGAGCGCGCCAGTGATAGCGCGCTTTCCAACTGCGTAATGGCGGCTTCCATTTCAAGTTGCTCACCACCGGCCTTGACCTGCTTGTCGGCACTGATAAACAACCCCTTCCCCGCCCGAATGGCACCCCAGTCGTCGGTTCGCAGCTCAAACCCCTCCCCGCGCTTTTTCTTCCCGGCATCCACCAAATGCCCAAGGTTCAGCTGACTTTTCCCACCGTATTCCGTACTGAGCTTGACGTGCTCCTGCCCCCGCGTGTCGTCCATGCGCAGTTTGTTGTTGGCCGGTGTGCGCAGCACGTTGCGTTTGTAGTTGCGCAAGGTCACATGGTCCTCGCGCCGGCTGTCGTGCAAGGCATGGGCGATGTAGGGACGGTCCGGGTCGCCTTGCTCAAACGCAATGGCCACTTCGGTGCCCGCTATCAGCGGCAAGTGCAGGCCATGGGTGTCGCCTGCGTACGGACGGGCCAGGCGCAGCCACATACTTTCCTGGCCGGGCTTCCAGGTGTCGCGGTCGAACAGGAAGTTGACCCGGTAGCGCCCTTCCAGGTCGATTTCGGCGTACGGGTCGTTGGCCTGCCGGCTGGTGACACGGGCCGGGACGGTGCCGGCGATTTGCGGTTTTTTCTTGAGCTCCGGGCGGAAGCACACGGTCTCCGAGTAGGGAATGGCTTTAAAGCTGACGTCGAAACTGCGGTCGCGGGCGGCCCGGGTGGTCAGTTGCGAAATCACCGCGCCGGGCGCAAAAGCCTGTGGCGCGCCGCCGGAGATTTTCAGTACCTGGCCGGGCGCCAGGGTGGCGCTGCTGCTGTCGCCGCTGAGTTGGGTCTGGCCATTGAGGTAACGTTCGTGGCGCAAACGGGCGTAGAAGTAGCCGCTTTCGCTTTGCAGGTCTTCGTCAAAGGCGTAGCGGTCGCCCATGACGGTGTAGGGTTCGGCGTAGTGATAGGCCTCGCCGTAGGTGGTGGTGGCGCCACGGGTTTGGTCGATTTCCCCGTTCAGGTGGGCGTGGGCCACGCGGTGGTGGTAGCTGCGGATATTGACGTGCTGCTCCACCACCTGGTGGCTGGATTGCAGGTTCCATACGCCATCTTGCCCGGTGCTGCTAAGCCCGGATTGTGGGCGGTAGGCGAGTTCGACATTGAATTGGTAATGGCGTTGGTCGTCGTGGAATTCCACCACCTCGATGTTCAGGCGTTCATCGCGGGTGAAGCGGTACCAGATGCCTACATCGGCCAATAGGCGGGTGATGAAAGCCAGATCGCTCTCGCCGTACTGCATGACCTGGTGGCGCTGGGGGTATTCGCGCACCAGATTGAAGAAGAAGTCCTGGCCTTCAAAGTCGTGGCGGTTGCGCAGGATGCTTTCGACGATCTGCGGGACGGATTGGTGTTGGTAGATGCGGAACTGCTGGCCTCGCCCCAGCAGGGCAAAGTGGGGTTCCAGGGTGATTTCGTAGCGGGCTTCATCAACGGAACCGGACAGGCGTTTGAACCCGGTGACCACGCCATGCAGCGTGCGCAACTGCCTCGCAGGCGGCGGGATGAAGCCGCGCATCGGCGATTGCTGCAGTGCGCTGTATAAGCTGAACGTGGCGTTCTGACCGAGCATTTTCTCGACAGCGATGTCGCGGGCGGTACTGGTGAACTCGACACGGTAGTTGAACAGTTCGCTCAGGCCTTCGGTGCCCTCGAAGGCCAGGACGTCGAGTACTGCATCAACGTTGCGAACGGTGAGTTTATGGCGACTGTGGTCGAAAAACGGGAAGGGTGATGCGCTGGAGTTCATGCCTTTTCATCCCTGGACTTTGCGAGAGGCCAGAGAGTAAAGATTTGCTATCGGTGAATAATGTCAGAAGATTCCTCTTTACAAGCAAGGCGCTTCCCGTTTCGACTTTTTACAAGTTATCAATGTGCCAGTAGTCCACCCGCAATCCGGTCGCCAGCTCTTTTGCCCTCCCCAACCGAATCGGCCCACGCTCGATATCCACCAGCAAGCCCGGGCAGTCCAGTTGCGGCAACCCCGCCACATCCTTCAGCCGCCCATCCGTGACCACCAGCAAACGCTGCTGTTCCGCCGGATACCGCTTGCGCCGGGCCACCAGCCAATGGCCTGCCTCTGTCAGCGCCGCCAACAAGGGCGTACCGCCGCCCGCTCCGAGCCCGTCAAGCCAATGACCAAGCCCCTTAGCCGCCTTTAATCCCTGCACCTGCCATTTCGGCGATTGCCCGCTCGCGGTGAGCAACGCCATGCGCGCCCGCTGCCGATAGGCGTCGTCAAAGAGTTGGGCGAGCAACCCTTTGGCATCCGTCAACGCCTGATGCCGCCGGGTGGAGGCCGACGCATCGACAATCACCAGCCACAGTTCGTGGGGCGTGCGGCTGCGCAGTTGGTACAGCACGTCTTCACGGCGTTGCGGCCGCCCGCCGAGCAAGGTGCCCGGCCAGTTGATCGAACCTTCGGTCGCGCTGCGCGCCTGCCCTCGCCGGCCCTTGTTCAGTCGACCCGCCTTGGGCCGTGCATCCGCCCCCGCGTCAGGTTTGGGGCGGATGCCTAGGGCTTTTTTGGCCAGGTGGGCACATCTCGGCGTGCGCCTATCGGCAAGGCGGGTGCGGGCATGTCGCCCCATTGGCCCTGGCCTTCCGGCGAATCATCGGGCTTGGGTGATTGACCGCCAGCGGGCGGCGTCAAAGGTGGCGATTGCTCCTGGCGACGGTGGCGCAGGGCGAATTCCGCAACGGCTTCGATATCTTCGTCGCCGATGACCGTCGCCCCCCGCCAGGCCGCATGGGCACGGGCGCCACGCAGCCAGACCAGGTCTGCGCGCAGGCCGTCCACGCCAGCGGCAAAGCAGCGTTCGGTAATCTGCGCCAGCGCGTGGTCATCCAGCGGGATGCTCTCCAAGTGCGCCCGCGCCTGGGTGCAGCGCTCGCGCAACGCGGCCTGCTGATCGGCCCATTGCCCACAGAAACCCTGGGGGTCGCTGTCAAAATCCAGCCGGCGACGGATGATCTGCCCACGTTCGGCGGGCTGGGTGTGCCCGCTCAGTGCCACGTTGAAGCCAAAGCGGTCGAGCAATTGCGGGCGCAACTCGCCCTCTTCCGGGTTCATGGTGCCGATCAGCACGAAACGCGCCGAATGCCGGTGGGAAATCCCGTCGCGCTCGATCAGGTTGGTGCCGCTGGCGGCCACGTCCAGCAGCAGGTCCACCAGATGGTCGGGCAGCAGGTTGACTTCATCCACGTAGAGCACGCCGCCGTCGGCCTTGGCCAGCACGCCTGGGGAAAACTGGGCGCGACCTTCACCGAGCGCCGCGTCCAGATCCAGCGTGCCCACCAGGCGTTCCTCGGTGGCGCCCAAGGGCAGCGTGACGAACTGGCCGCTGGCGAGCAGGTCCGCCAGGCCACGGGCCAGGGTGGACTTGGCCATGCCACGCGGACCTTCGATCAGCACGCCGCCGATCTTCGGGTCGATGGCGGTCAGGCACAGGGCCAGTTTCAGGTCATCGGCGCCGACAACGGCGGACAGCGGGAAATGCGGGAGGTCGGTCATCAACTGCCTTCTTCTATATCCAACAACAGGTTTTCCAACGCCTCGCGGTACGCCCCGGGCTCCTGCCACATGCCGCGCTGCTGGGCTTCGAGCATGCGCTCGGTCATGTCCCGCAGGGCATCCGGGTTGTGCTGCTGCACAAACGCCCGGGTGTCCGGGTCGAGCAAATAGGCGTCGGCCAGCAACGCGTACTGATGATCGTCGATCAGCGCTGTGGTGGCGTCGAACGCGAACAGATTGTCCACGGTGGCCGCCATCTCGAACGCGCCTTTATAGCCGTGGCGCTTCACCCCTTCGATCCACTTCGGGTTGGCCGCCCGGGCACGGATCACCCGGTTCAACTCTTCCTTCAGCGTGCGCACCTTCGGCAGGTCCGGCTGGCTGTGGTCACCATGATAGCTGGCGGCCTTGTCGCCGCTCAGGGTTTCCACGGCGGCGAGCATGCCGCCCTGGAATTGGTAGTAATCATTGGAGTCGAGCAAGTCATGCTCGCGGTTGTCCTGGTTCTGCAACACCGCCTGCACCTGGCTCAAGCGCTGGGCAAACTGTTCGCGGGCGGCGGTGCCTTCGTCGGAGCCGCCATAGGCGTAGCCGCCCCAGTTCAAGTAGACCTCAGCCAGGTCTTCGCGGCTTTGCCACAAGCGCCCGTCAATTGCGCCCTGCACGCCGGCACCGTAGGCACCGGGCTTGGCGCCGAAGATCCTCCAACCCGCCTGTTTCGCGGCGGCCTCCTCATCCAGGCCCGAAAGGCGCAAGGCCTCACGCTCGCTGCGCACCTTGGCCGCCAGCGGGTTCAGGTCATCCGGTTCGTCCAGCGCAGCCACGGCTTGCACTGCCGCATCGAACAGGCGGATCAGGTTGGCGAACGCATCGCGAAAGAACCCCGACACGCGCAACGTCACGTCCACACGCGGCCGATCCAACAGGCTGATGGGCAGGATTTCAAAGTCATCCACCCGCTGGCTGCCCGTGGCCCACACCGGGCGCACGCCCATCAGTGCCATGGCCTGGGCGATGTCGTCACCGCCGGTGCGCATGGTGGCGGTGCCCCACACCGACAGGCCGAGCTGGCGCAGGTGGTCGCCGTGGTCTTGCAGGTGACGCTCCAGAATCAGGTTCGCCGACTGGAACCCGATGCGCCAGGCCGTGGTGGTCGGCAGGTTGCGCACATCCACCGAGAAGAAATTCCGCCCGGTGGGCAACACATCCAGGCGGCCCCGGCTCGGCGCACCGCTAGGGCCGGCGGGCACGAAACGCCCGCTCAGGGCATCCAGCAAGCCGCGCATTTCCGCCGGGCCACAGGCATCCAGGCGCGGCGCAACGACAATGCGCAGGCTCTCGATTACGGCCTTGACGTCCTCCCAGCCCGGCTCTTCAAGCTGTTCCACCGGCCCTTCCAGCGCCTGCTCGATCAGGCGGGCGGCATACAGTTCCAGGCGTTCACGGGTGTCGCCGGCGGTGCGCCACAACTGCGAGTCAATCTTCTGCAGTACCAAGGGGCGGCGCCCGGTCCAGGGTTCGGCCAGGGCGCAATCCAGCGGGTCGAAGCCCAGTTCAAAAGCCTTGGCCAATACCCGCAGCAGGCTCGATTGCGGCCCGCGCCCATCACCCCGGGGGATGCGCAACAACGCCAGCAAGGTGTCGATGCGCAAGCGGCCTTCAGGTGACTCACCAAAGATGTGCAGGCCATCGCGAATCTGCGATTCCTTCAAGTCACACAGGTAGGTATCCAGGCGCGGCAGCCAGATCGCGGCGTCGGCGTCGCTGTCGAGATTTTCGTCGAGGGCCAGTTCCTGGTCGATGCGGGTTTCGCGCACCAGCTTGAGGATGTCCTTCTGCAACTCGCGGGCACGCCGTGGGTCGAGCAATTGGGCTTCGTAATATTCGTCGGCCAGTAACTCAAGGTCGCGCAACGGCCCGTAGGTTTCGGCGCGGGTCAGTGGCGGCATCAAGTGGTCGATGATCACCGCCTGGGTGCGCCGCTTGGCCTGGGCACCCTCGCCCGGGTCGTTGACGATAAACGGGTAGATGTTCGGCAGCGGACCCAGCAGTGCGTCCGGCCAGCAGTTCTCGGAAAGCCCGACGCCCTTGCCCGGCAGCCACTCCAGGTTGCCGTGCTTACCGACGTGGATAACGCCATGGGCGCCGTAGGTCTGGCGCAACCAGAAGTAGAACGCCAGGTAGCCGTGGGGCGGCACCAGGTCCGGGTCGTGATAGACCGCGCTGGCGTCCACCTGATAACCCCGGGCCGGCTGGATGCCGACGAAGGTCAGGCCAAAGCGCAGGCCGGCGATCATCATGCGCCCGTCGCGGAACATCGGATCGCTATGTGGCGTGCCCCAGCGCGCCAACACCGCCTGGCGGTTGGACTCGGGCAAGCGGTTGAACATCGCTTCATAGTCATCGAGCGCGAGGCTTTGATGGCACGGACGCAGGTCGAGGCTGTCCAGGTCGTTGCTGACACCGCCCAGCAGTTCCTGGATCAACGCCGTGCCGCTCTGCGGCAGCACGTCCGGCAACGGATAACCTTCGGTCTTCAAGGCCCGCAGGATATTCAACGCGGCGGCCGGGGTGTCGAGCCCCACACCATTGCCGATACGCCCGTCCCGGGTCGGGTAGTTAGCGAGGATCAGCGCAATGCGTTTTTCGCCATTCGGCACCCGCGCCAGTTCGACCCAGCGCCGCGCCAGCTCGGCGACAAAGTCCATGCGTTCCGGCTGCGCGCGATAGCACACCACATCGGACTGGCTGCGCTCGCTGCGCCAGGCCAGGTCCTTGAAGCTGATGGGCCGGCTGATGATGCGCCCGTCCAGTTCCGGCAACGCGATGTGCATCGCCAGGTCCCGAGGGCCGAGACCTTGCTCGCTGGCCTGCCAGCCAGGCTCGTTATCCTGGGCGCAAATCGCCTGGATCACTGGAATGTTGCGGCGAAACGGCCGCAGGTGCGGCGCTTCAGGGCTGGATTGGGCAAAGCCGGTGGTGTTTAGAATCACCGAGGCGTGCACTTCGTCCAGCAGGTCCTCGACCACCGTCAGGCAGCCGGGCTCTTTCAGACTGGCCACCGCCATCGGCAACGGATTAAGACCCGCCGCCTGCAAGCGCTGGCAAAAAACATCGATAAAGCCGGTATTGGCCGCCTGCAGGTGAGAGCGGTAGAACAGCACCGCCGCCACCGGGAAACCAGGTTGCCAGTCCGCCTGCCAATCGTTGAGACGGGCATTGGCTTTGTGCGGGTGATAAATCGCGGTGCGCGGCAGGGTTCGCGGTTCGTCCCAGGCATAATCGCGACCCAGGTAGCCGGCCGCCAGGCAACGATAAAAGTCCAGCGCGTTACCCAACCCGCCCTGGCGCAGGAAGTGCCAGAGCCGGTCACGTTCCTCGGCGCCCACGGTGCTCAGGCCGCTGAGTTCCGGGTCCGGGCGATCATCCCCCGGCACCAGGATCAGTTGCACACCGCGCTCGGCCAGCTCAACCAGACGCTCGATGCCGTACCGCCAATAGCCGATACCGCCGTGCAGCGAAATCAGGATGACTTTGGCGTGGCGCAGCACCTCGTCCACATACAGGTCGACCGAGGCATGGTTCTGCACCTGCATCGGGTTGGCCAGGCGCAGGCTCGGGTAATCCTCGGGCAACTGCTGAGCCGCTTCGGCGAGCAGCGCCAGGCTGGAATCACCGCTGCACAGGATCACCAGCTCGGCGGGGGTTTGGCCAAGGTCGGCAATGTTGTCATCCGAGACGAAACCGCCGGGCTGGGTCCTGAGCAGGTGCATGGGTTAAACGCTGAGGGCAGCGCGCAATTGCGCTTCGAGCAAGGCTGCGTCCAGTTCCTGGCCGATCAGCACCAGGTGCGTGGCGCGCGGCTCGTCGGTGCGCCAGGCGCGGTCGAAGTGCTTGTCGAAACGCGTGCCCACGCCCTGGATCAGCAGGCGCATCGGCTTGTTCGGGATCGCGGCGAAACCCTTCACACGCAGGATGCCGTGCTGGACCACCAGTTGGGTCAGGGCGTCGAGCAGCAGGCTTTCGTCGGCCTGGGGCAGTTCGATAGAGATAGAGTCGAAGGCGTCGTGGTCGTGGTCGTGGTCGTCTTCACCTTCGTGGTGATGATCGTGGTGGCTGTGGCGGCCGTCGATGTGCTCTTCGGAGCCAGCGCCCAGGCCGATCAATACGTCCAGCGGCAGGCGACCGCTGCTGGCTTCGATGACTTTTACCGCGGGCGGCAGCTCTTCGGCCACTTCCAGGCGCACACGGGCCAGGTCTTCAGGGCTGATCAGGTCGCACTTGTTGAGGATCACCAGGTCGGCACTGGCCAACTGGTCGGCGAACAGCTCGTGCAGTGGGGATTCGTGGTCCAGGTTCGGGTCGAGTTTGCGCTGGGCGTCGACCTGGTCCGGGAATGCGGCGAAGGTGCCGGCGGCCACGGCCGGGCTGTCGACCACGGTGATCACCGCGTCAACGGTGCAGGCACTGCGGATTTCCGGCCACTGGAACGCCTGGACCAACGGTTTTGGCAGGGCCAGGCCCGAGGTTTCGATGAGGATATGGTCGAGGTCGCCGCGGCGCGCCACCAGTTCGCGCATCACCGGGAAGAACTCTTCCTGGACGGTGCAGCACAGGCAACCGTTGGCCAGCTCGTAGACGCGGCCGTTGGCTTCTTCCTCGGTGCAGCCGATGGAGCATTGCTTGAGGATTTCACCGTCAATGCCCAGCTCGCCGAACTCGTTGACGATCACTGCAATGCGGCGCCCCTGGGCGTTGTCCAGCATGTGGCGCAGCAAGGTGGTCTTGCCCGAGCCGAGGAAGCCGGTAACGATGGTGACGGGGAGTTTGGCCAGTGTTTTCATCGGATGCCCTTTGGGGCGGGCATACGGGACGAGTGGCCCTGCGCGGGTGCGCAGAAGCAGAATTCGCCACCGGATCACCCCGCCCGGTTGAAGTAGAAAATCGGTTGCGAGGCAGGTCTCCTGGCTTGGGGCTTGCCGGCGATGAAGCCGGCGCTGGCTGCGCCTTCCCGCCTTGTTCAGGCAGTGGCGTGGCAGTCAGATAAACCCTTTACAGTTGCGGGGGCAGCCGCGGCATTGACCGCGTTCCCTTCTTAGCTTCGACCTGGGCCGAAGAACCTCGAACGTGCAAGGCTACGCAGTGCGCGGGGACGGGTCAATGTCCGAGCGCTTGGCGCGAAGCAGCGCCAGGCGCTCCAGCATGCCCTCGCTCGCTGCCGGCCCGGCTTGCACGCTGCATTGCTCGACGGGCACGCGCGCGCCGCTGCCGGCTTCCACCACGGCCACTTCCACTGGGCGCCGGGTTTCCCGGTCGACCAACTGCAGGCTTTCACCTTCGGTAGCGAAGTGGCGGTTGCCCCAGCCGATAAACGCCATGATCACCACGCGGAAATCCTCGCCCACCGGCGTCGGCACGTACTCGAAACGCGGCGGCCGCTCGCTGTATTGCCGGCGCGCAAGCAACCCCGCGTCCACCAGGCTGTTGAGCCGGCGCGTGAGCATGTTGGGGGCGATCTCCAGGCTCTGGGAAAACTCGTCAAAACGCCGCAAGCCTTGCAGCGCATCGCGCATGATCAGGATGCTCCACCACTCGCCTACCCTTTCCACTCCACGGGCTACCGGGCATTCGGCATTCACCAGCGACTTACGTTGCATTGCAGTTCCTCTGTGGGGCGGCCCCGAAAATTTAAGCTGTTCGATGTTACTTTCATAATGATAGTTTCGTCGCAGCATTGCTACCAAACTGAAATTGCGGAGCTAAGCGATCATGAATAAGCGAATTGTTGTGACCGGCATGGGTGCAGTGACCCCGCTGGCAACCGGCGTGGAACAGACCTGGAAACGCTTGCTGGCCGGCGAGTCCGGCATCCGCCGGCTGCCCGAGGAATTGGTCGGGGACCTGGCAATCAGCATTGGCGGCCAGGTGTTGGGCCGTGATCAGGACCCACACGCCGGTTTCGACCCCGACAGCGTGATCTCCGCCAAAGAGCAACGCAAGATGGATCGGTTCATCGTGTTTGCCCTCGCCGCTGCGCAGGAAGCCTTGGCGCAAGCCGGCTGGGCACCGCAAACCCCGGCGCAGCAAGAACGCACCGCGACCATTATCGCCTCCGGCGTGGGTGGCTTCCCCGCGATTGCCGAGGCAGTGCGCACCGCGGACAGTAAAGGGCCGCGCCGCCTGTCGCCATTCACGATTCCGTCATTCCTCGGCAACATGGCCGCCGGGCATGTGTCGATCCAGCATCATCTGAAAGGCCCGCTGGGCTCCCCGGTCACCGCCTGCGCCGCCGGCGTGCAAGCGATTGGTGATGCCGCACGGATGATCCGCGCCGGCGAAATCGACATCGCCGTATGTGGCGGCGCCGAAGCCTGCATCCACCGGGTCAGCCTCGGCGGTTTTGCCGCCGCGCGTGCGCTGTCCAGCGATTACAACGACACGCCGGCACTCGCTTCGCGCCCGTTTGATCAAGGCCGCGATGGGTTTGTAATGGGCGAAGGCGCCGGCTTATTGGTGATCGAGGAACTGGAGCATGCGCTGGCCCGGGGCGCGACGCCGATTGCGGAGCTGGTGGGTTATGGCACGAGCGCCGACGCTTATCACATGACTTCAGGTCCCGAGGATGGCTCCGGCGCACGGCGGGCGATGGAATTGGCGATTGCCCAGGCCGGGATCACACCGGCACAGATCCAGCACCTGAACGCCCATGCCACCTCCACGCCGGTGGGCGATAACGGCGAGCTGGCGGCGATCAATACGCTGTTCGGAGCAGACTCGACTGTCGCTATCAGTGCCACCAAATCGGCGACCGGCCACCTGCTGGGCGCGGCGGGCGGGATTGAGGCGATCTTCACCGTGCTTGCCTTGCGCGACCAGATTGCCCCGGCCACCCTCAACCTGGACAACCCCGACCCCGCCGCTGCCGGGCTGAACCTGATTCGCGGCACAGCCCGGCAGTTGCCGATTGAATACGCGATTTCCAATGGTTTCGGGTTTGGCGGCGTGAATGCCAGCGTGCTGTTCAAGCGCTGGAGTTAAACCGGCGATTTGACGCCCATCGCCCGGCCATGCTCTCCTACACATCTTGTTTCGGGTGCCCTTCACAGGGTGAAACGGGAAACCGGTGAGTCATATGCTTTTATTCAAGGGCATGACGAGTCCGGTGCTGCCCCCGCAACGGTAAGCGAGCGAAGTGTCAGATCCACTGTGTCGTTATGGCATGGGAAGGCGATGCTTTCAGGCGATACATGCCCCTCGCAAGCCCGGAGACCGGCCCGAAAAAATCAGATAACAAACCCGCGGTGGGCGGGCGCTGTTCAAAACCCTGCGTGCCTGGCTCGCGGGGTTTTCATGCGCTCGTGCACCCTGAAACCCAGAAGGGACGCGCCATGTCGATCATCAGCAGCACCGCCTCTACCGCCAGCACCACCGCCACCCTGAGCCAACGCCTGACCGCCGCCATCGGCGCGTCGATCCTCGGCGCGTGCCTGGTGTATTTCGCCGGGTTCTCGCATATCGAAGCGGTGCACAACGCCGCCCACGATACCCGCCACAGCGCCGCGTTCCCGTGCCACTGAGACCTGCCGACATGATCAAGCGTATTGCGCAAACCGCAGGTTTCACCGGTCTTCTGGCCGCCTTGTTGCTGACCCTGCTGCAAAGCTTCTGGGTCGCTCCGCTGATTTTGCAGGCGGAAACCTTCGAAAACGCCCCGGCCGCCACCGAAGTGCATGAGCATGCCGGCGCCGCAGCCCACACCCACGACGCCGAAGCCTGGGAGCCGGAAGACGGCTGGCAGCGTGTGCTGTCCACCACTGGCGGCAACCTGGTGGTTGCAGTGGGCTTTGCCCTGATGCTTGCCGGCCTGTACACCCTGCGTGCGCCGACCCGTACGGCGCAAGGCCTGCTGTGGGGCCTGGCCGGTTACGCCACGTTCGTGCTGGCGCCGACCCTGGGTTTGCCGCCTGAATTGCCGGGCACTGCCGCTGCTGACCTGGCACAACGACAAATCTGGTGGATCGGCACCGCAGCCTCTACCGCCGCCGGTATCGCGCTGATCGTGTTCGGCCGCAATTGGCTGCTGAAAGTGCTGGGCGCGGCGATCCTGGCGGTGCCCCACGTGATTGGCGCACCACAGCCGGAAGTCCACTCGATGCTGGCGCCAGAGGCGCTGGAAGCTCAGTTCAAGATCGCCTCGCAACTGACCAACGTGGCCTTCTGGCTGGCGCTGGGCTTGATCAGTGCCTGGTTGTTCCGCCGTAACCGTGATGGCCAGTATTCGGCATGATCCTGGCGGTTGGCCTGGGTTGCCAGCGGGGTTGTCCTGTCGACGCCCTGCTTGAGCTGTTCAATGCCGCCCTCACCGAGGGTGGCATTGAGCGCCAACGCATCAGCGCATTGGCCAGTATCGATCGCAAGCAGGATGAGCCGGGGTTGCTCGCACTGTCCCAGGCTCTGAAGCTGCCTTTGACGTTTTTTAATACGGCTCAACTGCTGCCTTATGAAGATCGATTGAGCCATAAGTCAGACACCGTTTTTGCCCACACCGGCTGCTATGGCATCGCTGAAAGTGCCGCGTTGGCCCTCGCGGAACACCTGTCACAGCGCCCCGCCACCCTATTGATCACGCGCAAAAAAACCGCCCAGGCCACCTTTGCATTGGCTTGCGCCGGCTGAATTCCCGATAATCATCAGCTTCGATCATGAGCAACTTTCATCTGAAGGCCTGCTCGCGTGCTTTTTTCACAGGAATGTATCCATGACTGTCTTTTTCATCGGCGCAGGCCCAGGCGACCCGGAACTGATTACCGTCAAGGGCCAGCGGCTGATTCGCAGTTGCCCGGTGATTATCTATGCCGGCTCGCTGGTACCGGCGGCGGTGCTTGAGGGGCATCAGGCAGAATTGCTAGTCAACAGCGCTGAATTGCATCTGGAACAGATCATCGAGCTGATCAAGACCGCCCACGGGAAAGGCCAGGACGTGGCGCGCGTGCATTCCGGGGACCCGAGTTTGTATGGAGCGATTGGCGAGCAGATTCGCCTGTTGCGGGAGCTGGGGATTCCTTTCCAGATCATTCCCGGCGTCACCGCCGTAGCGGCCTGTGCGGCGTTGCTGGAGGCTGAACTGACCCTGCCGGACATCGCTCAAAGCGTGATCCTGACGCGTTATGCCGACAAGACGGCGATGCCCGAGGGCGAGGCGTTCAGCAGCCTGGCGCAACATGGCACGACCATGGCGATTCACCTGGGGGTGAATCATCTGGAGAAGATCGTGGCCGAGTTGTTGCCTCACTATGGCGCGGACTGCCCGATTGCCGTGGTGCATCGGGCGACCTGGCCGGATCAGGATTGGGCGGTGGGTACTCTGGCGGACATTGCCGGGAAGGTGGCGGCCAAGGGCTTTCGGCGTACCGCGCTGATTTTGGTGGGCCGGGTGTTGGCGAGTGACAGTTTCAGCGAATCCTCACTGTATCGAGCGGGCCACGCCCACCTCTACCGCCCCTGAAGAAACACAGTAAAAATGTGGGAGCTGGCTTGCCTGCGATAGCAGTGTGTCAGCCAAAGCATCCGACATTGACCCACCGCTATCGCAGGCAAGCCAGCTCCCACACTTAATGTAAATTGTCATTATTTACGTGCAAACCACTGAATAACAAGCATAAAAAAACGGCGCTCACGGGGCGCCGTTTTTTTATATCCGCAGCGAACGCCTTAGTAGTAGGCGTTTTCTTTCTGCGTATGGTCAGTCACATCACGCACACCCTTGAGCTCCGGAACACGCTCCAGCAAGGTGCGCTCGATGCCTTCACGCAAGGTCACGTCCGCCTGGCCGCAGCCCTGGCAACCGCCACCGAACTTCAACACGGCAATCCCGTCATCCACTACATCGATCAGGCTGACCTGGCCGCCGTGGCTGGCCAGCCCCGGGTTGATTTCGGTTTGCAGGTAATAGTTGATGCGCTCGTTTACCGGGCTGTCGGCGTTGACGTTCGGCACCTTGGCGTTGGGCGCCTTGATGGTCAACTGGCCGCCCATACGGTCGGTGGCGTAGTCGACCACGGCGTCGTCGAGGAAGGCTTCGCTGAAGTTGTCGATATAAGCGGTGAAGCTTTTGAGCCCCAGGGCGGTATCTTCAGGTTTCTCTTCGCCAGGCTTGCAGTAGGCAATGCAAGTCTCGGCGTATTGGGTGCCGGGCTGGGTGATAAAGACGCGGATGCCGATACCCGGTGTGTTCTGCTTCGACAGCAGGTCAGCCAGGTAATCGTGGGCGGCGTCGGTAATGGTTATGGCAGTCATGGAAACTCCTCACAGGCTTGCCGGCAGTTTACGCCAAATTATTACCGAGGTACAAAGTCCTAGTATTTTTGTCGGGAAAAGGTCAACCGCCATCAGCGGCGCACGCACGTCAACCAGCCCCCACAGGAACAGCCTCCCGACCCTCTATATATCTACGCCGCCACCGCGCCAGGCAGTTTTAACATCGTTGATCCCGCTCACAGCGCCCACGAGATCAACTCGATGCCAGCCTCAACGTCGTCGTTTTATCTGGAAAACATTGCCAGCTTCCAAACGCAACTGCAGCAACTACTCCAACAACAACCCAGTGCGTATAGCCTGATCGGCGTTCTTCACTCGCACGCACAAAACATGTTCGCCACACGCCCGCCGCCGATTGAGGCGCAAGAAATACGCTACGAAAAGAACCTCTGGTTCATCACCGTCCCCAATCGCCGCGTGTACGCGCCTGCGGGGTACCGCATCAATGGTTTGCAGCGACTCCTAGCACAAAGGCCATGGGCAGGCGGCGTCCTGCAAGATAACGGCTTTTACCGAGCCTACCTGCAATCGGCGAATTCGACCCTATACAGCAACCCCTCATTTGAATCGTTGATCGAATCCATGGTTCGCAGCCCGGACCAACTCTACGCCCGACAACTCGATGCGTTCTGGAACGGCGCTCGCTCCGACACCGATCTTCGCACGCGCCGGCAATGGCTGGCCGACATCCAGCGCAGTGCTCTGCAAGACCTGGCAGCGCTGCGTCTGGAGGATGGCACGCTGGGCCTGCACTTCAGGCACATGCTGGACCATTTGTACCGTTGCCCGAGCGCTATCCAACGGGCCGGCGCCCCCTCCGAGCAACGCCCTTCCACGCTGAAAGCGAGTGTGCACATCGCAGATGGGCTGCCGGACATCGACCTGCTCAACACATTCATCCTGACAACCAAGACACCAGGGTCATCGATAAACGCCGACACCGACTGCGGCCCTGTTGTGCTGTGCTGCAACATCAATGGCATCCAAACCTTTGACTCCCTGCCGGCGCTCCAGCAGGCGCTGCAAGCTCGCCTGGCCGCATCCACCTCGCGCCACCAACTGCTACGCAACGTGCCATGGCACGCCCATGGCAGGATCGAACGGCACCCTCAGCGATCCATTTCGTTCACCACAGTCGAAGGCAATATCTTTGAATATGCCGCCCAGGCCCTTCTGGACCAGCAGCGAAGTGACTTGGCGTTCACTTGGCAGACCCTGCCCAAAGATGAAACAGACTTCGCGGCGCTGCAGGAAGCTTTCGATCACGCCGCCGATATCGGCCCTCTACTGGACCTTGGGCATGGGCTCAAAGCCCGCGCAATCTTGCTACTCGAAAAACATCGCCCGGATTGGTATATCGCACTCGATCCAGCCAACGGGATACGTTTGCGGCAATACCTGGACGACGACCATGCGCAAAACAAGACCCTGGCCCGTTTGCTGATACAAAAACAGATCCCTTCGTTGCAGGCTTATACCCGCAAACGCATTAAGGAGTACTTCGCGCCGCGTTTCGTCGACCTCGACCCGGAAACGGTGCAGGTGGTATTTACGACCCTTTCAAGCCCTATCAATCCTTCCGGATCCTCAACCCCGACCATTGGTGGCCCCGCAGCTGACTACCCGAAGAAAATCGATCTGGAACGCATGACACTGACCCAGTTTGTGCTGAGAAACGTCGACCCTTGGGACGTGACCTATATAAAACTGCTGTCACGCACGAACAGCCGTTTACACGCCCATTACCTGCACAAGGCCCCCACAGAGGTGCTCCTCAATAATGACGAACTACGCGCCCTCGCCAAGGATCTGGACGCGGGCCAAGGCTACGATGAGTTATTACACGAACAAATGATCGTACAGGGCGCAGAACTGCGTGAGTCGTGGCGAAGGGCGTACCTGGCCACGCTTAAGGCCAACGCCTTGGTTGCGCACTTGGAAAACACACGGTTCCTGCCTGACCGGCTCAACCGCGGCTACGAATGGGTCAAAGCATTGATTGATCATCCATTGCCAGCCCTGCGCAGCGTAGAAGGCCAACTGATCGTTGCCAATATTCTGCAAATCGGCAACAGCCCGAGCGCTCGTAATGGTTATGAGCTGAACAACGTGCTGGTGCTCAGCGCCCAACACTCGGCCTCCGTCCCCAATGTCGTGCTCTATACGCCCAACGGGCCAGACGGCCAGGAGCTCAAGGAGTTCAAGGACCTGGGCACACTCAAATACGTGCTGAAAGAGCAGTGGGCCTCCTCGCCCCCATGGGTCCGCTATTTCCAGGAACGGCTGACCACCGAAGGCAAACGTTCCCTGGAACACAAGGCGTTTTCCCAGGACTGGATGAAGACCTTTCTGAGCGCCTCGCGCCATCGGGCAGGCAACCCGTTCGACACCCTGCGCCTGGTTCCCGTCAACGGGAATGTGCATGAATCGATGTACGATCAGTTAGTCCACACCCTGAGGCATAGCGCTGGCAGCGAGTCCACCACCAATGCCGAGGTCAAAAAGCAGTCGGTCATGAACAAAATCATGTTCGGCGTTGAAGTCGGGCTCGACATCCTTGGTTTTCTGCCCGTCACCTCAACGTTTACGGCACTGTCGCATATCCGCCAGATTTACTTGATGCTGGCACAAATAAAGAAGTCCAGATCCGCAGCCAACCAGATATGGTCCCTTATCGGCAGTAACAGTCGAGTAGTGCTGACAACCCCCTCTGCCCTGCCGCCGGCCCTGAGCAGCCTGCCCCCCGCACCCGCCAACACCCTTGTGCCGGTGCCTTCGAAAGATCTCAGGCAAATGTCCGGCAATCTCTATCGCAATAACGCCGGATCGGAATATTTCGTACGGATAGGTGACGACTTTCACCCCAGCCTGCAAATACAAGGACAACGTTATATCTATGACCCAGCCTTCCCCAACATTCGCTACCTTGTCGCCCAGGATGAGCTGACCGACATATGGTCGCCTGTACCCCGGGAACGGCAGCTGCGCCTGCTCGGCGGGAGGGATGATGCCCCACGCACGGATGCCGACACCCCCCTGAACAGCTACCACCTCAGCCCTGCTCAGCGCAACGAGCTTGCGACCTTTGCCACCGAGCGCTTCGGCATACTCAACCTGGCGAATCCGCAGCTCTACGCGCCGGCGACTCGCGCGTTTCAGCGCCATCTTGAAGCGGTGCGCGAAAGGCTGACCCAGGACGCCCAGCGTTCCCTCGTGCAATTCAGGCCTGCACCCAGGCCACGATTGGCGCAGGCCAACCACGCAGACGTGCGCGCCCTGATTGAGGTAATCCTTGATCAACACCCAGGGCTGGTCGTCGGAGAGATGCACACCCACTCAATCGCACGGCAGTTTCTGATCGAAAACATGCCCACCTTTCACCAGCAGGGCGTAAGAGTGCTCTACCTGGAAGCCTTCAATTGGGACCTGCACCAAACCGCCCTCGACCGGTTTTTCCTTTCCAGGACCGGAGAACACACCCCGGAGCTGAAAACCCTGCTCCAGCAAATCGACCAGGTGACCAACGCCAATGACGCGTTCACCTACAGGCAATTGATCGATACAGCGCGTGCACAGGGCATACGCCCGGTTGCGATCGATTGCCTGGCCTCGTGCAGTATCGCCGCTATCAAGCCGTTCAGCCTGGAGATGCTGCAACAGCGTTTGCGCACGATGAATTATCACGCAGCAAAACTGATAAACGCCGATCAAATCCAACGGGGAGCAAGCCGCTGGGTAGCGCTGGTCGGCTGCGGCCATGTCAATCAGTATCTGGGCGTGCGAGGGATCGCCGATATGACCAACGCGCTCGGTGCACGTATCAGCAGTGTCGACCGGGCCTTGTCCGCACACGCCTTCAGAGACCCTGGCGAAGCCACGTACCATGACAACCTGCAACACCCCATCAAGCTGCAATGCGACCTGTTGATCAACCTGCCAGGCACACCCGTGACGTCGTTCCCCGAGTTCCGGCTGCACAGCAAGGGCATGTTTTCCCTTGAGCGCAACCTGACCCAGCTGCCAATTTTGCATTACCGAAACCGCCAAAACCAACTGACTCGATCAGCGATCCTGAGTCGCAACTCGAAGTACTACCTTGACGACGCTGAGTTCGGTGCTCTCCTCCATCAGCGTTTCGACAGCCTTCAGGCACTGGTCAACGCGCTGACCACTGACTATCAGATGGTGTGTGTCTGATACATGCCTTAAAGGTTCTCGTAGCGATTCATGTCCAGCACGCCGTCTTCCAGGGGCGTAGTGTCGCGGATGTACTGCGATAAATCGTGAAAATACTGCCAGAACAACGGGTGGCTGCGCCGAACGCCCCAGCGGTCGACAATCTTCCCAAACCGATTGGCATCCTTGGCGCGCTCCATCTGCGCAACGAATTCGGGCACTTCCTGTGCAGGGATATTGAACATGAAATTCGGGTAGCTGCTGAGCACCCCTGGGTAGACCGTCAGCGTGTCCAGCCCCGGTTGATAGCGATAGGCCTCACCCAGCAGAAACGCCACGTTACTGTGCGCGCGGTTACGCAGCAGGCTGTAGACCACCCGTTTGCCGCCGGCGGTTTCAATACGCAGCATCGTGGCTTCGGGCAACTGGTCGATGACTTTAAGCCCCGCCGCCGGCCGCGACGTCAGGCGGCTCAATGCTTGCTCGGCGTCCTGCAACGCCGGGTCGATACCGTCGCGCGAGCAATAGGCGCCGGTGCAGCGGTTGATCGGGTCCGGGCTGGCGTTCAGGTCGCCATAACGGCCGAGTAATTGATTGGCAAAGTCGCGCTTGGGATCCTTTTCATCCAGATGCAGCCCCGTAGGCTTATCGTCGTCAATCGCTTCGTAGTCCAGCCACAGCTTGATCTTGCCGCTGTTCTGGTACCAGTCGTCCATAAAGTCATCGCGGCTGTCGGCCGGCATCAGGCGCAGGAAGTTCTGTTCGGCGCCGTTGCGAATCAGGTCAAAGTACAGGCGGGTCTGGGCCTGATGGGAGACGTTGCCGAACACATCGAAGTTCACCGCCAACTGGTAATAGGTGCGCTCCAGCAGCGGGTAGTCGAACAGCCACATCGTCTGCGGCACTTCGCCAATCAGGCCCTTGGTCACCGACGCACTGTCAAAGTGGCGAAAGATCGTCAGCAGCGCGTTGTCATTGCCGGCCCACAGGCTCGACCAGCTTGGCGGCGGCACGTCGGCGTAACTGTCACGGCGAAGCGCTTCGTACTCATTGCGCTTGTCGCGGTATTTGATCCAGAGGCTGAGCACGCTGCCCACATCATCAATTTGCCCTGGCATCGCCAGCAGCGGCGTGGCCTGGCCGCGGTAGCGGGCATCGGTGATGTACAGGTCGTGGTCGGGGTCCTGGAACAAGGTCCAGAAGTTGTCGCGGATCACGTCCGTGGCGATTTGGCCCCGGCATACCGGCCCGCGAATAAAGGTGCGCACGAAGTATTCGGCGTTATCCAGCATGAACTGGTAGCGCGCCTTGGCTGGAATCGCTTCAAACGTCTCGAACGGGTTGGCCCGGCGGCCCGGCCCGTAACCCGGCAAGGCGTGCACCTGCCAGTCGTCGGTGTAGAACAGCGACTTGATCCGGGCCATTTTCTCGGCACTGAACGGATAGGTGATGTGGGTCTTGTGCACGATCACGCCCTGCACCGGCCACAGGCGGTAGTAAATCTGGGTGCCCGGGTCGTCGTTGGGGCGGCGGGTGTTGATCAGGTCGATCGGCTGGCCGCTGGGTGTACGCGAACGTACCCACTGGAAGAAATGCCCCGGTTCGCCACCTTCAAAGTAGATGTGGGCCAGGAACAGATGCTCGAACAACCAGCGCGCCACCAGGCTTTCCCGGGCGCCGGGCTGGTTGAACAGGTTTTCCCATTGCTGCACCTGCAAGGCTTCCTTGGCGCTCGGCGCCAGGCCTTGTTCGTCGATCGGGGCACCCGAGGCCAGCCAGCGTTGCAATGTCTGGTATTGCTGGTCGCTCAGGCCGGTGACCGCCAGCGGCATGCCTTCCTTGGGGTGGCTGCCAGCGTAGGCGTTGAACTCGCCCGGCATCGGGCAGGTGTTTTCGCGGTTCAGGCCCAGCACGATGTCGTC
The DNA here is from genome assembly GCF_024807515.1 of Pseudomonas sp. BIGb0558. Taxonomy (NCBI): domain Bacteria; kingdom Pseudomonadati; phylum Pseudomonadota; class Gammaproteobacteria; order Pseudomonadales; family Pseudomonadaceae; genus Pseudomonas; species Pseudomonas sp. BIGb0558. Next base: position 26,763 of record NZ_JANUEW010000009.1, read on the forward strand.
GGGCAGCTTGGCGTTGGGCTGCAAGGGCGCGTTATGCCCCAGCTCCAGCATCCGCGCCATCAGTGCGGCCTGGCTGCCCTGGGCGTCGAGCACCGAGTAGAAATCCTTTTGCTGCCAGGCCGCCTTGCCAAAGGCGTCATAGAACAAGCGCGTCGGTTGGCTGGCCTGGCTGCGTTCGCCGTCGTACACCGGCACTTTGGTCGCGCCACGTGCGGCCCCTTCGGCGCTGCCCAGGTTGAGCTGGCAGGCCGAGTCATAGCAGGCGTGGCAGGCCACACATTTCTCGGTGAAGATCGGCTGGATATCACGGGTATAAGAGATCGCCGGAGCGGGACCTTCTGCCTGTGCGGTGAGGGCGAACAGCGCAAACGCGGCGCTGACGATGAGGCGAAGTGACATGTTCCCGGTCCCGATTCAATGCGTGCAGTAAAAAATCCTACGCAATTCTACCGACCTGCAGCCCTCACCAACATGAGCGATATTCATGCAAAACCTGCACATGCTCTAAAAGCGCACAGGTTTGTTATGATCTTCGCCCTCCGTAATACCTGACCAGAGTAGTCCCATGCCCGATCGTAGCGCTCGCCTGCAAGCCCTCCACCAAGCCCTCAAGGAACGCATCCTGATCCTCGACGGCGGCATGGGCACGATGATCCAGAGCTATAAGCTGGAAGAGCAGGACTACCGTGGCAAACGCTTCGCCGACTGGCCGAGCGACGTCAAGGGCAATAACGACCTGCTGGTGATCACCCGTCCGGACGTGATCGGCGGCATCGAAAAAGCCTACCTGGATGCCGGCGCCGACATCCTGGAAACCAACACCTTCAACGCCACGCGCATTTCCATGGCCGACTACGGCATGGAAGAGCTGGCCTACGAATTAAACGTAGAAGGCGCACGCCTGGCGCGCAAGATCGCCGACGCCAAGACCCTGGAAAACCCGGCCAAGCCGCGTTTCGTCGCCGGCGTGCTCGGCCCTACCAGCCGTACCTGTTCGCTGTCTCCCGATGTGAACAACCCGGGCTACCGCAACGTGACTTTCGATGAACTGGTGGAAAACTACACCGAGGCCACTAAAGGCCTGATCGAAGGCGGCGCCGACCTGATCCTGATCGAAACCATTTTCGACACCCTCAACGCCAAGGCCGCGATCTTCGCGGTGCAGGGCGTGTTCGAGGCGTTGAACGTCGAACTGCCGATCATGATCTCCGGCACCATCACCGACGCCTCCGGCCGTACCCTGTCGGGCCAGACCACCGAAGCGTTCTGGAACTCGGTCAGCCACGCCAAGCCGCTGTCCGTGGGCCTCAACTGCGCCCTGGGCGCCAGCGAGCTGCGCCCGTACCTGGAAGAGTTGTCGAACAAGGCCAACACCCACGTTTCCGCGCACCCGAACGCCGGCCTGCCCAACGAGTTCGGCGAGTACGACGAACTGCCGTCGGAAACCGCCAAGGTCATCGAAGAGTTCGCCCAGAGCGGCTTCCTCAACATCGTCGGCGGCTGCTGCGGCACCACCCCGGGCCACATCGAAGCCATCGCCAAGGCCGTGGCCGGTTATGCGCCGCGCCCGATCCCGGACATCCCCAAGGCCTGCCGCCTGTCGGGCCTGGAACCGTTCACGATTGATCGCAGCTCGTTGTTCGTCAACGTCGGCGAGCGCACCAACATCACCGGCTCCGCCCGCTTCGCCCGCCTGATCCGCGAAGACAACTACACCGAAGCCCTGGAAGTCGCCCTGCAGCAGGTGGAAGCCGGCGCCCAGGTGATCGACATCAACATGGACGAAGGCATGCTGGACTCGAAGAAGGCCATGGTGACCTTCCTCAACCTGATTGCCGGCGAGCCGGACATCTCCCGCGTCCCGATCATGATCGACTCCTCCAAGTGGGAAGTGATCGAAGCCGGCCTCAAGTGCATCCAGGGCAAGGGCATCGTCAACTCCATCAGCATGAAGGAAGGCGTCGAGCAGTTCATTCACCACGCCAAGCTGTGCAAGCGCTACGGCGCGGCGGTGGTGGTGATGGCGTTCGACGAGGCCGGCCAGGCCGACACCGAAGCGCGCAAGAAAGAAATCTGCAAACGCTCCTACGACATCCTGGTGAATGAAGTCGGCTTCCCGCCGGAAGACATCATCTTCGACCCGAACATCTTCGCGGTGGCCACCGGTATCGAGGAGCACAACAACTACGCCGTCGACTTCATCAACGCCTGCGCCTACATCCGCGACGAGCTGCCGTATGCACTGACCTCGGGCGGCGTGTCCAACGTGTCGTTCTCGTTCCGCGGCAACAACCCGGTGCGTGAGGCGATCCATTCGGTGTTCCTGCTGTATGCGATCCGCAACGGCCTGAGCATGGGTATCGTCAACGCCGGCCAACTGGAAATCTACGACCAGATCCCGGCCGAACTGCGGGACGCGGTGGAAGACGTGGTGCTCAACCGCACCCCGGAAGGCACCGACGCCCTCCTCGCCATTGCCGACAAGTACAAGGGCGACGGCAGCGTCAAGGAAGCCGAGACCGAAGAATGGCGCGGCTGGCCGGTGAACAAGCGCCTGGAACACGCGCTGGTCAAGGGCATCACCACCCACATCGTCGAAGACACCGAGGAATCCCGGCAGTCGTTCGCGCGCCCGATCGAAGTGATCGAAGGCCCGCTGATGTCCGGCATGAACATCGTCGGCGACCTGTTCGGCGCCGGCAAAATGTTCCTGCCCCAGGTGGTGAAATCCGCCCGGGTGATGAAACAGGCCGTGGCCCACTTGATCCCGTTCATCGAGCTGGAAAAAGGCGACAAGCCGGAAGCCAAGGGCAAGATCCTGATGGCTACGGTAAAAGGCGACGTGCACGACATCGGCAAGAACATTGTCGGCGTGGTGCTGGGTTGCAACGGCTATGACATTGTTGACCTGGGCGTGATGGTGCCGGCCGAGAAAATCCTGCAGGTGGCCAAGGAACAGAAGTGCGACATTATCGGGCTGTCCGGCCTGATCACCCCGTCCCTGGACGAGATGGTGCACGTAGCGCGCGAGATGCAGCGCCAGGATTTCCACCTGCCACTGATGATCGGCGGCGCCACTACCTCCAAGGCCCACACGGCGGTGAAGATCGAGCCCAAGTACAGCAATGACGCGGTGATCTACGTCACCGACGCCTCCCGCGCCGTGGGCGTGGCGACGCAGTTGCTGTCCAAGGAATTGAAGCCGGCGTTCGTTGAAAAAACCCGCCTGGAATACATCGACGTACGCGAGCGCACCTCCAACCGCAGCGCTCGCACCGAGCGCCTGAGCTACCCGGCCGCGATTGCCAAGAAGCCGCAGTTCGACTGGAGCACCTACGCTCCGGTCAAGCCGACGTTTACCGGCTCCAAGGTGCTGGACAATATCGACCTGAACGTTTTGGCCGAGTACATCGACTGGACGCCGTTCTTTATCTCCTGGGACCTGGCCGGCAAATTCCCGCGCATCCTCACCGATGAAGTGGTGGGCGAAGCCGCCACCGCGTTGTACGCCGATGCTCGGGAAATGCTCAAGAAGCTGATCGACGAAAAACTCATCAGCGCCCGCGCGGTGTTCGGCTTCTGGCCGACCAACCAGGTGCAGGACGATGACCTGGAAGTCTACGGCGACGACGGCCAGCCGATTGCCAAACTGCATCACCTGCGCCAGCAGATCATCAAGACCGACGGCAAGCCGAACTTCTCCCTGGCCGACTTCGTGGCGCCCAAGGACAGCGGCGTGACCGACTACATCGGTGGCTTCATCACCACCGCCGGTATCGGCGCCGAAGAGGTCGCCAAGGCTTATCAGGACGCTGGCGACGACTACAACTCGATCATGGTCAAGGCCCTGGCCGACCGCCTGGCCGAAGCCTGCGCCGAGTGGCTGCACCAGCAGGTGCGTAAAGAGCACTGGGGTTACGCCAAGGACGAAGTGCTGGATAACGAAGCGCTGATCAAAGAACAGTACAGCGGTATCCGCCCTGCCCCGGGCTACCCGGCGTGCCCGGATCACACCGAGAAAGCCCAGCTGTTCCAACTGCTGGACCCTGAAGCCCGCGAGATGCAGGCCGGCCGCAGCGGCGTGTTCCTCACCGAGCACTACGCGATGTTCCCGGCAGCGGCGGTCAGCGGCTGGTACTTCGCCCACCCGCAGGCGCAGTACTTTGCCGTGGGCAAGATTGACAAGGACCAGGTGGCGAGCTACACCGCCCGCAAGGATCAGGACCTGAGCGTGACCGAACGCTGGCTCGCGCCAAACCTGGGTTACGACAACTGATCGACACTCGGGGGCGGCGCCCTGCCGCCCCCGGCCCCCTTCAGGTTTACAGACCCATCGCAGCGCGCTCGCGCGCCGTCAATTGCAGCGCCAGCGCCTTCTCCTCTTGGATTCGCTGTGTGTCCAAGGCCACCGAGGCTGCCAGATACGCCGGATTCAGGTCCGTATGCTGCGCTTCGAGTGCCTCAACTCTCGCAGCGTGCCCGCTGGCCATCGCTGAAAACTCGGCGGGGTACTGCCGCTTCAGGTAATCCACCCAGTAGTCACGGGTCACCAACTTGTCGGTGAACGCGGGTGTGTTTTCACTGGCGATGATGCGGGTGTAGGCGCTGTCAATGTCCGCGGGTGTCACTCCGGAAAAGTTTTCGTAAATCATGGTGGACGGCTGCCGGGGCAGTTCCAGCCGTTGCGCCAACCGGATGCGATAGGCCAGGCGCACTTCCGCCTGGTCGATACCCGGGTGCTGCCTGATGGCGGTCTCCGCCGTGGCTTCGACTTCTTCCAGACGAATAATGCTTCTGGCCAGCCTGAAAAGGCCGAGGCCTTCCTGCCCAGGGGAAACCGTCTGGAGCACCTTGAACTCATAAGCCCTCACTTCAAGATCGCTGAACAACAAGATCCAGCCATCACCACAGGTCACCTGTTCGATCGAGGCGCGCGCCCGGAGAAACAACGCGTCTCTCAAGTCGGGCTGTGCATGCGCGCCCTCCAACACGTCCCACACCCGCCGGGTAAGCTCGGCACGGTCTACCTCGTAGTCCTTGGCGTGCCTCAACTGGGAAATGATCTGGAAAAAGTCGGCGCTGCCCTCGGCGGCCTTGAGCTCATCCCAGATGGCATGTTTTTCCGACTCGGCAGGCACGCCGTTAAACCACTGGTCTTTCTGCTCCTGCGGCGGCTGCTGCTCCGGGTGTGCCTCGTCATCGGGGCCATTGCCATTGGCTTCATCATCGTTTTCATAGCCATCCAGCAAGCGGTCGATCTCTTCCTCGGTAAACCCCAAGCCGTGGCCGGTGTCGAGCAAATAGTCGTGCAGTACCCGAAGGTCACCTTCCAGCAGCAGGTTATCCGACAGGTTGATCCCCGCCATCAAGGCCAGGTGTTCGGGATACCAGGCATCGGCGGGCACCCTCTCGATCTGATTGTTACTCAGGTTGAGGCTGCGCAGGCGCGGGGCCTCCAATACGCCCACCGGCCAGTCCACCAGGATGTTGCCATGCAGGTCGAGGGTTTCCAGCTGTGGCAGCCGGGAGATGTCCAGGCCGCTGAGGGAGTTTGCGCTCAGGTCCAGCCACTCCAGGGCCGGCAATTCATTGAGCGTCGCCTGCAACTCGGCAAGGCCCCACACGTTATTGTGGCCAGCCTCCAGCCGGGTCAGTGCCGACAACTCGCTGACCGCCTCCGGCAAGCGACTAAGGCCGTTGTGACTGAGGATCAGGCTGCGGACCTGGGGAAATGCGCGCAGAAACTCGTTGGAACCCTGCTCCGTGAGTTTCACCGCGCTCAGGTTCAGCGTCGTGACATGCGCGAAGTGCGGCGCCACCGGCGGAAGATCCCCAAGGTACAGGTCGGACAAGTCCAGCAACTGGCGCCCGGTTTCAGGCTCGGTGCGCAGGTTGTACCGCCAGCTGTCCAGCAGCCGGTCCGCCGCTCGTCGCCGGTCAACGGGGCTCACCCAACCGCCGCCCTCGCGATAGGCGCGAATATCGATCCAGTCATTCAATTGCCTGACGAGCGCCTGATGCTGCGCGCTCCACTGCGTCAACCGGGCCTCAAGGTCGAGGCTGCTCAGCCCCGATGCGCTGAGGTCTGCAATGCGCTGCACGGCTCGTGCATCGCTCAAGGCCGGATCGAGTCGTTGCATCCTGACCGCCGCCGTCAACGACGCCTCGCCACCCGGCGAATCCAGGGGCAGTGCTATCAGCAGGTCGGGATTGTCCCTCACCTCCAACGGAAAATATTCAGGGTCGCCACCGGTACGGCCCTCTGCAAGCAAGTGACGAGGAATGCCCAGGACTGAATCGTTCTCCGGGCGCGAGGCCAGGTGGCGTTGCAGCTCGGTAAGCACCGTGGACGAAGACCGCGGGCTAAAACCTTGCAGGTCGGCAAGCGCCTGGGGCCTCAGGCGACACCCTCGCAGGTTGGTGCCGCGCATCAATGGATCATGCCCGACGAGCGCCGCGCCGGGCACTTGGGTAATCGCGCTGTGGCTCATGTCCAGCCGGCGCAGGTGGGGCAAGTCCAGCACTCCGGTGGGCCAGGCCGTAATACCGGTGTGGCTCAAGTCCAAACCGCGCAACTGAGTCAGGCCCCTTACGGCCAGTTGACCAACGCGGTTGTACGCCAGGCTCAGCTCCTGAAGGCTGCCCAGGCCGCTCAACTGCTGTTGCATGGTCGGGGTCAGGATCAGTTGGTTATATGTAAGGTCCAGGTGCTCAAGCCCGCGCAGTTCTGTCAGCCTTGCCGGCAAGGTCGCCAAATTATTGCGCCTCAGGCTCAGCCGGTTGAGCTGCGTAAAACGCGCCAGCACGCCGTCCAGCGCCTCGACGGAGGCACGTACACCGTCCAGGTTCAAACCCTGCACATGGGCGAAGCCTTGCGTTGGCAAGCGCGGAAAATCCCCCAGCACGCCTCCCGACAAATCCAGCCTGCTAACCCGCGGATTGATCGCCGACGACGGGCCTGGCTGGGCATCACTCCCCGTGCGCCGGTCGAGCCCTTCGCGCCAGCACTCCAGCAGATTTTCCGCCGCTCGCTGACGGTAAAAAAAGTCCACTTGTCGGCGGTCGACCCGCAACTCACGGGTCTTCCAAGCCTCCAGTTCGTCAACCAGCGCAGTGTGCTCGTTACGTAATGCATTGACCCCTAGCACCCGCTCACGTGGCGACACCCCCAACCCCTTGAACGCTGCCGTCATATCCTGGAACGACGACACCCCGCCGAACCTCAACGCGCGAAGACTGCCCTCGCCATAACCCTGTGCCAAGCGCTCTTCATCCACCAGATGCGCCGGATGGTCGTGCAGGTAGTCAAACACCCGCAGGAAGTCCTCGGTTTCAAAGGTTGGCCAGTTCAGATGCAACCCCCGCCAGACACGTTCCGATCCTTGAAACAAGGCCTCGGGCAACCTGTTGATGCGGGTGCCCGACAGATTCGTCCATACCAGCCGCTCCAGACTCGCGAGCCCTTCTGGAAAGGTCGCCAGGGAACCGGAAACGTTCAGTGTCTCCAGGTTTGGCAGGCTGCTCACGTCCAGGCTCTCCAGGGCGCCACAGAGACTCAGCGTCTCCAACTGCGGCATGCCATTGAGCACCGGCTCAAGCCCGTTGGCAAAATTCAGCGCGTCCCCATCAATCGACAAACGGGTGATGTTCGGCAAGTTGCGCAAACGCTCGCCCACCGCGCCCAGCTCGGCCTGCGCTACATAGAGGTCCAATTGCCGTAGCCCGGGAAATTGCTGGAACAAGGCGCTGCCGTTTTCGCCGAGCATCGCCGGGCCTTGCAGACGCAAGGCGTACACATGGGAAAAGTCTGCCTGCAAGGTCGGCAAGCGGATTTCCCAGTGCAGGTTCAACCGGGCATGGGGGCGAATCCCGCGATACAGATTTTGCCGCCAGCACGCGATAAGGTCCTCGGCCAATTGCCTGCGCCTGGCGGCCAGATACTGCGGCTCGCCCACCGCCCGCGCCCACTCATCCAGGGTCGCCCGCAGGCCGTCAAATTCACGCTGGCGAGTGGTCAACAGGTGGAACACCTGCTGTGTCGTGTCGCCGTCTCTCAGGCGCCCCAGTACAAAACGGCCGGCCTGTTCGTCGCTGAGGTCGGGATACAGGTCACAGACCCTGGCGACCAGTGATGCGTCAGCGGCAAAGGCGTCACCACGGCCCGTCATTGCATAGCCCGGGCGCCCGCCCGGCAGGCGCCATTTGGGTCTGGAGCGGGCGATCCGCAGCTTGAGAAATTCACTCATTTGCTTGCGATGACTCACCCCATACTGTGCCAGTAGCCGTTGCAGCTCGGCATCCTGGCTCACCAGCGGCACACCCAGCTCTCGCCGTGCGGCATCAGGTAATGCGTGCATGATTGATTGAAACCAGTTACGGCTACCCGGCACCCTGCCGTTAAGGGTTGCGCCGTTCGCGTCGCAGGCCTGAAAGGTATCGCCGTCCTTGACCAGGTACCTGCGCACGGGCGCCGAGTCCGGGCCGATGCTGTCCAGCACCCGCCCCCCGATGCTGTCGGCGCGCACCTCCAGCCGCAGGTTCCCCGGCCATCCCGGCAAACGCTCCAGGCTGTGCAGCGCCAGCCGGTCACTGTCTGCACCGGCCAGCGCCTCACGCTGCATACCGGCAATGGCCCGGCTCAGGCGTACTTGCTGGGCTACGCCACGCGCGAGGTTGTCCAGCCGCGCCGGCACGCGGCCCTGAGTGCGGATTTGCAGGCGATCCTGTTCGCTGGCCTGGGCCAACACCTCGGCCATCGCGTCCCTGGACAACATGGGAAACCGGCGTGCAAGCCACTCACTATCGGGCAGACCGGCTTGCATGGGACGGGACAAACTATCGAACAAAGCCTTTTTGCGCTTCTGCGCAAAATCCGCCAGGCGTCCGTTGAAGGCCTGTTCTTTGCTCCCGCTCGTAGCGTTCGCCTGGCTGCCCAACAGTTCAGCCGTTTCATCCTCGCCAAGATCAGCCAACACGTGTTGAGGCAGCTTGCCTTTGCGCAGCTCACCCCGGGTAATCTTGATCGAGGCCCGCACATCCGCCGCCGATGCACGGCTGCCATACACCCGGGAGCGTCCCCAGGGCTCCGGCCCCTCGAACACTTCCAGTACCCGGCCCACCGGCCAGCGCGGCATTTCGACCACCAGTGGCAGGACATGTTCGTAGTGCCGGCCCAGCCCGGCGCCACTGCGAATCCGGGCGACCAGTTCATCCACTTCCTGGTCGACCCTGAACTGCCTCAACGTGTCGGCCAGTGGCGCCGGCAAGGGCAAACCATCGATATGGATCTTGCGCAATGCCTCGTCGGACACACCGCTGATATCGCCAATGGTCGCCAGTGTTTCGTCGGAGAAACCCAGGGTGTCGTGCCCCAGGCGTCGCAGCAGGGTCAGGCGTTCCCAATCCCGTGGCCGCTCATGCACTGCGCGCCAGGCCCCGGCGTGGTTACTGTGCAACTCCGGTTGGTAGGCGTTGGGATTATCGGGGTGTTTGATTCGCCATTTTTTCAGCCGGGAATCAAAACCTTTTTCGTACACACCATCACCGATACGCACGTAGATCTTGCCCTCCACCTCGTACTGGCCCTGGGCATTGGGCAGGAGGTCCGGGTCCAGTACCACGTCACTGCGATAGGGCTCCAGATCGGGCTTCCACAACCGGGCTTCACCGCTGGGCAACTTGACCGGCACCAGGCCGTCCACCCATTTCGAGACCTGGATCACCGGCTTGCGGGCGGCCAGCGCACCTGCCGTCCCCAGCGTTGCCATGAAGGCCACATTCAGCGCCACCGACTCCAGATGGCCCCAGGCTGCGTCCAGGTCGCCCTCTTTCCACGATTCGATGCCGTGGTACACCTCCAGCCCCAACTGAATCGCAGTGACAGCCAGCATCACCTCGCCCAACCCCGGCACGAAGAACGCCGCCACGTTCAACAGGTTCATACCCAGGCTCAACCAATGCTCATGACGTTCCTGGGCCGCCTTGCGGTCTGCTTCAGCGGTCGGTACCGCGAGCTTGAGGGCATCGTCCTTGAGGCGCTGGACGTGCTTTTCGTAGAGGTCGCCAAACAGCTCGCCGCTGATGGGTGTTTGCCGCAGGTTCAAGCTGATCTGTTGGTCGTAGACCTGTTCATACAAGCCTTTGGTGGCATTCCATTGATAGGTATGGAGCCTGTCTTTCAGGCGTTTCAGAAAGGCCGGCGCATCACCTTGCGGTACGCGGCTGGCCAACAAGCGTTGATAACCCGATGAGCGCAAGTTGATTGCCAGGTCCTTTTCAAACGCCTGCATCGATGGGTATTCCTTGAGCGGGTACAGCGGTGCTCCGGGAATCCAGGCCACAAAACGTCCGAAAGTGGGGGGACTTGTCAGCAGGTCGATCGCGCTTGCCACCGGTGTCAGGAGCGCACTCCAGCCCAAGGCTTTGGCGGCGTCACCCTCAACCCCGACGCCCGGGCCAATCAATACCACCTCCCCCAAAGGGCAGCCCAGCACCGAGAGTTGGCTGTAGCCCACGGGGTGATCGTCCAGTGTGAGGCCGCCGGTGCCGGCCAGCAGCTTGAGCAGCACGGCGTAGAACGACTCGCTCACCTCCTGCTTGATGCGCGCGGTGTGCAGTCGCACGGCCAGCAGGTCCTTTTGTGCCTGGATCATCCGGGCCCGCACTTGAGGTGCAGTGTCCGGGGCGTCGAATATCTGCTTCAGATGGTCCTGGTATTGCCGGCCCAGGTCCAGGGTGCGGCACAGGGTCGAGAAGTCCTGCGGCGGGATCGGCAACTTTTCGGTGTAGCGATAGCGCGCCGGCCATCCTCCGCGACTGAACTCACCGTAATCGGTCACCAGCGCATCGACGGGGGCAATGGCGCTGGTTTCGCCCAACGCCACCTCGGAAAAATCTTCATTGCCCTCAAAGTTCAACAGCGCGGCCTGAAGCAGCGTGTGCTGCACGGGGGCCTGGCGATAACGCAGGTAGAACAGTGCGTTTTTATGGGCGTCCGGGGCCTGCCCGAAGCGTTCGCTCAAGGCTTTCAACAACAGTGGCTCGGCAAATTCCGTCGGTCCCTTGAGCAGTTTCATGCACTTTGCCAGTGCCAGGTTGGAAGCGTGACTGCGCTGCTGACTGACGCTCAGCGCCACGCGCAGCGCCGCCGGTGCATGCGTCAGCCACGCCGGGGGCGGGCCGGCAGGGACGCGGCCGGGGAGCAAACCGCCCCGCAGGCGGCGGATATCCGCGCCGGCACTGTGGGCCACCCACAAGGGTAAACGTTGCTTGATCAGGGCTGTGTGCAGGCCCTCTTCCGGCGCGGGGGTTGAAATGGTCATGGGTGACTCCTGGAGACTCTGGTTGAGGAGTCCCAGTACAACGAGCGCGCTGCCACCCAAGGCAGTAGATAGCTATGGACCGGTGTTTTGCCGGAACTTGACTATCCTGTGGGGAGCATCGGTCTTGTCACCACGAGCTGAGGGCCATATGGACGACTCCAATAACAAGCCACCCACCTTCTGGCAAATGCTCCACAGCGTCATGGCGGCGGCCTTCGGCGTGCAAAGCGGGAAGAACCGCGCCCGCGACTTTACCCACGGCAAGCCCAGTCACTTTGTGGTGCTGGGCATTCTGTTCACCGCGATCTTTGCCTTGACGCTGTTTGGCATCGTCCAGTTGGTATTGCACTTGGCCGGCGTTTGAACGCGCTCAGTGCATCAGTAGTTGCAGGCTGAACGGGTAACGGTAGGCGGCGGGCTTGCCCTGGGCCGACAAGGCGCGGAAGTCGACGCCGTAGGCCTGGCTGGCATTGATCTGCAACAGGCGGCGCGCCAGCTCCGGGTCGATCAACTGAAACAGGTCCAGCGTGCGTTCGCGCCCGCCATACTTGGCGATATCCAGGCCCCTGGCATCGTCGTGCAACAACACCATCGCCCATCCACCTACGGTGAAATGCCCGGCCGCCAGCACGCTTAAACGGCCATCGAGCCGCGCCTGCAACACCTCGGGCGAACTGTTGACCGCGCTGAACAACACATCCCGGCCCGGCGTACGCCCGCTGTCTTGCAACGCCGCCATGGCACCCAGGGCCATTTCATCATTGGCCGACCACACCAACGCCGTCTGCGGGTAACGCTTGAACAGTTGCCTTGCCTGCTCGAAGGCTCGCTCGCGACTCCATTCGCCATACACCAACTGGCGCAGGCGCACTTGCGGATGGTCCGCCAGGGCACGCTGTAAACCCCGCTCGCGCAATTGTGCTGCCGGTGTGGTCTTGGCACCGGAGAACGCCAGCAGGTCGATGGTCTGGCCGGGCGCGACCGGCCCGTGCTGGCGCAGCAACTGCGTGAGCATCAGGTAGCCCGCCTGTTCGTCGTTGGCCACCAGGCTGCCTATCCAGTTGGGGTACTTGCCTGCGTCGAGCAACTCGATCTGGTCGGCGGTCAGGGCGTTATTGACGATCAGCAGCTTGACCCCGCTGCCCTGGGACAGACGCAGGATCTGCGGGGCGATGTATTGCTCATTCACCAGCACCAGATAGTCCGGACGCTCAGGACCTTGCAGTGCCTCGCGGGCCTGAAACAACGTGGTGTCGGGGTTGCGCTCGGAATAGCGCACACGCAAATCCAGGCCGAGGTCCCTGGCGGCGGCCTGCATGAATTGTGCGTAGCTGACCCAGAAGGTCTCATTCGAATTGCCAGGGTTGAGAAACACCACCGACGTCGCCTGGGCGATGGCCCAGAACGGCGTGCTCAGCACCAGCAAGCACTTGCAGAGAACCTTCAACATCGTTGCCTGAGCCCTTCGGAATGACCGCCCATGATAATGGCTATGGGCCGGTCAATCTCGATTAATTGCCGACTGTCCGACAATCCGGCTCGGGTAACGTCCGTTTATTGATGGCTGACCCAGAACACGGCAGTGGAAACCACCAGGATAATCAAGAACAGGATCGCCCAGGCATCGACACTGCTGTCACTTTTGCGGGCTTTGGTCGGATTGCTCATAGCATCGCCTCTTGTCGGTTTTATAGGTGATTGCATAAAGACACGAGCACAGTAAAGTTCATGATTGCCCGCATGACAAATGTGGGTATCACGATAACGGTTCTCATTAGTCAATTTGGTTATTTGCATATACTCAAACATCACTTTTGCGCATAAACGCAAACTGGTATCGTGCGCCGGCTCCGTTGGGAGTGCGCGGCCGTGCGCGCAGATTTGCCGAGAACAGGACCTATATGTACGTATACGACGAATACGATCAGCGCATCATCGAGGACCGCGTCAAGCAGTTCCGTGATCAGACCCGACGCTATCTGGCAGGTGAACTGAGCGAAGAAGAGTTCCGCCCTCTGCGCCTGCAAAATGGCCTTTATGTTCAGCGCTTTGCGCCGATGCTGCGGGTTGCCGTGCCTTATGGCCAACTGACTTCCCGTCAGACGCGCATGATGGCCAAGATTGCCCGCGACTTCGACAAGGGCTACGCCCACATCAGTACCCGCCAGAACGTCCAGTTCAACTGGCCAGCCCTGGAAGACGTGCCGGACATCCTGGCTGAACTGGCCACCGTGCAGATGCACGCCATCCAGACCAGCGGTAACTGCCTGCGCAACGTGACCACTGACCAATTCGCCGGTGTTGCCGCTGACGAACTGATCGACCCGCGCCCGTGGTGTGAAATCGTCCGTCAATGGACCACCTTCCACCCGGAATTCGCCTACCTGCCGCGCAAGTTCAAGATCGCCATCAATGGCTCGACCTCGGACCGTGCCGCCATCGAAGTGCACGACATCGGCCTTGAGCCCGTGCATAACGCTGCGGGCGAGCTCGGCTTCCGTGTTCTCGTGGGCGGTGGCCTTGGCCGTACGCCGGTGGTCGGCGCGTTCATCAACGAATTCCTGCCATGGCAGGACCTGTTGAGCTACCTCGACGCCATCCTGCGGGTCTACAACCGCTATGGCCGTCGTGACAACAAGTACAAGGCCCGGATCAAGATCCTGGTAAAAGCGCTGACCCCCGAGGTGTTCGCCCAGAAAGTCGACGCCGAGATGGAACACCTGCGCGGCGGCCAGACCACCCTGACCGACGCCGAAGTGCACCGCGTCGCCAAGCATTTCGTCGACCCCGACTACAAGGCCCTGAGCAATCAGGACGCCGAGTTGGCCGAACTCGATGCGCAGCACCCGGGTTTCGCCCGCTGGCGCACCCGCAACACCCTGGCCCACAAGAAGCCGGGCTATGTGGCCGTGACCCTGTCGCTGAAACCCACCGGCGTTGCGCCGGGCGATATCACCGACAAGCAACTGGACGGCGTCGCCGACCTGGCCGAGCGCTACAGCTTCGGCCAACTGCGCACCTCCCACGAGCAGAACATCATCCTCGCCGATGTCGAGCAGTCTCAGCTGTTCACCCTGTGGGGCGAGCTGCGCGAGCAGGGTTTTGCCACGCCGAACATCGGCCTGCTGACCGACATCATCTGCTGCCCGGGCGGCGACTTCTGCTCCCTGGCCAACGCCAAGTCGATCCCGATTGCCGAATCGATCCAGCGCCGTTTCGACGACCTGGACTACCTGTTCGACATCGGCGAGCTGGACCTGAACATATCCGGTTGCATGAACGCCTGTGGTCACCACCACGTCGGCCACATCGGCATCCTGGGCGTGGACAAGAAAGGCGAAGAATTCTACCAAGTGTCCCTGGGTGGCAGCGCCAGCCGCGATGCGAGCCTGGGCAAGATCCTCGGCCCGTCCTTCGCCCAGGAAGCCATGCCTGACGTGATCGGCAAGCTGATCGACGTGTACGTTGAACAGCGCACCGAAGATGAGCGTTTCATCGACACTTACCAGCGCATCGGCATTGACCTGTTCAAGGAGCGCGTCTATGCAGCGAATCATTAAGAACAACGAAGTCGTCGACGAAACCTGGCACCTGCTGCCCAAGGACGCGAGCTTCGATGGCATCTCCAACTGCGACGACCTGATCGTGCCGCTGGCCCTGTGGCGCGAGCACGCTCACGCCCTCAAGGCCCGCGACGGCGGCCTTGGTGTGTGGCTGGACGCCGATGAAGAAGCCGAAGAGATCGGTGATGACGTGGAGCATTTCCAGGTGATCGCCCTGAACTTCCCGGCCTTCACCGACGGTCGCAACTACTCCAACGCCCGCCTGCTGCGTGACCGTTACGGTTACAAGGGCGAACTGCGGGCGATTGGCGATGTGCTGCGCGACCAGTTGTTCTACCTGCGCCGCTGCGGGTTCGATGCCTTCGCCTTGCGCGCCGACAAAGACCCGTACGAAGCGCTGGAAAGCCTCAAGGACTTCTCGGTGACCTACCAGGCCGCGACGGACGAACCGTTGCCGTTGTTCCGCCGTCGGTAACGCTGAAAGCCGTCTGAATACCCCTCATTGAGGGGTATTTTTTTGCCCGGGTTTTCTATTCGCTCTCCAGGTTGAGCGTGACCAGCGCATCGTCGTTGAGGTCGGCGGCAAACTTGCCCATCAGCCGCACCAGGTCATCAATATCCTGCGGCTCCCAGTTGGCGAAGATAGCCATGCCCATGCGGGTCCGCGCCTCATCCACCCGATCCGTCATCGCCTTGCCCTCTGGGGTGATAACCGACTCGCGCACCCGGCGGTCCTTGGCGCTTTCCTGGCGGTCGACCAAGCCAAGGCTCTCCAGCTTCGCCACCTGGCGGCTGACCGTGGTGTAGTCGCGCCCCACGCGGTCGGCCAGCTCGACAACGCCGATCGGCCCCAGCCGCTCCACCAGCACCACCAGCGGAAACAGTGCCCGATCGAGGGCTATCCCGGCCTCGCGGACCATCACTTCGTCGCGCTGGGGACGGTTCATGGCGCCGACAATTTCAATCAACGCCCCGTGAAGCTCGCGAATCTGACGACCAATAGGTGTATTTTGCACGCTTTCTGTTGACACGGATTTTTCCTTGCTCAAATATATGTGCATATTACATATAAAGGCGATCCAGATGAAACAGCAAAGCGCAGTCGACGTTCTGATTTGTGGTGCGGGTGCGGCCGGCTTGACCCTGGCGATCGAGCTGGCGCGACGGGGCGTATCCTTCCGGCTGATCGAGAAAGCCCCCTCGCCGTTTCATGGCTCACGGGGCAAGGGCATTCAACCGCGAACCCAGGAAATCTTCGAATACCTCGGCATTCTCGACCGCATCATCGCAACGGGCGGCGTCTACCCGCCCGAGCGGCGATACAACGCAGACGGCAGCCACACAGACGCCAAGGTGGTCGAGCAGTCCGAGCCGACGCCAGCGGAGCCCTATCAGCAGCCTTTGATGCTGGCGCAGTTCCTTACCGAAGGGCTGATGCGCGACCGCCTGCTGGAACTGGGGCACCGCCCGGAGTTTGGCTGCGAGCTGGTGGGCTTTGAGCAGGACAGCCAAGGCGTGACCGCACATCTGGTCGGCCATGACGGCGAACACAGCGTTCACGCGCGTTGGCTCGTTGGCGCAGACGGTGGCCGCAGTGTGGTACGGCGCACGCTGGATATCGGATTTCCCGGGCAAACCCTCGGCGTTCGCGCCATCGTGGCCGACGTTGCAATGACCGGCCTGTCACGGGACTACTGGCACCGGTTCAGCAATGAGTGCATGACAGCGCAGATCGCAATCTGCCCCTTGGCGGGGACCGAGCTGTTTCAGGTACAGGCGCCGATTCCACTGGACGCAGAAGTTGACCTCAGCGCTGAAGGGCTCATGACCATGGTGGCGCAGCGCACCGGTCGGCAGGACATTCACATCCAGTCTGTCTCCTGGGCGTCGGCCTACACGATGAATGCGCGGCTCGCCGATCACTATCGCGTCGGGCAGGTGTTTCTTATTGGAGACGCCGCCCACATTCACCCGCCAACCGGCGGCCAGGGCCTCAATACCAGCGTGCAGGATGCCTACAACCTGGGCTGGAAGCTGGCCGCGGTCATCTGTGGTGCGCCCGACGCATTGCTCGACACCTATGAGGAAGAGCGGCGGCCTGTGGCCGCGTCGATGCTCGGCTTGTCGACCAAGCTGCTGGACGGGATGAAAAACGGCGACATGCGTCGTGGCCGCGAAGTGCACCAACTCGATATCGGGTATCCCCACTCCAGCCTCGCGCTGCAACCGGCAGAACGTGACGGGCGCTTGCTCGCCGGTGACCGGGCGCCCGATGCAACCCTGCGCGACGCCGCCGGCCATTCGTCCCGGTTATTCAAGCTGTTCCAGGGCGCGCATTGGACGTTGTTGGGCTACGAGGTGGGGCGCGGGTCGCTGAAGCCTGCCGCCGGGCTGCATATCCACCGCTTTGGCCCAGGCGGCGACCTGGTGGATGATCAACGACAGTTCAAGGATGCCTACAACCTCGCCCCTGGCGAATGGGTGCTGGTGCGTCCGGATGGCTATGTCGGTGCGATCATCACGCATGACGACCTTGAGGCGCTGCACCGCTATCTGGCCCAAGTGGGGCTCAGCGCCGAGTCGTTTTAATTCCGGGCTCAGGCAGTTGGCTGCAAGGCCAACTGCACCGCGCCGTCCACACTCAACCCGCTGATCAACACCTGGGGCGCGCACGCCTCAGGCAGCGTCTGCAACACCTCCTGCGCCTCATGCCTTACGCGGGCCAGCACCAGGCACTTGCCCTCCCCTTGCACCTGCACGAAAAACGCCTGCAAAGCCTCGATACTGGTGCCGTCCAGGTCCGGGGACTCTTCCAGGCTCAGCACCACGCTGTGAACCGGTGACGACGCGCGCCGCATCAAGCGCAACACCGCTCCCAGCACCCGCTCGGCATTCGCGAAAAACAACGCTTCGCTGGGACGCACAATCAGCACGCCCGGAATCTGTTCGGCACCTGGATGATGCTGCAGGTCGACAAAATCATGCCCGCCATCGATGCGCCCCAGCTCACGGACATCCGCCGACGACATCTGCCGCAGCATCAGCACCACGCTGATGCCCACCGCCACCAGCAAACCATCCAGTACGCCAAGCACCAGCACGGCGGCCACCGCGCAAATCACCAGCAGCCGGTCGCGGCGCCAGGAGAAATAGCGGCCCAAGGGTTGCAGGCTCAAGCCACGGCCCAAGGCATAAATGACGATGGCCGCCAGTACCGGCTCCGGCGTCAATGCCACCAGCGGCAACACCGTCAGCACGATGGCCAACACCACCAGCGCCGCCACCGCTCCAGCCAACCGGGAGTTGGCGCCTGCCGCTTCGTTAGCCGACGTCGCCGAATACCCGGCACCCGCAGGCATGCCCTGAAACAGCCCGGACAACAGGTTCGCAGCCCCCAACGCCAGCAAGTCACGGTTGGATGACACCCGGTCGCCATGCTTGAGGGCGAAAGAACTGATGGAGCCGTAGGACTCGGCGTAAAGAATCATCACCATGGCAAACGCCAGCTCCCCGAGGCGCAACCAGTCGGCAAACGGCAACACCGGCAAGTGCGCAAACTCCAGGCGCAGGTCAATCACCCCGATCAACGCCACACCATGGGCCTGCAAATCCAGCCACTGACCGGCGGCAATCCCGAGGATCACCACCAGCAAACCGCCCGGCAGGCGCCGGACTCGCGCGCACAGCCACAGTAATAGCAGCGCGACAGCCGCCACCGCAGCGGCGGCCCAGTTCCAGCGCGGCAGTTGCTCCAGGAGCTGAGGCAGGAAGCGAATCAGGTTGTTGTCGGTCAGGTGTACTCCGACCACGCTGGCCAGTTGCTTGAGGATGATGGTCAGCGCCAGGCCAAAGGCAAAGCCACGCAGCACGGGCTTGGCGATAAACGAGGTCAGGCCGCCCAGCTTGAGCAACCCGGCCAGCAGGAAAAAGGCTCCGGTCACCAGCACCAGGCCCATCGCCAGGCTCAGCCTGAGTGCCGGATCGTCGCCGGCCAGACTCGCGGTGGCGGCCGCCAGAACAGCGGCCGAGGACGAGGTGGCGGAGACAATCGCGAAGCGGCTGGTGCCAAACAGGCCGTAACACAGCAACCCGGCGAACAAGGCGATCACGCCCGCCTGGGGCGGCAATGCGGCGATGCTGGAATAGGCCACGGCCTCAGGCAGCAGCAGGCCGGCGATGGACAGCCCGGCCAGCAAGTCTTGTGCACGATTCGGCGTGGTGTCGCTCTCAGGCTTGGTGATCAATCCTTAATTCCCTGGCAAAAAAAACGGCCAATCCGCAGTCTGCGAATTGGCCGTGATCATTGCATTGAAACGGGGTGCTGTCAGGACACCAACGAGTAAATCAGCGCGGTAATCGCCACCAGGCCCACCGCCGTCACAAACACGTTGGACGCCTGCCCACGGTACTTGGCCATGGCCGGTACCTTGCGGATCGCGTACATCGGCATCAGGAACAGGATCGACGCAATGATCGGCCCGCCCAGGGTCTCGATCATGCCGAGGATGCTCGGGTTCAGGGTGGCGACGATCCAGCACACCACCAGCATGAACGCGGCGGTCATGCGGTCCAGGGTCTTGGCAGCCGGACGACGGCCGCTTTTCAACACCAGGCCCTTGAGGCCTTCACTGGCGCCGATGTAGTGGCCCAGGAACGACTTGGCAATCGCCACGAACGCGATCAGCGGCGCGGCAAACGCGATGGTCGGGTTGCTGAAGTGGTTGGCCAGGTACGACAGGATCGACAGGTTCTGCGCCTTGGCTTCGGCCAGTTGCGCAGGCGACAGGGTCAACACGCAGCTGAACACGAAGAACAGCACCATCACCACCATCAGGATGTGCGCCCGGGACAGGATCTGCGAGCTGCGCTCCTCGGCGTGTTCGCCGTACTGGCGCTTCTGGTCCACCGCAAAGGCCGAGATGATCGGCGAGTGGTTGAACGAGAACACCATCACCGGAATCGCCAGCCACAAGGTGTGCAGCAGCGCCGAAGGGGCCGGCACCGTGCTGGCGGTGCTGAGGATGCCACCGTTCCAGTGCGGCACCAGGTACACGGCGAGGAACAGCAAGGCGACGATAAACGGATACACCATCAGGCTCATGGCCTTGACGATCACCTGCTCGCCGCAGCGCACCACGGCCAGCAGGCCGAGGATCAGCACCAGCGACAGGATCGCCCGGGGCGGCGGCGCGATGTGCAGTTGATGCTCCATGAAGCTGCCGACGGTGTTGGTCAGCGCCACGCTGTAGATCAGCAGGATCGGGAAGATCGCGAAGAAGTACAGCAAGGTGATCGCGGCACCGGCCTTTAGGCCGAAATGTTCCTCGACCACGTCGGTGATGTCCGAGCCTTCGCGGCCCGAGAGCACAAAGCGGGTCAGGCCGCGGTGAGCGAAAAACGTCATCGGGAACGCCAGTACCGCGAGGATCATCAGCGGCCAGAAACCGCCAAGGCCGGCGTTGATAGGCAGGAACAAGGTGCCGGCGCCGATGGCCGTACCGAACAGGCCGAGCATCCAGGTGGTGTCCTGGCGGCTCCAGCTTGTGAGGGTTGCAGGTGTCGTTGCGTAGCGTTCGTCGACGCTATTGGCCTGATCATTCATCCGTTCGGATCTCCGCATTCACTCAGTCGGGACGAGTCAGAAAAACCTGACAGGCAGCGCCTCGACCGAAACAGGGGCGCGATTGTCCGGGATTCGCTTGAATAAGCAAAGACTTAGCTGAGGAATGGTTGTGCGGAGCAGAGGGTTGAAGGTGATTTTTACGCCTTTAATTTTACATTTCATAAGAAATCTATTTTATAAGTGCCTACCGTCATGTATTTTTAAGCCACGCCTCTCACTGGAATCACTGCCATGCCAATCGTGCGCATCGACCTTCGGAAAAACCCCGACGTCACCTACGCCAAACGCGTCGGTGTCCTGATCTACAACGCCATGCACACCGCGATTGGCGTGCCCGAGCACGATAATTTCCAGATCCTCACCGAGCATGATGAGCACCACTTCATCTATGACCCGGAGTATCTGGGCATCCAGCGCACCGACAACCTGGTGATCATCCAGATCACCCTGAATGAAGGCCGCAGCACCGAGCAGAAAAAGCTGCTGTACAAGACCATCGCCGAAAGTCTGAACCGTGAACTCGCGGTGCGCCTGGAAGACGTGTTTATCAGCCTGGTGGAGGTCAAGAAGGAAAACTGGTCGTTCGGCAACGGGATTGCGCAGTACGCCAGCTAAACGTTTTATGATGCCGCCCATTCCTGCCACAACCTGATCCAGAGAGCCTTCGATGCCACGCGTGTCCCGCAAACAAGCCGAACTCAATCGCGAAATCATCGTCGAGGCCGCCACGCGACTGTTTCGTGAACGGGGCATCCATGGCATCAGCGTGTCGGACGTAATGGCGGCTGCCGGCCTGACCCATGGCGGTTTCTACGGGCACTTCGAGTCCCGCGAGGCGCTGGCCACGGAAGCCTGCAACCGGGCGTTCGAGCAATCGAGCCTGCGCTGGCAAGCGCGGGTCGAGCAAAGCCCTGACCCCGAGACTGCGCGCCTGGCACTGATCGATCCGTACCTCACGGCCGCCAATCGCGACAACCCCGGGGACAGTTGCCCGGTGGCGGCGTTTGCCGGGGAAATGTGCCATGAAGCGCCCGACAGCGCGCTGCAACGCAGCTTTATCCAGGGTTTTGAAGAGTCCATGGGGATCCTGGCCGCTACCCAGGCTACCGGCACACCCGAAGGTGACCGGCAGGCCGCCATTGCCCAGTACACGATGATGGTCGGCGCCCTGACCCTGGCCCGTGCGACCAAAGGCGACAGCCTGTCCGAGGAGTTCCTCGCCGCCGCCAGAAATATCCTGCTCCCGGAAAAAAACCTCGTCTGATGCGTTGACAGCCAAACGCCAGCGCCAGCATGATCGGCCCATGAACCTTATCCAGCTGGCCCTCACCCGTACCACTACCACGACCGCTTATGGCGGGTCGTGTGGTAGCGGTGAGTGGCGCGCAAACTAAGCCACCCAGGTTTACCCAAGGCCCCGCCAGCAATGGACGGGGCCTTTTTATTGCTCCGCCCGTCTGGCAACTACAAGGAGCAACACCATGCCTGAAGCCAAGCGCCCCGCCCTGCTGGTCATCGACATGCAGACCGGTCTGTACGACGGCCCGGAAAAACCCCACGAACGCCAGCGCGTACTCGACACCATCAACTCATTGATTCAGCGAGCCCGCCTAGCCGGCGTACCGATTTTCGCCGCACGTCACACCGGCCCTGCGGGCTCGCCCATCGAGTCGGGCAGCCCGCTCTGGCAGCTATGGCCGGCGCTGGAGGTGGATGAAGCCCGCGACACGGTGTTCGATAAATCCAGGCCCAGCTGTTTCCTCGGCACCGGGCTGGCACAACAACTGGCGGCGTCACAGGTGAATGAGCTGGTGATCGTCGGGATGAAAACCCAGTACTGCATCGACACAACGTGCCGGGTTGCCGTCGAACTGGGGTTCTCGGTGGTGCTGCCGGAGGATGGTCACACGTGCATGGACACGCCGGCGTTAACGGCCGAGGCGATTATCGAGCATCACAACGCCACGTTGGCCGGGGCGTTTGTGAAACGTATTAAGGCGGCAGATATCTGCTTTTAACATCCTCTCCGGAGCGCCCGC
The DNA here is from genome assembly GCF_024807515.1 of Pseudomonas sp. BIGb0558. Lineage (NCBI taxonomy): Bacteria > Pseudomonadati > Pseudomonadota > Gammaproteobacteria > Pseudomonadales > Pseudomonadaceae > Pseudomonas > Pseudomonas sp. BIGb0558. The sequence goes on from NZ_JANUEW010000009.1 coordinate 49,309, forward strand.
TGGAGTATCAATACCCAGCGGGCGTCGGATTTTTCTTCACCTGGCGCGGGGTTCATACCGACAAAATGTCGCATACTGAACTCCTCAAACCCTTCAGGAAGAGCCCTCGCATGCCCGTCACCGTTCTGGTCCTGGTTGAAACCATCAACGACTACCTGCCGATTATCGAAGGCAACGGCTTTCACGTGATCCTCGCGCCGACCCCGGCCGAGCGCGCCAAGGCGATCAAGACCCACGGCGGGCAGATCCAGGCGGTACTGACCCGTGGCCCGCTGGGCCTGTACGCCGAGGAAATCGCCGCGCTGCCGGTGCTGGAGATCATCTGTGTGATCGGCGCCGGTTATGAACACGTGGACCTGCAAGCCGCCAGCAACCGGGGCATTGTGGTCACCAATGGCGCCGGTGTGAATGCGCCATCGGTGGCCGACCATGCCATGGCGCTGCTGCTGTCGCTGGTGCGTGACATTCCCCGGGCAGACGCGGCGGTGCGGCGCAGCGAATGGCCCAAAGTCATGCGCCCTTCCCTGGCCGGCAAACAGCTGGGGATTCTCGGGCTGGGCGCCGTGGGCCTTGAGATCGCCAAACGCGCGGCCCTGGGTTTTGGCATGGAGGTGAGTTATCACAACCGCCAGCCCCGCGATGATGTCGACTACACCTACTGCGCCACCGCCGTGGAACTGGCGCGGGCCTCGGACTTTCTGATCCTGGCCACGCCCGGTGGCACCAGCACGCGGCATTTGATCGACCGCCAGGCCCTCGACGCGCTGGGGCCCAACGGTTTCCTGGTGAACATCGGCCGCGGCAGCGTGGTGGTCACCGCCGACCTGATTACCGCCCTGGAGCAGCGCCGCATCGGCGGCGCGGCACTGGATGTGTTCGACGATGAACCCAAGGTGCCGGATGCCTTAAAGCGCTTGAGCAATACCATACTCACGCCTCACGTCGCCGGCCTGTCACCGGAAGCTGCCCATGACACCGTGCAGCGCGTGGCAGACAACCTGTTGGAATACTTCGCCGGGCGCCCCGTGCTGACCCCCGTGATGTTGCCGCCAAAAAATAATGGCTAATAGCCAGCAACCATTCAAATCCTGACTAAACTGTTTGCGGGAGTGCTCAGGACGCTGGTACTGGACCGGCGAAGGAACGCAGGATGGTTTGCCATGGACCCGGCCCGGCCCGCCAACGCGGTGCGATAGGTTTGGTGGGCGCGATGACCCTCGGCATCGCGCTGTTGTTCCTGTTGCTGGTGGTCGACAGCGGCCGGTTGTACCTGGAAAAGCGCAAGCTGCAACGCGTGGCCGACACCGCAGCGCTTGAGGTGGTGAGCCGCGGGGGCGCCTGCTTGACCCCGAATACCAACGCCCCACAGTTTGCGATACAAAGCGCGGCCCGCAATGACTTCCCGATCGACGACAACCGCACCCTGAGCACCGCCTGTGGCACGCTGGTCACCGGCGCTGACTTCATCCGCACCTTCTCCCCCAATCCCTCCAAGGCCGATGCGATCCAGGTCATTGCTACCCATCGCGTGGTCACCAGCATCGCCAACGGCCTTTTCATGCTGTTCGTCCCAGGCCCGTTCAACCCGACGATTCAATTGCGCGCAGTGGCTGTGGCCGCCGTGCCCGCACCACCGGTGGCGGTGCTGACCATCCGCAGCACGCTGCTGACCGTAGACAGCACCAAGTCCGCAGCGCTCAACGCCTTGATCGGTGGGCTGCTGGGGGGCAAATTGCAACTCGACGCATTGGGCTGGGAGGGTTTGATCAAGGCCAATATCAACCTGCTCGGTTACCTGGACGCCTTGGCTATTCAGCTTAACGTCAGTGCCGGCAATTACGACGAACTGCTCAAGACCGACGCCAGCGTCGGCGACCTGATTCAAGCTGCGATTGATGTGCTCAAGCTGGGGGGCGATGCGGTCAAGGTGGTGATCAATAACCTGGAAGCGATCAAGCTGATTGCCCCCGGCACCAAGATCCTGCACCTGGGCGACCTGCTGAGCATCCAGAACGGCACCGACAAAAGCGCCCTGGACGTCAACCTGCAACTGTTCAATCTGATTCAGGGGTTTGTGCAACTGTCGAACAAGTACAACGCCGTGGCGGTGGAGTTGCCGATCGATGTATTGGGCCTGCTGAATATCACAGTCAAGACCAAGGTGATTGAACCGGCGCAGGTTTCCGCCATTGGCAACCCGAAGCTGATCGCCACCCAGCCGATCTATGTCAGGACCGCGCAAGTCAGGACGTTGATCTCCGTCAAACTGCCGGTAATCGACGGACTGAACGGAATTATCAGCACAATAACGGGGCTGGTGGGTGGCTTGTTGGGTGGTTTCCTGGACCCGGCAATCGGCTCGCAAATTGATGTTGCCCTGGAGGCTGCCAGCGGCAGCAGCAGCGTCACCGGTTACAGTTGCACGAGCGCTGCGGACAAATCGTTGTCGGTTGTGGGCACTACCTCTGCCGTGCGGTTGATGGTGGGCCAGATCGATCCGAAGAACCTGTTTTCCTCCACTGAACCCCTGAAGGTCAATGAATTTGCGCTGCTGGACCTGGGCGAAAAAACCTGCAGCAAGGGTGTGTGTGACCGGGAGCCGTATGCCGTCGGCGGTATCAGCCTGAAGGTCGACAGCAGCGTGGCCAAGACCACCCGAAACCATACCTACCTGTCGCCACCCGAGGTAAAAAGCCCGCCGGATTACTTCAGTTTCAGCTCCAACAACGTCGTGGGCAGCCTGGCCAACACCCTCAACGGCATCCAATTGATCAACCATCCACCCACAAAGGGCGGGCTGCTGGGGTTGGTGCTGAGCCTGGTCGTCGGGCTGTTGACGACGGTGCTCAACCTCGTCAGCACTACGGTCTCCGCCCTGCTCGGCCCACTCCTCGACCCACTGGTCAACAACCTCCTCGCCGGCCTGGGCATCGACCTGGCAAAAGTCGAGATCGGTGCCAACCTGTCCTGCAACCCAAGCGGGCGTGCAATTCTGGTGATCTGAGCACATCAGGCCCGCTGATCATCGGCCAACACGCTAACCTATTAAGCCGCCCCAACCTTGTGGCTGGGCGGCTACGCGCATTAGATTAGCCAATAGTCCAAGGCCTTAAGAATAAGCAGAAGGGATAAGCATGGCGCTTAATGACCAATCGACCCAGATTCGCCCCGGCGAAGAACTTGATGCCAGCCTCATCGATCCCTACCTCAAGGCCCATATTCCGGGCTTGAGCGGCAGCGTCAACATCAGCCAGTTTCCGGGAGGCGCCTCCAACCTGACGTACCTGCTGGAATACCCCGGCCAGGAATTCGTGCTGCGCCGCCCGCCCTTTGGCCACAAGGCCAAGTCCGCCCACGACATGGGCCGCGAATACCGGATTCTCAACCAGCTCAAGGACGGTTTCCCGTATTGCCCCAAGGCCTACGTGCACTGCACCGACGAGTCGGTGATCGGCGCCGAGTTCTACGTGATGGAGCGCGTCAACGGCATCATCCTGCGCTCGGACCTGCCGCCGGAGCTGGGCCTGGATGCGGCGAAAACCGAAGCCTTGTGCAAAAGCTTTATCGACAAGTTCGTCGAGCTGCATCAGGTGGACTACACCGCCTGCGGCCTGGCCGACCTGGGTAAGCCCGAGGGTTACGTGGAGCGCCAGATTCGCGGCTGGAGCGATCGCTACGAAAAAGCCCTGACCCCTGACGCACCGAGCTGGGAAGCCGTGCGTGCCTGGCTCAACGACAAGATGCCAGCCGATCACCCCACCTCGAGCATCGTCCACAACGACTATCGCTTCGACAACGTGATCCTCGACCCGCATAACCCGATGCAGATCATCGGTGTGCTCGACTGGGAACTGACCACCCTCGGCGACCCGCTGATGGACCTGGGCAACACCCTCGCCTACTGGATCGAAGCGGCCGACCCGGCGCCGGTGCAGCTAATGCGACGCCAGCCGAGCAACGCCCCCGGCATGCTCACCCGCCGCCAGTTCGTCGACTACTACGCCGAGCGCTCCGGGATCCAGATCGACAATTTCGACTTCTACTACACCTACGGCCTGTTCCGCCTGGCCGGCATCGTGCAGCAGATCTACTACCGCTTCTTCCATGGCCAGACCCAGGACAAACGCTTTGCGCAGTTCATCCACATGAACAAGCTGCTGGAGCAGATGAGCCTGAATGTCATCAAACAGTCTTCCCTCTGACCCTCTTCAAGGAAAAACCATGTCCAAGACTCAACTGTTCGACCTCGACGGCAAGATCGCTTTCGTTTCCGGCGCCAGCCGCGGTATTGGTGAGGCGATTGCCAAATTGCTGGCCCAGCAAGGCGCCCACGTGATCGTGTCGAGCCGCAAGATCGACGGCTGCCAGCACGTGGCCGATGCGATCATCGCCGACGGCGGCAAGGCCACGGCCATTGCCTGCCATATCGGCGAAATGGAACAGATCACGAATGTCTTCGCCGCGATCCGCGAACAGTTCGGCCGCCTGGATATCCTGGTCAACAACGCCGCCACCAACCCGCAGTTCTGCAATGTACTGGACACCGACCTGGGCGCGTTCCAGAAGACCGTCGATGTGAACATTCGCGGCTACTTCTTCATGTCGGTGGAAGCCGGCAAGCTGATGCGCGAGAACGGTGGCGGCAGCATCATCAACGTGGCATCCATCAACGGGATATCGCCGGGCGTGTTCCAGGGCATCTACTCGGTGACCAAGGCGGCCGTGATCAACATGACCAAGGTTTTCGCCAAGGAATGCGCGCCGTTCGGCATTCGTTGCAACGCGCTGCTGCCGGGGCTGACCGACACCAAGTTCGCCTCCGCGCTGGTCAAAAACGATTCGATCCTGAAAATGGCCCTGGCGCAGATCCCCCTCAAGCGCGTGGCCGACCCGAGCGAAATGGCCGGCGCGGTGCTGTACCTGGCCAGCGATGCATCCAGCTACACCACGGGTATTTCGCTGAACGTGGACGGTGGTTTCCTGTCCTGATCAATCGTTCGGCGGTTGCTGGCGAAACCCTACGGCCAGGCGGTTCCAGGCACTGATGCTGGACACCGCCATGGTCAGGTCCACCAGCTCCTGCTCGCTGAACTCCACGCGCATCGCCGCAAACAGTTCATCCGGCACGCTGGAGGTCGGCAGCGTGGCCACGGATTCGCTCCAGGCCAGGGCGGCCTTCTCCCTCGCGGTAAAAAACGGCGAGTCTCGCCATACGCACAATGCGAACAGCCGGCGTTCGCTCTCGCCCCGCTGACGCGCTGCCATCGAGTGCATGTCGGTGCAGAACCCGCACTGATTGAGCTGCGAAACCCGGATCCTGATCAGCTCCAGCAGGGGCTTTTCGATGGACAAGCCAAAGGTCGCCGCTTCCAGCATCAGCATGCCCTTGAGCGCTTGTGGCGAAGCGGTGTAGTAATCCAGGCGAGGTTCCATCGGTGTAGCCCCAGTGGCAAATGCAATGACTGCCCAGCCTAAAGGCCGCGTGGCATAAGCCCTATAGCCAAAACGCCGGTTTATGAGGGGACCACTTTGGCGGTACCGAGCCGCGACGGTTACGGGTAACCTTGCCAGGGATTGATCGCCTCTGGATGAAACATGGAACTGCACGTCGTCATCAATGGCCGCAAGGATCTGGCCGAACAGCTTTACCAGCAACTGCGCGCGGCCATTGAGTCGGGACAACTGGCGGCCGGCGCGCAGCTGCCGCCCAGCAGACTGTTGGCCGAGCAATTGGGCGTGTCGCGCAAGACAGTGTCCGACACCTACGCCACCCTGACCTATGAAGGCCTGCTGGTGGGCAAGATCGGCCGTGGCACCTTCGTCAACGCCCGGGCGCCGCGCTCCGAGCGCTTGCAAACCGCCACAGACCTGGCCTGCGCCGCCAACCTCGCCAAGTGGCAATCACTGCCTTCCCCCATGCGCCACCCAACCCGGGACGGCACCTTGCGTTGCGAGTTTATCGGGGGTGCCACCACCCGCAGCCAGTTTCCCCAGGAAGAATGGCGCCGCTGCACCCAGGACGCCTTGCGCCGCATCGCCCAGAACAGCGGTTACTACAGCCAGCCTGAAGGCTTGCCGGCCTTGCGCAATGCGATCGCCGGGCATATTGCGTTTTCCCGCGGGGTCAAATGCCGGGATGACGACATCGTGGTCACCAATGGGGCCCAGCAGGCGCTGGACCTGATCGCCCGCGTGGTGCTGGAACCCGCAAGCATCGTTGCCATGGAAGACCCCGGCTACACCCCGGCACGCCTGATGTTCAACGCGGTGGGCGCTACGGTGGTGGGCGTGCCGGTCGACGAACAGGGCATCCAGGTAGAGCTGATTCCCGACGGCACCCGGCTGATCTATGTGACGCCGTCCCACCAGTTTCCCCTGGGCATGCCGATGAGCCTGGCGCGCCGCGAGGCGTTGCTGGCGCGGGCGTTCGAGCTGGGCGCAATCATCATCGAAGACGATTACGACAGTGAGTTTCGCTACGAGGGGCGCCCCACCGATTCGCTGCAAAGCATGGACACCCGGGGTGTCGTCACCTACGTCGGGACCTTCTCCAAAACCCTGCTGCCAGAGCTGCGCCTGGGTTATGCGGTGCTGCCGCCGGCGATTTTTGGCGCAGTGCTCAAGGCCAAGCAACTGACCGACCAACACAGCTCCACCCTGCCGCAATGGGCCCTGGCCAAGTTCATCAGCGAAGGCTATCTGCTCAAGCATATTCGTCGTTGCCATACCGTGTACGCGGGGCGCCGGGAGCGCATTCTCAAGCGCCTGGCCACAGACCTGTCGCCGTGGTTCGAAGCGGTGCCCACCGTGGCCGGGTTCCATATGGCGGCGCTGTGCAAGGTGCCGGTAAATATCCCGCTGCTGATGGAGCTGGCCCGCAAGGTCGAGGTCGGCCTGTATCCCTTGAGCGTGTTCTTCCATGAAGCGCCGGTGCGCGACGGTTTGATCATTGGCTTCGGCGCCATTGAAACCCTGGATATCGACCCCGCGCTGGACAAGGTACGCGACATCCTGCAAGAGATTGGCTGAGGGATTTTCCGGCGGATTGGTTATTGGTCGCCCCATGACCTGCGCGTAGGGTGAAGGGGTCTAAAACTTCCCGGAAGCATCGCCATGAAAATACTGCTCGGCACCACCCTGTTGCTGGCCTCGTTAAGCGCCTTTGCCCACGACCCGGTGTACAACCAGGAAAAGATCAACGTCCTGCAAGAGCATGCCCTGACCAACGTTCCGGGCAAGAAAACCATCATGCTCACCGTGGACTACGCCCCGGGCCAGGCCACCGTGCCCCACAGCCACACCGGCACGGCCGTGGCCTATGTGCTGGAAGGTGCAATCACCTCGCGGGTCAACGATGAGAAGGCGATCACCTACAAGGTCGGCCAATCGTTCTATGAACCCGCCGGTTCGCGGCACTTTGAATCCAGCAATGCCAGCCAGACCCAGCCGGCGAAACTGCTGGTGGTGATGGTGATGGACGACAAGGCCGACGTACTCACACCGTTGCCAAAGTAACCGTCCCTGTGGGAGCTGGCTTGCCTGCGATAGCGGTGTATCAGACACAGTTGTGTTTGTTGACCCACCGCTATCGCAGGCAAGCCAGCTCCCACAGTTTTGACCGCGCTCAGGGGCGTTTGAAGTGGCGGCGCAGGTGTTCGATTCTTGGCCGACAGACGCAGCCTTCAAGGTGGTCGTTGACCATGCCCATCGCCTGCATCAACGCATACATGGTAGTCGGCCCCACGTAGCTCCAGCCGCGTTTTTTCAGGGCCTTGGACAAGCGCGTTGACGCAGCTGACGTGGGATTGGCCGTCCAGTACGCCATGTCCACCACTGCCGGACGCTCATCGGCGGCCGGTTCAAATGACCACAGCCACGCCGCCAGCGAGCCGGTCTCATCCACCAGCTCACAGGCGCGCCGGGCGTTGTTGATGGTGGACACGATCTTGGCGCGATTACGCACAATGCCCGGATCGGCCATCAAGCGCTCGATGTCCTGCTCGGTGTACTGCGCCACCCGGCGAAAATCAAAGCCCTCGAACGCCCGGCGAAACGCCTCGCGCTTGCGCAGGATGGTGATCCACGCCATGCCTGCCTGAAAACCCTCCAGGCAAATCTTCTCGTACAGCGCAATGTCCTCGGCCACCGGCACGCCCCATTCATGGTCGTGGTAATGCGCGTACTCCGGCGCCGCCGTGCGCCACGTACAGCTCGTGATGCCCGCCGCGTCCGTAATCAATCCTGGAATATCCATAACTCACCTTGGGAACCGAGCCCAGGATGATAAGCGAAAAAAATTCCGGGCCGCCAACCGCTCAAGCCCCGACCTTGGCGACCAACTGGTCAGACCGGGACCCATCCTCTCTGTAATATTTACTTGCAGCTGGAAAAAAACCGAGCGTAGACTGGCCCCGCACTGGACATACCGGTCAGACCACAACAATTAAGCCCTGGACCCACCAGGGCACCGAATAGAGATCCTTCCCATGCTCAGATGGTGCTCGCGTTCGATTTTCCTGCAAGTCGTGATTGGCCTGGTCATCGGCATAATCTGCGGCCTCGCCCTTCCCGAATTCTCCTCGCAACTCAAACCCCTGGGTGACGGCTTTATCAAGCTGATCAAAATGCTGATTGGCCTGATCGTGTTCTGCGTGGTGGTCAGCGGTATTTCCGGTGCCGGCGACTTGAAGAAAGTCGGACGCATCGGGCTCAAGTCGGTGATCTACTTTGAAGCGCTGACCACCGTGGCCCTGGTGATCGGCCTGATCATGGCCTTCAGTACCGGGATCGGCACCGGCGCCAATATCCACCTGGAACAACTCTCCTCCGCCGGCTTGAATGAACTGGCCGACAAAGGCCAACACATCAAGGGCACCAGCCAGTTCCTGATGGACCTGATCCCCAACTCGGTGATCGGCGCCTTCGCCGACAACAACGTGCTGCAGGTGCTGTTGTTTTCCGTGCTGTTTGGCAGCGCCCTGAACCTGGTGGGCGAAGCCGCCTCCGGCATCTCGCGGTTGATCAACGAGCTGAGCCACGTGATCTTCCGCATCATGGGCATGATCGTGCGCCTGGCACCCATCGGCGTGTTTGGCGCCATCGCCTTCACCACCAGCACCTACGGCCTGGATTCCCTGCAACACCTGGGTAGCCTGGTGGGCCTGTTCTACCTCACCTGTTTCATGTTCGTGGCGGTGATTCTCGGCCTGGTGATGCGCCTGTCGGGCCTGCGGATGCTGCCGCTGCTCAAGTACCTGCGCGAAGAGCTGTTGATCGTGATGGGCACCGCGTCCTCCGATGCGGTGTTGCCACAGATCATGCGTAAACTGGAGCACCTGGGCATCGGCAGCTCGACCGTGGGTCTGGTGATTCCCACCGGGTACTCGTTCAACCTCGATGGCTTCTCGATCTACCTGACCCTGGCCATCGTATTTATCGCCAACGCCACCGGCACGCCGCTGTCGATGACCGACCTGCTGACCATCCTGCTGGTATCGCTGATCACCTCCAAGGGTGCCCACGGGATCCCGGGATCGGCCCTGGTGATTCTGGCGGCGACGCTCACCGCGATCCCGGCGATTCCGGTGGTGGGCCTGGTGCTGGTGTTGGCAGTGGACTGGTTCATGGGGATTGGCCGGGCGCTGACCAACCTGATCGGCAACTGCGTTGCTACCGTGGCCATCGCCCGCTGGGAAAAAGACATCGATATCCAGCGCGCCAACAAGGTGCTGGACGGGCAGCAAGGGTATGCCTTCCAGGCCAAGAAGCCGGTAGTGCCCGCCCACCAGGAGTTCTGACTCTTTCCCGACAACACACCACTCCAATGTGGGAGCTGGCTTGCCTGCGATGGCGCCGGGTCAGCAAATGAATTTTTGACTGATACACCGCTATCGCAGGCAAGCCAGCTCCCACACTAGATCATCAAGGAGGCATCGACGTGATCAGCACCTCAACCGTCGTCAATTCAGTGGTAGAAAAACTGCGCGCCGCCCTGGCGAAGGGCCAGTGGCGACGCGGCGAGATGCTCCCCGGCCAACGTGAACTGGCCGAGCAACTGGGCATCAGCCGTCCGAGCCTGCGCGAAGCGGTGATCGTGCTCGAAACCCTCGGCCTGGTGCGCTCCATGCCCGGCAAGGGCGTGGTGGTGCTGGAAGCCACCCTCAGCGAACCCCAGGCCCAGGACAGCGGCGTGGCCGACGCCAGCCTCGAAGACATCCTGCAACTGCGCTACACCCTCGAGCCCTTTATCGTCGGCCTGGTGGCCCAATCCATCAGCAGCAAGGAGGTCGGGCAACTGCGCCTGACCCTGATGGACATGCGCGAGGCCCTCGATGCCGGCGACAGCGAAGCCGGGATGAACGCCTACATCGCGTTCCACGAAGAACTGTTCGCCCTGACCTCCAACCCGATCTTCCAGAACGTGGTGCAACAAACCAGCAACGCCCTCAAGCAAAGCGCCCAGGTGCTGCGCAACTCCCCCGAGCACCTGGCGGAGCGCCTGCAGGAAAACGACGCCGTGGTGCGCGCGATCCGCAACAAGAACAGCGCCCTGGCCAGCGCCGAAATGCGCCGGCACATCCTGCAGGAAGGCTTGCGCATGGGCATTCGCTTGAACATCCCGGATGACCATCTGGGTAGCTGACTTTTTGGAGACCGCCCATGAACGCCCCTGCCCTGCAACGTAACAGCGTCGTCAATGTCCTGCCGCCGATACGCCTGGTGCCCGGCAAAAAACTCTCGGTGGACGACATCTATCCGCGGCTGTTCGACGCCATTCTCGAACAACGCATCGCCCCGGCCAGCCGCTTTACCGAAGAAAGCCTGGGGCAGAGTTTTGGTGTGAGCCGCAGCGTGATACGCCGAGTGCTGGCGCGGCTATCGCACCAACAAGTAATCATCCTGCGGCCCAACCATCGGGCCCAGGTGGCAGCACCGGATGCCCAACAAACCCGGCAAATTCTGGAGGCCCGTCGCCTGACGGAAATCACCGTGGTGCAACTGGCGTGTGCTCACGCGAAACCGGCACAGATCCGCCAACTGCGAGAGCTGATCGCACGGGAACGCGCCTGCATTGAGCATGACGAACGCGGCCCGGCGATTCGGCTTTCAGGGGAGTTTCACCTGCAACTGGCGGCCATCGCCGGGAATGCACCGCTGGCGCAGTTTCTCAACAGCCTGGTGCCGTTGACGTCGTTGGTGATAGCGCAGCTTGAGGCGACGGCCTGCACGTATTGCGCGTGGCAGGAGCATAGGGCGATTGTGGATGCGGTGGAGCAAGGCGACGCCGGTACCGCCGTCACCTTGATGACCCGGCATCTGGACCACCTGGAAGCCAAGCTACTTATTTCGTAGCATCGCCAATCTTGTAAAGCGAACACAAAGAAGCCCGGTATCTTTCGACACATGGTTTTGTCTACTAATCAGCCAAGCCAACTCCAGCACCGCCTGATCCGCGCCCGCCCTAGCTATGTAACGCCTGCGCCAGGTGACCTTTCCATAACCTGTATCCCGCACTGCTTGAGTGCTCTATTACAGGTATCGAAAATGTACATTGACCCAGACGTGTCGTCGAAGCTGTCCACCCTGATTACTCAATTGAATGATCAGAAGGCTTCTCTGCCGGCCCCCTTGAATGCAACGTTGGCTGAACTGACCGACGCCGCAAGGAAGATTGGAAGCGCGTTGTTTCGTCGAGGCAAAATTGACGACGCGGCATTCTATTTGACCTTCCCGGCGCTGAATGGCGACGCGCAATCGCAATACGCCATGGCCACTTGCACCGGTTATATATTCGGGGCATTTCGCTATGCGTTCCCGGAAACCAAAAAATGGCTCAGGCTTGCAGCGGCACAGAACAACGTCTTCGCCTTGATGTGGCTCGGGGACACCGAATCTCTGGCAAAAGCCAGGGAGCTGTCCATGGCGGCAGTTGCCGCTGGCAATGCCCAGGGCATGTTAAACATGTATACCCTGACCCAGGACATTACATGGCTGACCCAGGCCGCAGCCACAGGCAACTCAAAGGCGCAATTCAAACTGGCCCAAGCCTACCGGGAACACCCGGGGCTGATGACCAACGCCGTAGAGCGCAACGCACTGATTGAAGAGATGTGCCAAAAATCTGCTGACAGCGGGTATCCACCGGCACTGTACGATCGCGTCTACCCCCAGACATCAACAGCCAGCACGCTCGAGAAGCAGCAAAGGTTTGCACAATTGGTAGCGGCGGGCGAACTGGAAGGCATACAGGAATACGGCTACGCACTGGCCGGCATGCCATGGAAAGGGGCCAAAAAAGCGCGCACCTATGGACTCGAAAAAGACTTGCCCAAAGCCCGCGCACTATTGAAATTTGCACGTGACAGAAACGTCGGTATTGAATCGGTTGATCAACTCGACGCTGACCTCGAGGAAATCTTGCACCAGATGAGTCCGAAGCAATATGACGCCTCCCTGTCCATCCTCGCTGAGTTGAACAGCAAGGTGCTGCTGGTCGCTCAATTCAATGAACCAAAAGTCGTGCTGGGTTCCGGCAACTGACCCACGGCAGCCATGCCCTCGACGTAAGCGTCCACCCAAAAAAAATCCCCGTGTCTTTCGACACGGGGATTTTTCGGTGTTAACCCTCAATCAGGCTTTTTACAGCACCGACTGACCACTCATTGCCAGGTCCAGCAACTCACGGTTGGCCACCGCGTACATGGCGTAGTCCGTGCCGACTGCAGCACGAATTTCAACCATCATGGCGCGCCAGCGATCAGCCATGTCCTGGTGCTGCTCAAGCCACAGGGCCACGCGGGCTTCCATGTCTTCTGGCACGTCGGCCATTTGCAGTACGGAAATGGTGATCGCCCGTTGCTGCCAATCCACGTCGTCGCGGAAGGCCTCACGGGCCTGGGCCTGCCAGTTGTTGCCCACCGGCAGGCTGCTGATTTGCTGCAGGTACCACGGCAAGTCCAGGGCGCTGCCGACGGCGAAGTAAGCCTTCGCGACGTCTGCTGCACTTTGGCCTGTCACGTCCGCGGCCTCGATGATCGGCAACAGGGTGTACAGGTGCGTAGTGCCTGCAACCATGCGCGCCAACAACTCTGGCACACCGGCCTCGACGTAAGCCTGGTAACGGTTCTGCCAGCCTTCGCGGGTCGGACCTTCCAGCAGTTCGTCGAGCTTGAGACCCAGCGCAGCGAGGTGTGGACCGAAGTGCGCAACATCGCGCCCGGCGTCCTGCTCGTTGCGGCGGCTGCGCAGGAACCAGCGCGTGGCACGACGGCCCAGGCGCATCAGTTCGTCCATCAGCTCCAGTTGCACGTCGGCCGACACCTGGTGGTCCAGGGCTTCGATCTGACGGAACCAGTGCGGGAGGTGGAAGATGTCACGCACGATCACGTAGGCACCGGCCACGTTCGCCGGGCTCATGCCGGTGGACTCTTTGAGTCGCTGAACGAAGGTGATGCCCATGTGGTTGACCAGGTCGTTGGCGATCTGGGTGCTGACGATCTCACGCTTTAGACGGTGGCGACGCATGGCTTCGGAGAACTTGGCCACCAGGCTCGGCGGGAACGCGGTCTCCATGTCACGGGTCAGGTAGTCGTCATCCGGCACCAGGGATTTGAGCAACGCTTCCTTGAGGTCGATCTTGCTGTAGGAGATCAGTACCGACAGCTCCGGACGCGTCAGGCCCTTGCCCGCGGCGGCGCGCTCGTTGAGCTGCTCCTCGGTCGGCAGGTACTCGATGGCACGGTCCAGCTTGCCGCGGCCTTCCAGGTCGCTCATCAGGCGCTTGTACTCGGCTGCTCGCTCGAAAGCTTTGCGGGCCGCCAGGGACAGGGCCTGGGTTTGCTTGTAGTTGTTGCCCAACACCAGGCTGCCGACTTCGTCGGTCATGCTCGCCAGCAACTGGTTGCGTTGCTTGTCGGTCATGTCGCCAGCCTGCACCACTTCGTTGAGCAGGATCTTGATGTTCACTTCGTGGTCGGAGCAATCCACGCCACCGGCGTTGTCGATGAAGTCGGTGTTGGAACCGCCGCCATTGAGGCCGAATTCCACACGACCCAGTTGGGTCATGCCGAGGTTACCGCCCTCGCCCACTACCTTGCAGCGCAGCTCGTTACCATTGACGCGCAGGGCGTCGTTGGCCTTGTCGCCCACATCGGCGTGGCTTTCGGTGCTGGCCTTGACGTAGGTACCGATACCGCCGTTCCACAACAGGTCCACCGGCGCCTTGAGCAAGGCGTTCAGCAGTTCGGTCGGGGTCAGCTTGTCGGCCTGGATGTCGAAGCGTTCTTTCATCTGTGGCGAGATGGCAATGCTCTTCGCGCTGCGCGAGAAGATACCGCCGCCTTCGGACATGATGCTGGTGTCGTAGTCGGTCCAGGCCGAGCGCGGCAGGTCAAACAGGCGCTGGCGTTCCGCGAAGCTGTTGGCCGGGGTCGGGTTTGGATCGATGAAGATGTGCAGGTGGTTGAAGGCCGCGACCAGTTGCAGCTTGTCGGACATCAACAGGCCGTTGCCGAACACGTCGCCGGCCATGTCGCCCACGCCCACCACGGTGATGCTGTCTTGCTGGACATTGATGCCGCGCTCACGGAAGTGACGCTGCACGCCCACCCACGCGCCCTTGGCGGTGATGCCCATTTTCTTGTGGTCGTAACCGGCAGAACCACCGGAGGCGAACGCATCACCCAGCCAGAAGCCGTAGTCGATGGCGATGCCGTTGGCGATGTCGGAGAAGGTCGCAGTGCCCTTGTCCGCCGCCACCACCAGGTACGGGTCATCGTTGTCGTGGCGCACCACGTTCAACGGTGGCACCAGGGCGCCGTCTTTCAGGTTGTCGGTGATGTCCAACAGGCCGGAAATGAAGATGCGGTAGCAGGCGATACCCTCGGCCGCGATCTCGTCCCGGCTGCCGCCCAGTGGCAGGCGACGCGGCAGGAAGCCGCCCTTGGCGCCGACAGGCACGATGACCGAGTTCTTCACCTGCTGGGCTTTTACCAGGCCCAGCACTTCGGTACGGAAGTCTTCTTCACGGTCGGACCAGCGCAGGCCGCCGCGAGCGACGTTGCCAAAGCGCAGGTGCACGCCTTCAACCCGTGGCGAGTAGACGAAGATTTCAAACTTCGGCACCGGCTTGGGCAATTCAGGAATCGCGTGTGGGTTGAACTTGAAGCTGAAGTAGGACTTGTTCTGACCGTTGGCATCCGCCTGGTAGAAGTTGGTCCGCAGGGTGGCCTTGATCAGGTCCAGGTAGCGACGCAGGATGCGGTCTTCGTTGAGCACCTGAACGTCGTCCAGGGCCGTGAGGATCGCTTGCTCCAGGCGTTGCTGCTTGTCTTCCAGGTCGTCGCTGGTGAGCTTGCGCGCCAGGTAGAAACGGGTCTTGAACAACCGGGTCAACTCGCGGGCGATGTCGGTGTGGTTGTTCAGGGTGCTGGCAATGTAACCCAGGTCGAAGCCCAGGCGAATCTGCTTCAGGTAACGGGCGTAGGCACGCAGCAGCGCCACGTCGCGCCATGGCAGGCCGGCGGTCAGCACCAGGCGGTTGAACGCATCGTTCTCGGCATCGCCGTGCACGATATGCACGAACGCGTCCTGCAGGGTGTCGTTCAGTTGCTGGATGTCGAGGTTCACGCCTTCGGCGGCGATGAACGCGAAATCGTGAATCCAGAACTCGCGGCCATTGGCATGACGCAGGCGGTACGGGAATTCACCCAGTACACGCAGGCCGAGGTTTTCCAGGATCGGCAGCACGTCGGACAGTGCCAGCGGAGTGTCGGCGTGATACAGCTTGCAGTGCAGCTCGCGCTGGCCGGAAACCTGGCCCAGTGGCTGGTAGAAACTCATCACCAGCGGGTTGGCTTCGGTCAGGCTGAGCAGGTGCTGCATGTCGACCACGGCCGAATGCGCGGCGAAACGCTCGCGGTAGCCGGCCGGGAAGCCTTTCGGGAAGTCTGCGAGCACGTTGGTGCCATGGGCTTCGCCGAAGCTTTCCACCACCAGGCTGGAGTAGTCGTCCTGCCAGCTGCGGCAGGCCTGCACCACTTCTTTTTCCAGTTGCAGCGGGTCGATGTCCAGGCGGTTCTTCGGGTCTACCCGCAGGATCAGCTGGACGCGAGCCAGTACGGACTCAGAGAAGAAGGTCCAGAATTCGCAGTCCGAGGCTTTCAGGCGATCCATCAGCACTTGCTGGATCTTCTGGCGCACTTCGGTGGAATAGATGTCGCGCGGCACGTAGGCCAGGCAGTAGCAGAAACGACCGTACGGGTCTTTGCGCAGGAACACGCGGATCTTGTTGCGTTCCTGGATCTGCACGATCGACATCACGGTGCTGAACAGCTCGTCCACCGGGGTCTGGAACAGATCATCCCGGGGCAGCACTTCGACCACCTGGGCCAGTTCCTTGCCCAAATGCGCCTTGGCCTGGAAGCCCGAGCGACGTTCGATTTCCGCGACCTTGCGGCGAATGTACGGGATTACCCGCACGCTTTCGCCGTACACCGAAGAGGTGTAGAGGCCCATGAAGCGGCATTCCTTGATGACCTTGCCGTCGGCATCGATCTGGCGGATCGACACGTAGTCCGGGTAGGCCGGGCGGTGCACGCGGCTTGGGTGAGCGGCCTTGGCGAACGACAGCACGGCCGGTTCACGCAGGTAGTTCACCGCGTAGTCTTCGATGCGCAGATCGTCGGCGGTGAGGCCCGGGCGCAGCAGTTTGGTCAGACCGAGGAACGAATTGGCGTCATATTCGATATGACCGCCGTCCGCCTCGTCACGTACCACAAACTCTTCATAGCCCAGGAAGGTGAAGTGGTTGCCCACCAGCCATTCCAGGAAACTCTTGATCTCGGCTTTTTCTTCGCCGTCGATCACGTACGCGCTGGCGTCGATACCGTCCAGCAGTTCCTGGACCTTGGCCTTCATCGGCTCGAAATCGGCGACAGCGACGCGCACTTCGCCCAGTACCTGCTCAAGTTCCTTGCTCAGGACATTCAGCTCGGCGGCGTTGGCGCAGCGGTCGATTTCCAGGTACATCAGCGATTCTTGCTGAACGTCTTCGCCCTGGGTGCCTTTGGGCAGGATTTCCAGCAGCTCGCCCTTCTTGCCACGCCGTACGCTGAGCACGGTGGTTTGCAGGGTATGGATGCTGTAGCCACGGCGGTTCAGCTCGGTACGCACCGAGTCCACCAAAAATGGCAGGTCGTGGTGCAGCACTTCGACCGCGGTGTGGGTCGATTGCCAGCCATGACGTTCGTAATCGGGGTTGTAGACCCGCACTTGCGGTTGGGTGTGGTCAAAGCGCTCAAGCAGGCGCCAGGCAGACAGGGTGCAACCGGCCAGGTCGGACAAGCGACGCTGGGTCAGTTCATCCAGGGAAATGATGCCGAAGAATTGTTCAGCGAACAGCGCCACTTGTGGCAGTGCCTGTTCACTGATGTGCTGCGCCAGTGCCGCTTGCAGTTGGTGCTGGAAGTCGGCTTTGCTGGCTGCGGTGAAGAACGCCATCTGTGGTACTCCGCTTGGGCTTGTTATTGATGGAAGCGTCGCGTGTTATCCCCTTGCGGGGAGACCGTCAGCTCTGTTCGCGGTCTACAGTAACGAATTCAGAGTGACAGGTGGGTGAAGCTGGACAAGACAATGAGGTCACATTCAACTTCCATAAGATGTACACCTTGCCAGGTGACGGTACGACGGGCAGGTCAGACTCCTGGCGAGGCACATCCGTTGCGCAGCTTAACGAGTGTAGGAAGCGTGCTGCTTGCGACGCTGCGACATATTCGGTCATCGGCACGCTGCTGGCGGGTTGCGACTTGGGCAACCGGGTGTTTTCAGAGAAATCCCGAGGCGCCGAGTACCGGAAATGACTGATATTGCCCGCCAGGTCATGCCACAAGGTCTGACACACGATGCAGCACAAAATTCGCCGCAATGGCACAATTGCCCTGCTGCGCCCTCCCCCAAGACAGGATTGACCATGCCACTGCAACTGACCACCGCCCACCTGATCGTCAACCCGTGCGATGACGAGGAAGACAACATGGCCATGCTCTGCTGCCACGGCGACAAGGGCGAGATGTTCATGGTCACCCGTTATCCGGATGAGGATGAGGTGGAAATCACCTGGGATTACGAGCCGTCGACCCTGGACGGGCTGAAGATCACCCTCGGTGCCACGACATTGCTCGTGGAGATTGGCGCGGCGGACGCCGACGCACTGGGCGGCAACGATCATCTGGAAATCACCCACGGCACGGCGGAGTCGGATTTGGCCGAAGTGGAAGAAACCCTGCAGAACATTCTCAAAGGCACCGGCACCTATATCCGGGCCTGACTGCCAAAACCGTTCAATGTGGCGAGGGAGCTTGCTCCCGCTGGGCTGCGCAGCAGCCCCAATAAGGCCGCCGCATTTTTCCAGGCAGATCCCGGTTCGCTGTTTTGGGGCCGCTTCGCAGCCCAACGGGAGCAAGCTCCCTCGCCACATAGCAAGCTCCCTCACCACACAGGCCGGAGTCAGCCTGTAAAAACCTCGGACATTTCCCACAATTCCCAAAAAATACCCCCTGTGCCGTTAGTCGCAGCCCCCCCTGATGCATTAAAGTAAGCCCCCCAGGCCCTGGCGTTTTTGACAACGCCCGGGCTCACCTCTCCAGGAACCGTCATCGATGGAACATCGTGAAGCGCTGCTTGCGCTGCGAACCTTTCTTTCAACGCAGATTCTCGGCCAGGAAAAACTCATCGAGCGCTTGCTCATTGCCCTGCTCGCCGATGGCCACATGCTGGTTGAAGGCGCTCCCGGCCTGGCCAAGACCAAGGCCATCAAGGAACTTGCCGAAGGGATCGAAGCACAGTTCCATCGCATCCAGTTCACCCCCGACCTGCTGCCCGCCGACATCACCGGCACCGAGATTTATCGCCCGGAAACCGGCAGCTTCGTGTTCCAGCAAGGCCCGATTTTCCACAACCTGGTGCTGGCGGACGAAATCAACCGCGCCCCGGCCAAGGTGCAGTCCGCCTTGCTCGAAGCCATGGCCGAGCGTCAGGTCAGCGTCGGACGCAGTACCTATGAACTGTCGCCGTTGTTCCTGGTGATGGCCACGCAAAACCCGATCGAGCAGGAAGGCACCTACCCGCTGCCTGAAGCCCAGCTCGACCGCTTCCTGATGCACGTGAAAATCGGTTTCCCCGACGCCGCCGTCGAGCGCCGCATCCTGCAGCAGGCCCGTGGCGAAGCCCTCAACGGTGAAACCAAGCCCGAACGCCGGGTCAGCCAGCAGGCGATCTTCGCTGCCCGCAAGGAAATCCTTGGCCTGTATATGGCCGACGCGGTGGAGGAATACCTGGTGCAACTGGTGATGGCCACCCGCACCCCGGCCAAGTTCGACCCGGAAATGGCCGAGTGGATTGCCTACGGCGCCAGCCCCCGTGGCTCGATTGCCCTCGACCGCTGCGCCCGGGCGCACGCCTGGCTGGCCGGTCGCGATTTCGTCAGCCCGGAAGACATCCAGGCGGTGCTGTTCGACGTGCTGCGCCACCGCATCATTCTGTCGTTCGAGGCTGAAGCGGCCGGTATCGACCAGGACCGCGTGGTGCAACGCATTCTCGACGTCGTTGCCGTCGCTTGACGCCCATGAACGCTGGCGATGGAACCCGTGTCACCCTCAGCGAATTGATCGAGATGCGCCATCGCGTGCGGGAAGTGCAGCTGTTTTCCACGCCGAGCCAGCGCAGCCCGCTGATCGGCCTGCACCACTCGAAACTGCGCGGGCGCGGGGTCGACTTCGACCAAGTGCGGGTGTACCAGGCCGGCGACGATGTGCGCACCATCGACTGGCGCGTCACCGCACGCACCCAGGAACCCCACACCAAACTGTTCCATGAAGAACGCGAACGGCCGATCTTCATCATGGTGGAGCAAAGCTGCCGGCTGTTTTTCGGCTCGGGGCAGATGTTCAAGTCGGTGCTGGCGGCTCAGGCGGCGAGCCTGATCGGCTGGGCTGCACTGGGCCACAACGACCGGGTCGGCGGGCTGGTATTCGGCGACAGCGAGCACTACGAAATCAAACCCCGGCGCAGCAAGCAAAGCCTGCTGCAGCTGCTCAACCGGCTGGTGCGGGTCAACCAGAGCCTCAACACCGAACGTCGCCCGGAAGCCGACGCCCTCGGCATGGCCTTGCGCCGGGCCCGGGAAGTACTGCGCCCGGGCAGCCTGGTGATTGTGATCTGCGACGAACGCGCCCTGACCGAAGGCGCCGAGCAACAGCTGAGCCTGTTGTCGCGCCACTGCGACCTGCTGCTGTTGCCGGTCTCCGACCCGCTGGACCACGCCCTGCCCGCCGCCGGGCTGCTGCGTTTCGCCGAACGCGGTGCACAGTTGGAACTGGACACCCTGAACTTTGATCTGCGCCAGGCCTACAAGGCCCAGGCCGAAGCCCGCAGCGCCCGCTGGGAATTGCTCGCGCAAAAGCTGCGGGTGCTGTTGATGCCCTTGAGCACCCAGGGTGAAATGGTCGAGCAACTGCGCGAATACCTGAACCCGCAACGCCCGGTTAAAAAGCAATGAGCGGCCTTGACCAACTGCAACCCTTGATCGCCCCGCCGGTGATCGGCTTCTGGCCGCCGGCACCGGGCTGGTGGCTGCTACTGCTGATCATCCCGCTGGCGGGCTGGGGCCTGTGGTGGCTGCGCCGCTTCCTGCCGGCCAAGCGCCCGCTGGCGCGCGCCGAGCAATCCCTGGACCCGCTGCGCATCGCTGCCCTCGCCGAGCTGGCGCTGATGCCCAAACCCTACGACGGCGCGCCCGCCGGTGCCTGGCTGCAACAACTCAACGGCCTGCTCAAACGCCTGTGCCGCAACGACTACCCCTACAGCCAGAGCCACACCCTCAACGGCCGCAAGTGGCTGGCGTTCCTCGACAACCGTTGCCCCGCCGCCGGCCTGACCCGCTGGATGGTGCTGGTGGAAGGCGCCTACAAGCCCGAATGCAAACTCGACGACAAGGCCATCGCCGGCCTGACCCAGGCCGTCGACACCTGGATTCGCAAACATGTTTGAGTTCGCCTGGCCGTGGATCTTTGCCCTGTTGCCCTTGCCGTGGTTGCTGCGGCTCATCTTGCCGGTGGCCGACAGCGGCGAGCCGGCGCTGAAAGTCAGCTTCCTCAGCGACCTCGAAGGCCTGGCCCGCCGTCGTGCGCGGGTGAACCTGCCGGGCTGGCGCCAGCAAGCGCCGTTCGTATTCCTGTGGCTATTGCTGTTGACCGCATCCGCCCGCCCGGAATGGCTCGGCGAACCGCTGCCGATTGCCGCCAGTGGCCGCGATTTGCTGGTGGCGGTGGACGTCTCCGGCTCGATGGACTTCCCCGATATGCAGTGGCAGGACGAAGACGTCAGCCGCCTGAGCCTGGTCAAGCACCTGCTGGGGGATTTCCTCGAAGGCCGCGAAGGCGACCGTGTGGGATTGATCCTGTTCGGCAGCCAGGCTTATCTGCAAGCGCCGCTGACCTTCGACCGGCGCACCGTGCGTACCTGGCTCGATGAAGCAAAAATCGGCATTGCCGGTAAAAACACCGCAATCGGCGACGCCATCGGCCTGGCCCTCAAGCGCCTGCGCCAGCGTCCGGCCCAAAGCCGGGTGCTGATCCTGGTCACCGACGGCGCCAACAATGCCGGCGAAATCGACCCGCTGACCGCCGCCCGCCTGGCCGCCGAGGAAGGCGTGAAAATCTACCCGATCGGCATCGGCGCCGACCCGGAGCAAACCGGCTCCCTGGGCATCCTCGGCGTCAACCCGAGCCTGGACCTCGACGAGCCGGCCCTCAAGGCCATCGCCGAGACCACCGGGGGCCGCTACTTCCGCGCCCGCGACGGTAACGAACTGCTGAAGATCAAGGAAACCCTCGACCAGCTCGAACCCGTGGCCCAGCAACCGACCCAGGCCCGCCCCGCCCAGGCGCTGTACAGCGCGCCGCTGGCGTTGGCGCTGATCCTCAGCATGCTGCTGGTGATCCAGGAGCGCTGGCCGGATAACGCCCTGCAACGCCTGTTCAACAAACTCTCGAGCAAGGGCCGTTTCCTGCAACCCAATACTGAATGGCGCGAACGCCTCAAACGCCTGCGTTTGCGGAGGCGTCGATGATCGCCCTGTGGCCCCACTGGTTCCGCCCCTGGTGGCTGTTGCTGCTGCCGCTGCTGGGCTGGTTGCTGTGGCAGTTGTGGCACCGCCAGAAACGCGCCGGGCGCTGGCAGATGATCCTGCCACCAGCCTTCCATGCCGCGCTGCTCAGCGGCGGCAGTGGCCGGGAAAGCAAATCGCCGTGGGTGGTGCTTGGGATTGCCTGGCTGCTGGCCGTGCTGGCGTTGCTTGGTCCGAGCTGGGAGCGCGTCGAACAGTCCAGCCAGAAACCCGCCGACCCGCTGGTGGTGCTGCTGGAACTGACCCCGGAAATGCTCGCCACCGACAGCCCGCCCAACCGCCTCGAACAGGCGCGGCGCAAGCTGTTCGACCTGCTCCAGGCCCGCAGCGATGCGCAGACCGCCATCGTGGTCTACGCCGGCAGCGCCCACACCCTGGTGCCGCTTTCGGACGACCTGGCCACCAGCCATAACCTGCTGGAAGCCCTGCGCCCCTCGATCATGCCCGAGCCCGGCCACCGCGCCGACCTGGCCGTGGAAAAAGCCCTGAGCCTGCTCAAGCATGGAGGCCTGGGCCAGGGTCGACTGCTGCTGATTGGCTCGTCGCTGTCCAAGCAGGAACGCCAGGGCATTCGCCTGCAGTTGCAAGGTAGCCAGGCACCGAGCCTGTCGATCCTCGGTATCGGCAGCCGCGAAGGCACGCCGGTGACCCAGGAGAGCGGTGAATTCCTCAAGGACGCCCAAGGCGCAATCCTCGTGCCGCGCCTCGACAGCCCGACCCTCAAGGCCTTCGCCAGCGAGATGGGCGGCCGCTACCGCCAGGCGCGCCTGGACGACAAGGACCTGCGCAGCCTGGGCCTGCTGGACGGCCCGCAAAGCCTGCGCAATGACGGCCAACTGCTGCACCTCGACACATGGGCCGACCAGGGTTATTGGCTGCTCCTGCCACTGCTGCTGCTCGCCGCCTGCGCCGGGCGCCGCGGCTGGCTGTTCTGCCTGCCGTTACTGCTGTTGGGCGCGCCGCAGCCCAGCTACGCCTTCGACTTCCAGGACCTGTGGCTGCGCCCGGACCAACAGGGCCAATTGCTGCTCAAGCAAAAACGCCCGGCCGAGGCCGCCGAACATTTCGAAGACCCGCAATGGCAAGGCGTCGCACTGTACGAAGCAGGCAACTACGCCGAAGCCGCCAAGCGTTTTGCCGAAGGCAGCGACGCCTATTCCCACTACAATCGAGGCAATGCCCTGGCCAAAAGCGGCGAGCTGGAAGCGGCGATCGACGCCTACGAACAAGCCCTCGAAGCCCAGCCAGACCTGCAACCGGCGCTGAAGAACAAAGCCCTGGTGGAAAGCCTGATGCAGCAGGAACCGGAAAAAACCGAGCCGGCCAAACCTGCGAAAAACGAGGATGACGAAACCACGCAACCCGGCCAGACTGCGCAACCGGGCGCCAGCAGCCAGACCGCCACCGGTGGCGAGCAGACGTCCCAAGGCCAGGGCCAGCCCGGCGCCACCGACACCCAAACCGGCGCCACGCCCCACGCCGGCAGCAACGAGGTACCCGGCAGCGAGTTGGGGGATGAGCAAACCACCACCCCGCCCCTGCGCCCCGCCGACGGGACGCTGGAAGGCGAACAGCGCCAGGCCCTGGAACAATGGCTGCGGCAGATCCCGGACAACCCCGGTGAGCTGCTGCGACGCAAATTCTGGTACGAACAGCAACAACATCAGGACAAGACTCGATGAACCGCTGCACCGCCCTTCTTCTCACCCTCGCGTTGTGGGCCAGCCAGGCCCAGGCTGCCGGCCTGGTGGCCAGTGTCGACCGCAGCCGCATCAATTCCGGGGAGACAGTGGAGCTGACGGTGGAGTCCAACGACGTCACGCTGTTCGGCAAACCGGACCTGGCGCCCCTCGACCCGCTGTTTGAAGTCAGCGGCACCCGCCAGATCAACCAGCTCACCACCCTGGGGGGCGACAACCACGCCACCACCCGCTGGATCATCACCCTGCTGCCCAAGGAAAACGGCACCGTGGTGATTCCGCCGTTGCAGATCGGCGAACTCAAGACCCAGCCGATCACCCTGCAAGTGGTGGAAACCGTCAGCCAGAACACCGAGGCCCAACTGGCCCCGGTGTTTATCGAAACCAACCTCGACCAGGACAGCGTCTACGTCCAGGCCCAGGCACTGCTGACCCTGCGCGTCTACCATTCGGTGTCGCTGTATGACGACAGCAGCCTCACGCCGTTGCAGGTCGCCGATACCCGCATCGAGCAACTGGGTGAGTCGCGCACCTACGAGAAAGTCATCAACGGCATTCGCCATGGCGTGATCGAAACCCGCTATGCGATCTACCCGCAGCACAGCGGCACGCTGACGATCCCGACGCAGACATTCAGCGCCACCCTGGTGGAGCCACGGCCCGCCCAGGACAACAACCCCCAAGGCTCCAAGCCCGGCAAGCTGATCCACGTCAGCTCGCCGGAGTTGTCGCTGACCGTCAAGGCCAAGCCAGCTGTCTACCCGGCGGACGCACCCTGGCTGCCGGCACGCAGCCTGACCCTCACTGAAAGCTGGAACCCCGAGCCGGACCATGTACAGGTCGGCGACTCCCTGACCCGCAGCCTGACCCTGAAAGCTGAAGGCCTGGCCGCCGCACAACTGCCGCCCCTGGCACTGAGCGACATCCCTGGCCTGCGCCGCTACCCGGACCAACCGGTCTTGAGCAACCAGAACAACGACCGCGGCCTGATCGGCAGCCGCGAAGACCGCGAAGCCCTGGTGCCCAACCGCGTCGGAGCACTGGAGCTGCCGGCGGTGGAAGTGGTGTGGTGGAACACCCACGAAGACCACCTGGAACGCACCAGCCTGCCGGCGCGCACCCTGCAAGTGGCGACCAACCCGAGCCTGGTGGTGGACACACCGGCCAGCCCTACCGTGATTACCGCACCGGACAACGACAGCCTGTGGATCTGGCAACTGACCAGCCTGATCCTGGCCTGCACCACCCTGCTGGGCTTCGGCTTGTGGTGGCGTGCGCGCTGGCAGCCGGCGATCCTGCGTGCCGCGCAAACCGGCCCGAGCCCGCGTACCTTGCTGGACGACCTCAAGCGCGCGAGCCAGGCCAACGATCCGCAAGCCACGCGCCAGGCACTGGATGCCTGGGCGCGGCAACAGCCGGAGACCCTGGCGGACATGGCCGCGCGGTTTGTGCCGCTGTCGGATGCGTTGGACGGGTTGAATGGCGCGCTGTACAGCGAAAGTGGCCAGTATTGGCAGGGTGAGGAATTGTGGCGGGCGGTGAAGGCGATTCCGATGGCGGAGCGCGAGCAGGACCCTGCGGGGGATAGCACCAGCTTGCCGCCGCTGTATCCCAAGTAGCCCCTCTTTTCTGAGACACCACCAATCAAATGTGGGAACCGGGCTTATGTGGGAGCTGGCTTGCCTGCGATGGCATCACCGCGGTCTGGCTGACAGACCGAGGTGCCTGCATCGCGGGCAAGCCCGGCTCCCACAAAAGCCTGGCTCCCACATTTTTTGATCTGCTGCGTTTGGGTTATTTGCGCGCCGCCTCCCACGACTTGAGCAACTCGTTATAGCTGACCGTCTCACCCTGCGGCTTCTCATTCGCCAGCTTCGGCTTCGGCGCACCCGGCTGGTCAAACCAGTACTGCGCATCCCGCTCCTCGTTCATCTTCGGCCCGCAAATCGGCTGCACCTTGGAGCGTTCCAGGCGCGTCATGATCGCGTCCTGGTCTTTGGCCAAGCCATCCAGTGCCTGCTGCGGCGTCTTCTCCCCGCTGGCCGCTTCCGAAATATGGCTCCACCACAATTGCGCCAAGCGTGGATAGTCCGGCACGTTGGTACCGGTCGGGGTCCATTCCACGCGGGCCGGGCTGCGGTAGAACTCCACTAGGCCACCGAGTTTCGGCGCCAGGTCGGTCATGGCCTGGGAGTTGATGTCCGACTCACGAATCGGCGTCAGGCCCACGATGGTTTTCTTCAGCGACACGGTTTTCGAGGTCACGAACTGCGCGTACAGCCAGGCCGCGAGTTTCTGCTTCTCGGGCGTCGACTTGAGGAAGGTCCAGGAGCCCACGTCCTGATAACCCTTCTTCATGCCCTTTTCCCAATACGGCCCGACCGGCGATGGGGCCATGCGCCATTTCGGCGTGCCGTCGGCGTTCACCACCGGCAGGCCCGGCTTGGTCATGTCGGCGGTAAACGCGGTGTACCAGAAGATCTGCTGGGCGATGTTGCCCTGGGACGGCACCGGCCCGGATTCGGAGAAGGTCATGCCCGCCGCTTCCGGTGGCGCGTAGGCTTTCATCCAGTCCACGTATTTCTGCGTGGCATACACCGCCGCCGGGCCGTTGGTGTCGCCACCACGGGTGACGCTGGAGCCCACCGGGTGGCAGTCCTCCACGCGAATGCCCCACTCATCCACCGGCAAGCCGTTGGGCAGGCCCTTGTCGCCGCCACCGGCCATGGAGAACCAGGCATCGGTGAAACGCCAGCCCAGGGACGGGTCTTTCTTGCCGTAGTCCATGTGCCCATAGACGCGCTTGCCGTCGATTTCCTTGACGTCTTCGCTGAAGAATTTGGCGATGTCTTCGTAGGCTGACCAGTTCACCGGCACACCCAGCTCATAGCCGTACTTTTCCTTGAACTTGGCCTTCAGGTCCGCCCGTTCAAACCAGTCGGCGCGGAACCAGTACAGGTTGGCAAACTGCTGGTCGGGCAACTGGTAGATCTTGCCGTCCGGCGCGGTGGTGAACGAAATACCGATGAAGTCCTTGATGTCCAGGGTCGGCGAAGTGAAGTTCTTGCCTTCGTTGGCCATCAGGTCGGTGATGGATTCTGTCTTGCCATAGCGAAAGTGCGTACCGATCAAGTCGGAATCGTTGACCCAGCCGTCATAGATATTCTTGTCGGACTGCATCTGGGTTTGCAGCTTCTCCACCACGTCGCCTTCCTGCAGCAGGTCGTGGGTCAGCTTGATCCCGGTGATTTCGCTGAAGGCCTTGGCCAGTACCTTGGACTCGTACTCGTGGGTGGTGAGGGTTTCCGACACCACGTTGATCTTCATCCCGCGAAACGGCTCCGCGGCCTTGATAAACCACTTCAGCTCTTCGAGCTGCTGGGCTTCGGTAAGGGTCGACGGCTTGAACTCACTGCCGATCCATTTTTTCGCAGCGTCTTCATAGGCATCGGCCCAGGCCGCAGCACTGAGCCCGCTGAGCGCCAGCACGGCCGCCAATGAAATGCTATGTCGCAGCTTATTGTTTTTATCGAACATAGAGACCTCCTGGTTTTGGGGTTCAAACGGGGCAACTAGCCCCAGCGCATCACAGACAACAGCCACACCAGAGACAGCGCGGACGCCACCCAGATGCTCCAGCCGGTTACGCCGATCACCAACAAATGCAGGTAGGCGCTGCCGAGAAGACCGATAAACAAGCGATCACCACGGGTGGTGCTGATCGGTAACAAGCCGCGCCGGGGGATACTCGGCGAGCGCAATTCCCAGGTTGTCATGCCCACCAGCAGCAGGCCGATCGCGGCGAAGAACAGTGCAGTCGGGGTGGTCCAGGCCATCCATTCCATCATCGACTCCTCAGACCCGGCCCAGGGCGAAGCCCTTGGCCACGTGGTTGCGAACAAACCAGATCACCAGCATGCCCGGCAGGATGGTCAACACCCCCGCCGCCGCCAGCACGCCCCAGTCGATGCCGGAGGCCGACACCGTGCGGGTCATCACCGCCGCAATCGGCTTGGCGTTCACCGACGTCAACGTGCGCGCCAGCAGGAGTTCGACCCAGGAAAACATGAAGCAGAAAAACGCCGTGACGCCGATTCCCGAGCCAATCAGCGGGATGAAAATCTTCACGAAAAACTTGGGGAAGCTGTACCCGTCGATGTAGGCGGTTTCGTCGATTTCCTTGGGCACACCGGACATAAAACCTTCGAGAATCCACACCGCCAGCGGCACGTTGAACAGGCAATGGGCCAGGGCCACCGCGATATGCGTGTCGAACAGGCCGATGGAGGAATACAGCTGGAAAAACGGCAGCAAAAATACCGCCGGCGGCGCCATGCGGTTGGTCAGCAGCCAGAAGAACAGGTGCTTGTCGCCCAGGAAGCGGTAGCGCGAGAACGCATAAGCAGCGGGCAGCGCCACACTCAGGGAAATCACGGTGTTGAGGCTGACGTAATACAGCGAGTTGAGGTAGCCGGTGTACCAGCTCGGGTCGGTGAAAATCACCTTGTAGTTGGCGAAGGTAAAGTCCTGGGGAAACAGGGTCAGCCCCCCGAGGATTTCGGTGTTGCTCTTGAAGGACATGTTCAACAGCCAGTAGATCGGCACCAGCAGGAACAGGATGTAGACCAACAGCGGGATAACCTTGCGCTTGCTCATGTTGGCGGCCTCAGCGGCTGGCGTCGGAGTGGGTCATGGCGGTGTAGAACAGCCAGGACACCAACAGGATGATCAGGAAGTACACCAGGGAAAACGCCGCCGCCGGGCCCAGGTCGAATTGGCCTACGGCCATCTGCGTCAGCGTCTGGCTGAGGAAGGTGGTGGCATTCCCCGGCCCGCCCCCCGTCAGCACAAACGGCTCGGTGTAGATCATGAAGCTGTCCATGAAGCGCAACATCACCGCGATCAGCAGCACGCTCTTCAGCTTCGGCAGCTGGATATGTCGGAATACTGCCCAGCTGGAAGCCCGATCAATCCGCGCCGCCTGGTAGTACACGTCCGGGATCGCCCGCAGCCCCGAGAAACACAGCAACGCCACCAGGGACGTCCAGTGCCACACGTCCATCACCAGCACCGTGACCCAGGCGTCCATGGTGTTGGCCGCGTAGTTGTAGCTGATACCCATCGCATTGAGGGATGAACCCAGCAGGCCGATGTCGGCACGGCCGAAGATCTGCCAGATGGTGCCGACCACGTTCCATGGGATCAGCAGCGGAATCGCCATCACGATCAACACCAGCGAGGACCAGCGGCCCTTGGTGGGCATGGTCAGGGCGATGGCAATCCCCAAGGGAATTTCGATCAGCAGCACACACGCCGAATAGATGAACTGGCGCAACAGCGAGTCATGCAGGCGCGGGTCCAGCAGCACCTGCTTGTACCAGTCGGCGCCGACAAAGTAGCGGCTGGACTGGTCGAAGATGTCCTGCACCGAGTAGTTGACCACGGTCATCATCGGGATCACCGCACTGAAGGCCACCAGCAGAAATACCGGCAACACCAGCCACCAGGCCTTGTTGTTCTGCACCTTGTTCATGGCTGCACCTCCAGCAGGTAGTCGTCGGCATACACCATCAGCCACTGCCCCGGGAAGCTGATGGACGCCTGGCCCTCGGGCACCGGTTTGTCTTCTGCCAGGCGTACTTTCAGCGGGGCGCCGTCGAGGTTGAGGGTCATGATCTTGTAGGTGCCGAGGTCTTCCACATGAGTGACCTGTGCCTGTAGCGCGTCAGGATTGTGCTCATCCCACACATGGATAAATTCCGGGCGGATGCCGACCTGCAGCTTCTTGTAAGGCGTTTCGCCAATGCGTTGCTGCAACGCCTCGGGCAGCGCCAGATGCGTGCCGGCAAAGCGCACACCGCCCGCCTCCGCCTGCACCTCAATCAGATTCATCCCCGGGCTGCCGATGAAATAGCCGACAAAGGTATGGCTCGGCCGCTCGAACAGCTCCCGGGGCGTACCGAACTGCACGATCTGCCCGCCATACATCACCGCGATCTTGTCGGCGAAGGTCGAGGCCTCCAGTTGATCGTGGGTGACGTAGACCATGGTGATGTTGAACTGCTCGTGGATCTGCTTGAGCTTGCGCCGCAGCTTCCACTTCAGGTGCGGGTCGATCACCGTCAGCGGTTCGTCGAACAGGATCGCCGACACGTCGTCACGCACCAGCCCGCGGCCCATGGAGACTTTCTGTTTCTCATCGGCGGTGAGGTTGCGGGCTTTTTTGTCCAGCAGGTTCTGCAGGTCGAGCACCTCGGCAATTTCCTGCACCTTGCTGTGAATCTTCGCCTCGGCCATGCCCTGGTTTCGCAGGGGAAAAGCCAGGTTGTCGAACACGGTCATGGTGTCGTACACCACCGGGAACTGGAACACCTGGGCGATGTTGCGCTTTTCCGGGGTCAGCTCGTTGACCACCTTGGCGTCGAACAACACCTGGCCTTCGGATGGGCTGAGCAGGCCGGAAATAATGTTGAGCAAGGTCGACTTGCCGCACCCCGAAGGCCCGAGCAAGGCATAGGCGCCGCCCTGCTCCCAGACGTGGTTCATTTCGCGGATCGCGTAGTCCTCGGGGCCGGCCGGCTTTTCGCTGTAGCTGTGGGCCAGGTTCTGCAAATGGATCTCTGCCATCAGGCAACCCTCGCGACACGGCGGCCCGGGGCCTGGACCAGACGTCCCTGGCCATCGAACACAAACAGTTTGTGGGTGGGGATATAGACGCGGATCGGCGCGTCGACGTCGTACTCGTGCACGCCGGGTAAATGCAGCACCAGCAGGAAATGTTCGCTGCGCACGTGCAGGAAGGTTTCCGAGCCACTGATCTCGGCGACTTCCACCGTCACTGCCAACTCCAGGTCATCGTCGTTGCTCGGCACCAGGCTGATATGGCTGGGGCGCACGCCAAAGCGGAACTCGCCCTCGCCGATGGGCCGCAGGTCGACGTTCAGCGGGAAGTGTACGAAGTTGGCGAAGCTCACCTCATTGCCGCTGATGCGCCCGGGCATCAGGTTGATCGGCGGTTCGGAAAACAGCTCCGCCGCCAGCACGGTTTGCGGCTGGTGATAGACCTCGGCGGCCTTGCCGCTCTGGATCACCCGGCCCTCGTGGAGAATGGTGGTGGTGCCGCCCAGTGCCAGGGCTTCGTTGGGTTCGGTGGTGGCGTAGATGGCGATGGTATGGCGGGCCTTGAACAGCTCGCGCATTTCCTGGCGCAGTTCTTCCCGCAGTTTGTAGTCCAGGTTCACCAGGGGCTCGTCGAACAGGATCAGCTCGGCGTCCTTGACCAGCGCCCGGGCCATGGCGGTGCGCTGCTGCTGGCCGCCGGAAAGCTCCAGCGGGTGGCGCTGGAGGAATTTCTCGATGCGCAGCATTTTCGCGGTTTCGAGGACCTTGCTCTGGATCTGCTCGGCCGACACACCGGCCTGGCGCAGCGGCGAGGCGATGTTCTCGAACACGGTCATGGTCGGGTAATTGATGAACTGCTGATAGACCATCGACACGTTGCGCAGGCGTACCGGCTTATGGGTGACGTCGACGCCGTTCATCAGGATGCGCCCGCTGTCGGGCTTGTCCAGGCCGGCCATCAGGCGCATCAGACTGGTCTTGCCGGACAGCGTACGGCCCAGTAGTACATTGAAGGAACCGGCTTCGAAACGCAGGTTGGCGTCGTCGATCCAGGTCTGGCCTTCGACAACGCGAGTGACGTGCTCCAGGGTCAATGACATGACACGACCTTTTTATTATTGGAATGGTTCTGGCAAGAGCACAGAGCGAGTTCCGTGCCAAAAAACCAAAACCCAGGCCGGTCAACGGGTTAGGCAAAACGGCCGTTCACCTCTGAACAGAAATGAACAGGCCGGCCTGAACAACTGAACACGTGGCGGGTTGACAATGAACAGTTCTGAACAACACTTTGTGTAGGAGCGTGCTTGCTCGCGAAGAACTTCAGGACGCCGCGTTCATTCTGGATGGGCGCGTTATCGTTGACGTTCTTCGCGAGCAAGCTCGCTCCTACATAGGTAGAGATAGAACCCAGAACAACAATAAAACAAGGGTCACCGCCATGAGCACACCGCTGGCGCACGATGCCATCATCCAGGACTCCTGGCGCCGCTGCCGGGCCTATGGCCTGGATCACCAGAGCACCCCGAGCTTCGATCAGCTCCCCGCAGACGGTGTCAGCCAGTTGCTGGAGAGCCAGCATTCCCTCGTGCAAACCACCCACCAGGAAGTACTGCCCTACTACGAAAACATCCTCAGCAACTCCAACTGCCTGATCATGCTCGCCGACAACCAGGGCCAGGTGCTGACCTCGTGGGGTACCCAGCGCTTTATCGAACCCAAGCTGGCCCGTGGCTTCAGCGCCGGCGCCAGCTGGATGGAGCGTTCCAGCGGCACCAACGCCATCGGCACGGCCCTGGCCTGTGCCCAGGCGGTGCATATCGAACACGACGAACACTTCCTCAAGGCCAACCGCTTCATGACCGGCTCGGCGGCGCCGATCTTCGATGCCCAGCGGGAAATCATCGCAGTGCTGGATGTGTCCAGCGACAGCTACCTGCCGCCCTCCCACACCCTCGGCATGGTCAAGATGATGAGCCAGACCGTGGAGAACCGGCTGATCCTCAACCTGTTTCGCGGCGAGCATTTCCAGCTGACGTTCAACACCGGGTTGAACAACCTTGATAGCCAGTGGGCCGGGTTGCTGATCTTCGATGAAAGCGGCCAGGTGCTGTCAGCCAACCGCCGTGCGGACAATCTGCTGGGCATCAGCCTGTCGCGGGTGCTGATCGACAGCCTGTTCAAGGTCTCGCTGCTGGAACTGCTCAACCAGCCCGAAGGCCTGCCCTTTTCACTGCAAGCCGCCGGGCGCAACCGTTTCCAATGCCTGTTGAAACGCCCGAAACAGGCACCGGTGCAGGCTCGCGTATTTGTGGAAAGCAAGAAACCCAGCGCACCCGCCTCCACAGCCATCAGTCTCAAGACCCTGCACTTTGGCGACGCCCGGGTGGAAAAGGCCGTACGCCAGGCCGAACGTTTGCTGGAAAAGGACATCCCGCTGCTGATCCATGGCGAAACCGGGGTCGGCAAGGAAGTGTTCGTCAAAGCCCTGCACCAGGCCAGCTCCCGCAGCCAACAGGCGTTTATCGCGGTCAACTGCGCAGCGATCCCCGCCGAACTGGTGGAGTCTGAACTGTTCGGCTACGAAAAAGGTGCGTTCACCGGCGCGAACCAGAAAGGCAGCATCGGGCTGATCCGCAAGGCGGACAAAGGCACGCTGTTTCTCGACGAGATCGGCGACATGCCGCTGCCGACCCAGGCCCGGTTGCTGCGGGTGTTGCAGGAACGCTGTGTGCAGCCTGTGGGCAGCAGCGAGTTGTTCCCGGTGGATTTGCGGATCATCTCCGCCACCAACCGTTCGCTGCGGGAACAGGTACAGCTCGGGCGTTTTCGTGAAGACCTGTATTACCGCATCGGCGGCCTGACCCTGGAATTGCCGCCGCTACGGGAGCGCACGGATAAACAGGCGTTGTTCAAACAGTTGTGGCAACAGCATCGGGAGCCGACGCAGTGGGCCGGGTTGACTAACGAGGTGCTGGCGCTGTTTGAGCAACATCCGTGGCCGGGGAATCTGCGCCAGGTGAGCAGTGTGTTGCAGGTCGCGTTGGCGATGGCGGAAGAGCAGCCGATCCGGGCGGAGCATTTGCCGGATGATTTTTTTGTGGATTTGAATGGGGTGGTGCCGGAGCCAACCGGTGAACGGCTGGATGACAGCATGGACCTGGCCCAGCGGCTGAAGGCGGCGGGCGGTAATATTTCTCACCTGGCCAGGGAGCTCGGCGTCAGTCGCAATACCCTGTACAAGCGCCTTAAGCAAAACGAGGACTCTGATCAGGAACACGGTTAAACCTGTGGGAGCTGGCTTGCCTGCGATGGCGCAGTGTCAGTCAACATCTCTGTCACTGATCCACCGCTATCGCAGGCAAGCCAGCTCCTACATTGGAACTGCGTCGGGTTTGAGATGTGGGCTCAGTTCAGGACCGGCGTTGCCCCCATTGGCACTTTGCGACCCGGCGCCGCCATCTCGAACAGCTGCTCAACCCGGGCACTTTCTTGCGCGCTCGGCTTGATCGCCAATGCACACACCACAAAAATCCCCGCATTGACCACCAACCCGACAATCCCGCTGGTCAACGAGCCCAGCCCGGGAATGTCATCCGGGTACATCGTCGTCAGCACAATCGCCACCACAATCCCGGCCAGCATCCCGGCAATCGCGCCTTGCTTGTTGCCACGACGGCTGAAGATCCCGAAGAACAGCGGCACCGCCAGCTGGATGATCCCCTGGTAGGAAATCTGCGCCAGCAACTGCAGCCGCGCATAGTCAAAGGTCAGGTATGCCAGCACCGAGGCGGCGACGATAAACACCACCATTCCGGACTTGGCCAGCAGCGTCAGTTGCCGATCGGTACGCGGGGTGTTCCAGGTGGCCAGGTCATTGGCAAACTGCGTTCCGCAGACCTGCACGCAACCGTCTACGTGGCCGATGCTCGCCGCCAGCACGATGACGATCGCCAGTGCCAGCATCCACGGCCCGCCGATGTCGAACAGCGACAGGAACCAGCCTTGTTGCGGATGCGCGATCACGTTCGGGTCCTGGCTGATGGCTGCGGCAAACAGCATCAGGATGCCGTAGAAACCACCCACCAACAGGATCGTATACAGCGTGCCTTTCTTCACCGCCTTGACCCCGCTGGCGGTGTAGATGCGCTGGAAACTCATGGGCCAGCACATCGAACCGATCACCCCGGTGAAGATCAGGCTGAACATGTACAACGGGCCATAACCGGTGCCGCTGGCGCCGGGAATCAGCAACATCTTGGCCGGCAGGTGCGACAGGTTGGAGAACGACGCCTGGTCGCCGAACAGCAGGAACACACACAGCGCCGCGCACAGCACGTAGGCAATCAGGCCCTGGAACATGTCGGTCATGATCAGCCCGCGCATGCCCATGCTCACGGTCCAGTACTGGCGCACCAGCACCACCACCACGCCGGCGATCAGGCAGGTGGTGACGCCCCAGCGGCCGAAACTGGCGAACTGGAACAGCATCGCCAAGGCCTGGATGCCCATCACCACCCACGGGAATACCGAGATGATGCCGATGATCGAGGCCACCCGCTTGACCACCGGGCTGTTGAAGCGCATGCCAAGCAGGTCTGGCTGGGTGCGCAGGTTGAAGCGCTGGCCCCAGGTCCAGGCGCGGCGCGCCATCAGGTACATCGCGGTGACGCCGAGGGTGGCGTAGACCATGCCGTAGAAGCCCAGGGCGCCGCCGATGGTCAGGGCGAAAAACGCGGTAAAGGTCGAGCCCGGCCACCAGGAGTTGGTGTAACACATCGCGATGTACCACGGCCCATAGGAACGCCCGCCTACGGCGTAATCGGAAAAGCTCGTGCTCTCACGGTTGGTGGCGTAGAGCACGGCGATCATCCCGGCCAGGAACAGGCCGATCACGCCAAAGGTGATAAAGAGGTTGGCATCGCTGGTGGTGCTGATCATTGCGCATCCCCCTCTTCGGGTATTTCGCCGGCTTTCAGCTCGGCGACGTACAGCGCCCACAGGCCCAGGCCTGCAAGGACGGCAATGGCGATCCAGTAGAAGATCGGCAACGGAATGCCCAGTACCAACGCGGTACTGCCGCTCACGCTCAAATAGAACGGCGGGAATAAAGCGAGCATCAGCAACAGGAAAAAGTACACGCCGAAGATTTGGCTTTTCAGGCGTCCGGGTGGTGCGGTATCGGATTTCATGAGTCGGGTGCTCCTTGAATTTCTGGATCGGTTTGTTATGTGATCAAACAAAAAATCAAGCAGTGAAACGTCAGCGCAAACCAGCGCCAAAGGCGGAACCTGAGGTGTCGTCGTTATTGTTATGGCGCAGGCTCAAGCCTGTCTTAGCCAGGTTTCCCATTGCGAATCGTTGATGATGCTGCGGGCCCGCATGTGCTTCCACGTGCCGTATTTGTAGAAGTCGAAATCCAGCTGCGACACCGCGTGCTGCACCATCGCCCAGGTCGACCATTTGATGTCCGCCAGAGCCTTGTGCAACTTGATGCGCGCCAGGTTCTGCGGGGTAACCTGGCCGAAGTAGTCTTCGATCAGGGCCAGCTCCATCTCGTCGGTAAAAAACATCTCGCCGAACCACAGCGCCAGTTCGTAATGCCGGTCGTTGTTGGAGGCGTATTCGAAGTCCACC
Organism: Pseudomonas sp. BIGb0558; assembly: GCF_024807515.1. Lineage (NCBI taxonomy): Bacteria > Pseudomonadati > Pseudomonadota > Gammaproteobacteria > Pseudomonadales > Pseudomonadaceae > Pseudomonas > Pseudomonas sp. BIGb0558. The sequence continues at coordinate 85,447 of NZ_JANUEW010000009.1, forward strand.
AGGCGAATCTGCCGACGGTCGTTGAGCATGAAGTTACCCGCCAGGGTGTCGTTCATGCACGGCGCCAGATCGATGCCGGAGGCTTGCAGCACACCCCGCGCGCGATCGCATTGGCGGCGCAGCCAGGCGTCGTCGGCGGGTTTGCAGCCGTTGAGTTGCTCCACCTGGCGCTGGTGCTCGGCGATCATGTCGAACACGGTTTTGGTCTGCACCAGTGGCGGCTGGTCGTTAAAGGCCTTGAGGGCGTGCAGTGCGTTGTGGCGCACGTCGCGGTCGAGGAAGTCGTGGTTGGACGAGGCGCGCCAGCCTTCCATGAATTCGAAGACTTCCACGCCGAATTCCTCAAGGAAGGCAAACACCGGCGCGCCGTAGCCGGTTTGCGCCGCCTTGAGGCTGGCGTCGTGGGCGGTGCGGCGGTCGATAAACATCTCGGTGCCCACACCGGGCACCTTGAAGAAATACGCCGTATCGATGCCGGCCACTTCCACCCGCCAGTTGGTGTTGGAAATCCCGCCGCTGACCGGCTCATAACGAATTCCGCTGCCGCCCCAACTGGCGACCCCGCGCACCGCCGCCTCCAGCTGACACTCTTGTGGCGTACACGCCTCACCTAACGCTTTCATGCCTGCCCCTCCTGTACCTGACGTAGCCAACTTTCAAACCGTGGGTCTTGCAGACTCTGGCGGCAGCGCAACAGCGTCCACTGCCCCACCTTGGAGAACTCCAGCGGCCGCACCGAGGTGGCGCCGACCCACAGGCCCCAGAGGGTCCAGTACCAATCGTTGATCAGGGCATAGAGGCGGCAACGGGCGTAGTCGCTTTCGCGGCATTGGCCGGCCCAGGCAGTGATGCCTTCACGCCAGTCGCTTTCGAAGACATACAGCTCGTTAAGGCTGATGGCCACGTCGTACCAGGGGTCACCGCAGCCGCCGTAGTCGAAGTCGATCAGTTGCAAGGCGCCCTCCGGGCCAATCATCACGTTGCTGGCCACGCCGTCGCCGTGCAGCGGCACCGACGCGCTGGCGCTCAGCTGCAGGGAAGTCCAGGCCAGGTCAATGCAGGTGCTGATCCAGGCGTGGTCGAGGGGCAAGCCCACGCTGTAGCGCACGCACAACTCGCGCAGGTGCTGAATGTCTTGCAGCGGCGAGCGGTTGAAACCCGGGGAAGTGCCGGCGTGCAGTTGTTTCTTCAGGGCCCAGAGCGCCTGCAGGCGCTGGGGCTGCATCAATTCGTCGAGGCGGGCCCAGCGCCATTCACTGGCGGGCAACGCATCCAGCAGCAACACACCGGCGGCTGCATCCACCAGACGCACGCCCGGCGTCACGTCGCAATCGGCCGCCAGTTGTGTGGCGCGGGCGGTGCGTTCGATGTCGATCAGCGCGCGCATGTCGTCATGCAAGACCTTGGCGTAACACTGGCCCCACGGGGCGGTGACGGTATAACCGGCCCACTCGGTGGCCAGCCGAACCGGCGAGGCAATCCCGGCGGTGCCCTCTTCGACCACCACATGGGCGGACAAACCGGCCGCCTCCAGGGCGCCCAGCAGCCGTGACTTAGCTTGCAAACGACTCGACATGGCAGACCTCAGCGGTAGGCGTTGGGGGTGGAACAGGCGCGGTGCAGCAACGCAGTCAGCATGTGCAAACCGTTGCGCATGTCCTGCTCGCTGGTGAACTCCGCTTCGTTATGGGACACGCCATTGCTGCTCGGAATAAACAGCAGGCACACCGGGTAATGCCGGCTCAGGCTGATGGCGTCGTGGCCTGAAACGGTGACGCTGTTGCCGATGGGCAAACCCAGTTGCTGGCCGACGCTGTAGGCCAACTCGGAAAAGCCATGGTGCAGATGAGTCGGCTCACGCAGGGCGCGGCTTTCGATGGTGTAGTCCGTCGCCGTGGCGGTGGCCGTGGCCTTGAGCGCGGCGTCCAGGCGCGCGCCGGCGGCTGCCAGTAACTCGGTGTCTGGCGAACGGTACTCGACGTGCAGTGTCACGCTGGAGGGCACCACGTTCGGAGAGTTGGGGTAGATCTCCAGGCGCCCCACCGAGCTGTGCAGTTGCGTGCCGTGCAGGTCGGCCTCGGCCCGCACCGCGATGATCCCATGGGCGGCGGCCAGCAAGGCGTCCTTGCGCGCAGCCATGGGTGTGGGGCCGGTGTGGTTCTGTTCGCCGATAAACCGAATCCGTTGCTTGAGGGCGGCCCAAGTGTCGCGAACCACGCCGATGGCCAGGCCGTCGCGCTCAAGGCCGTCGCCTTGTTCAACGTGGATCTCCACATAACCGGCCACGTCCAGCTCGACCCGGCCCTCTCCCAAATAACCAATCTGTTGCAGCGCATGCTTGAGGCTGATGCCGTCGCCATCGCGGCACGCCCAGGCGTCTTGCAGGGCCAGGTCGCCGGTGAACACGCTGCTGCCGATCAGGCTGGGCTGGAAGCGTGCGCCCTCCTCGTTGGTCCAGTTCACCACCGCCAGGTTGCACGCCGGTACTTCGCCGCGTTCGCGCAATTGGCGGGCCAGGCTCGCCACCGCGACCGCGCCGGCCAGCACGCCATAGACACCATCGAAACGCCCGGCGCTGGGCTGGCTGTCCAGGTGTGAGCCACACAGCACGTAGGGCGCGTCTGGATTGAAGGTAATCAAGCCGAACATATTACCCACTGCATCCACCCGCACTTCAAAGCCACGCTCGGTCAGCCAGGCGGCGAACAGGTCGCGTACGGCGCCGTCCTCGGCCGACGCTGCCAGGCGGTGCAGCCCACCGGCCTTGGTCGCTCCGATAGCTGAAGAGTCGCGAAACAGCGCCTCGAAGGTTTCAAGGTCCTGTTCACTGGGCGCCAGTAACTCAGGGGTAAAGGATGTCGACATGGGCTTGCTCCAGGCGGGTCGCAAAATCGTCGGACGGCGCACGATTGGTAACCAGGGTCGTAATGGCGCTGAATGGCAGCGTATTGATGAACGTGCGGTGGCCGAATTTGGCGTCGTCGGCCAGGATTACGCTGCGCAGGCTGTGTTTGGTCAGTTCCCGGCGCAGCAGCGCCTCGGGTTCCTGGTAGTCCATGAACCCCAGTTCCAGGTCGACGGCGCCGATGCCCATGAAGGCAATGTCGTAGTGGAACTGTCGGACGAATTCCAGGGTGTGGGCGCCAATCAGCGCGTTGTCGTTACGGCGTACATCGCCGGGCACCACCAGCACCTGGTTGGCGCTTTGTTCGGTGATCAGGCGGGCGATGTCCAGGGAGTTGGTGATGATGCGCAACTGGCTGAACCCGATCAGTTGCTGGGCCAGGGCCAGGGTCGAGGTGCCGGTGTCGAGAAACAGCACCATGCCTTCGCTCACCAGCTTCGCCGCACACACCGCGATGCGCGTCTTGGCCTGGGGCTTGATGCGGCTGCGCACTTGCAGCGGTTGCTCTTCGTTGAGCCGCGGCAGGATCGCGCCACCGTGGATGCGCCGCAGCTTGCCGGCTTCTTCCAGGTACTTGAAGTCGCGGCGGATGGTTTCTTCGGAGACGAACAGCGTCTGCGCCAGGTCCGACGCCTTGACGCGCTGGTGTTGGGTGAGCAGGAGCATGATTTCGTCGAGACGTGGCTGGTTGAGCATAAAAGAGGTATTCCAGGGCAGGTTCAGGCGGCCGGTATTGCGCGCCCCACGGCGAGAAGCGGCACACGCCGGTCCAGCAGGGAGCATAGAGCGTAATACGGCCATGGACAGGGTCACGGGTACCTCTCACTCATCGGGGTGTGAAAGGGCAGGACAACACAAAGCGTTTATCACGGGCAGGCTTCTATCGAGCCCACTCCGGGTGCAATCAATCAGGGATACAGCAGCGGGGGAAGGTGCTGATCCCAGGGTGCGATCGCTTCCACGGCTGCGCAGAATTGCAGCACCTGGGCGTCGGCAAACCGCGGGCCGATCACCTGCAAGCCAATCGGCAAACCGCTCGGGCTGAAACCACAGGGCAGGCTGGCGGCGGGGTTGCCGGTGATATTGAACGGGTAGGTAAACGGCGTCCAGCGCGCCCACGGCACTGCACCCTCCTCGCCTGGCCAACCTTGCGGGGCCACGCGATCGGCGGCGAACGGCAGGATCGGCATCGTCGGCATCAACAACACGTCGTATTCATTAAACAAGGCGTGTACCTGATTGGCGAACAGTGCACGTTGCTGCACGGCCTTGAGGTAAGCCGCCAGATCGTAATCGGCGGAACGCTTGATCAGCGCGGCAAAACCTGGGTCCAGTTGGTCGAGGCGATCGGCCAGGGATTTACCGTAGGCAATCCCGCGCCCGCCGACCCACAGGGTTTCGAAGGTGGAGAGCGGGTCTTGCCAGTCCAGGGTCATGGTGGTGACAGTGACCGGCAGCTCATCTGCGAGGTAATGCACCGCCGCTTCGACGGTGGCGGCGATGACCGGGTCCACGGGTGTATCGAACAAGGTCGGGCAGTACGCCACGCGCAAAGGGCCCAGCGGCTGGTCGCAGCGCGCCAGGTAGGACTCGGTGGGCGCGGGCAAGGCCTGGTGGTCCAGCGGGTCGGGGCCGGAGAGGATATCGAAGAGCAACGCGCTGTCGCGCACGGTGCGCGTGATCGGCCCGGCGTGGCTGAGCATCTCCGTGGCGGACCAGGGCCAGGTGGGGATTCGCCCCAGGGAGCCTTTAAGGGCAAATGCACCGCAGAAGGCGCCCGGAATACGCACCGAACCGCCGCCGTCGGAGCCCAGCGTGGCCGGGACCATCCGCACCGCCACGGCAATGGCCGAGCCGGAGCTGGAACCGCCGCTGGTGAGTTGCGGGTTCCACGGGTTGCGACCGTTGCCGAAGACGCGGGAGGTACTGGCGCCGGTCCAGCCGAATTCGGTGGTGGCGGTCTTGCCGAGGATGATCGCGCCGGCGTCTTTGAGACGGCGGATGATCGGGGCGTCTTGTGTGGGGACGTTATCCAGCCCAGTGAGCGAGCCACGGGTGGTGCGCAGGTTGGCGGTGGAGAACAGGTCCTTGATGCCGAAGGGGATGCCGTGGAGCGGGCCTTTTATCTGCCCGGCCTCGGCGGCCGCCGTCATGGCATGGGCCTGCTCAAGTGCGGATTCGGTGTAGACGTCGCCAAACGCGTTCAGTGTGGGATTGTGGGTTTTGATGGATTCGAGGCTTTGCTCCACCAGTTGCACGGGAGTGAGTGTGCCTTGGCGGATGCGTTCGGCTGCCTGCAGGACGCTGGGCATATCGGTGAGTGAGGTATCAGTCTTCATTGAGCATCCTGGGACATCTGCGAAATGGTCCAGCGGGTACGTCAATAGATGCCAAGGGAATGGCGGCTGTCAAGTTGGATTTGTTGTGTATGTGGGTTTTGTGGGATTTATTTTTGTCAGAGATTTGGCTTACGAAAACGGGCCGGTTTAGCCGGGGATTTGGCGAAACGTCCTATCAGTAGCAGTGGATAGCTCTGACTTCTTTCTCTCACAAACCTCTGCAAAGTCCCTCGCCTGATCACACAGCGCGAGGGAACGCCGATGTCTTTTTCGATTACTGCTCTGCCCGGTGGGGCTGCCTCTTGATTCCCGCCATTGGCTTTTTCGTCGTGGCGGCGATGGACCCGAAGACGCGCGACGTCAATGCGGTTCTCAACGACTTCACACACTGCCTGAACACCTACGACGCATGGGCCGAGAGCTTCTGGAGCTTTTCGGCACTGGATGTCGAGCAGGTGTTCAAGGTCGGCGATGAGGTGTCGCTGGTCGCGCCCATCACCCGTTCTCTGTATCCCAGCAGCACCGTCGCGACCTGCAAGGCCAACTCACCGTTGACCCTGGTGCACATGTTCCAGAGCACACGGTTCGTGCCCATCGGCAATACGCCCGTGATGCTCCAGGAAATCGCGCAAGACGGTGGCCCGCTCGGCGACCCCCTCCATAAAACCATCGGCCCCAGCGGCATTCTCGAAGTCACCGAGTGCACCGTCGACCGGCAGTACCGGGTCAGCTTTTATCCCAACGTTTCCAAGGACCACATCAAGGCGCTGTATGCCTCCTATCAGTCCGGGATCAGCTTGCTGGAAGGTCGCCTGCGTGGCGAGTGGACGAGCACGTTCAAGCCGATATGGGAGAGCTATTCCAAGGCCGGTTATGTCGATCGGTATACCTCGCTGCAAGTGGCCTATGCGCAAGGGTTTGGCAACGTGCTTTACGGTCTTTGGGACGGTATTGCGCAACTGTACCAATGGTTAGCAGACATCAAGCCCAACAGCGAAAAGCTGCTGCAGTACATCTCCCAGGCCGAGCTTGCGGCGCTGCTGAAGCTCAGTAATGAGGCAATTGCCAAAGGGTTGTTGATCCTCAGCGATGAGCCGCTGCTGTTTATCTACCTGTCCGCGATGGTCAGTTGGATGCGCATGCTGCCGCCGCATTACATGTTTGAGTTGCTGGGGGAAATCACCACCGAAGTCTTGCTCAACCTGCTGTTGCTATGGGCCACCGGCGGCATGGGTGTGGCCGTACGCCTGGGTGCGCAGGTGCTGGGCAAGGTCAAGTCCGAGCGGGCACGGGAATGGCTGGAGCAGATGGCCACGCTGGGCGGCACGGCCCGGATGGATGGGCATGCCGAAGTGCTTAAGCCGGTGGTGCTTCAGAGTCATGCGGTGCCAGTGAAGGCAGCGGCGGTGCCGTTGAAGGTGGGTCCAGATCAGGTTTCGAATCCGGCGGCTCTGGTGCGGGAGCCGAAGACGGCGCGCACGGCGCTGGTGAAGCAGGAGCTTGTGGATGATGTGCCCGCCTCTGCCAAGAACCCTGGAGGAGATGCGGCCGCTCCCGCAGACAAGACCACAACCAATGGCTGCCCGGTGTCGATGGTTACCGGTGAGGAGCTGCTGACCCTCACCGACGGATCGTTGGATGGCGTGCTGCCCTTTGCCTGGACGCGGTTGTATCGCAGCAGTGCGGTGGAAGTGGATTGCGGGTTGGGGTTTGGCTGGAGTCATGCGCTGGCTCAACGGTTGGTGATTAGCGGCGAGTCGGTGATCTGGACCGATCACGAAAACCGCAGCACTACGTTTCCCCTGCCCTCTTCTGCGCGACCGGCCATCACCAATAGCCTGGCGGAAGCAGGGATTTATCTGGGCGCTTTGCCTGATGAGTTGGTGCTGTCTCAGGCGTCCCTTTTCTACCACTTCCGTGACGGTGTACTGACGTCGATCAGCGACGCGTACGACAACCGGCTGCGTATTTCCCGAGACTACTCCGGGCGGATTCAGCGGATTGATAACCACGTCGGCCAAGGATTGCTGTTGCGGTATGACCGCGGGCATATCGTTGCCGTCGACTATCAGGTGCAGCGGGAACTGGACTGGGTTACCGAGCAGAACGTTGTTTCCTACACGTACGACGACGCTTGGCGGTTGGTTGAGGCGACCAACGCTGTAGGCGAAAGCGAACGTTATCGGTACGACGATCAGCAGGTGATTCTGGAGCGGCAACTGGCCGGTGGGGCGAGTTTCTTCTGGGAGTGGGAACGGTCCGGTAAATCTGCAAGGTGTATCCGCCACTGGGCCAGCTTCTCCCAGATGGACACGCGGTACGCCTGGGACGACAACGGCAGCGTCACCGTGCACAACGCCGATGGCAGCCAGGAAGTCTACGTCCACGACCAGCGCGCGCGGCTGGTGCAACGGATTGATCCGGACGGTGCCGAGCACTTCAAATCCTACGATGACAAAGGCCGGCTGACAGTCGAGCAGGATCCGCTCGGCGCGGTGACGGCGTATCAGTACGACGAAGCCGGTCGGTTGATTGCGCTGTTTCCCGGGGATGATGCGCCCACGTCCTACGAGCATGACAACGGTTTCGTGCGGGTTGTGCGGCGTGGTGACGCCGTCTGGAAATATCTGCGTAACGATCAAGGCGATATCACCCGCAAGACCGATCCGGACGGTAACTACACCGAATACACCTACACCAAACACGGAAAACTCTCCGGCGTCTGGCACCCGGACAACAGCAGTCAGCGATTTATCTGGAATGAACGTGGCCAGCTTATCGAGGAGAAGCTGGCGAGTGGCGGTGTGCGGCGTTATCGCTACAACGACCTGGGCCGGCAGGTGGCCTGTGTGGATGAGCACAGTGCGCTGACCCAGTATCAGTGGGACGCCGTAGGGCGTTTGCTGAAGGTGATTCAGCCCGGTGGTGCCACTCGCGAATTCAGCTACAACCCGTACGGAAAAATCACTGCCGAGCGCGATGAGCTGGGTCGGGTTACTCGCTATGAGTATGCAGACGGTTTGCACCTGATCAGCCGTCGGATTAATCCCGACGGCACACAGCTCAAATACCGTTACGACAATGCCCGGTTGTTACTGACTGAGATTGAAAACGAAGTCGGCGAAACCTATCGGCTCGACTATCACGCCAACGGCCTGATCCAGCAGGAAATCGGGTTTGATGGGCGCCGCACCGCCTATGTTTATGACCTCGCCGGACATCTGCTGGAAAAGACAGAATACGGTGACGATGGTAGTCAGCTGGTTACTGGCTATCAGCGAGACGGCGCCGGTCGCCTTGTACGAAAAACCCTGCCCGACCGCAGCATTGTCGATTACACCTACGATCGCCTCGGCAATCTCCTCAGCGTCGATGATGGTCATTGGCCGCTCCACTACGAATACGACGTGCAAAACCGCCTCACCGCCGAACATCAGGGCTGGGGCACCTTGCGCTATGGCTACGACGAATGCGGGCAGCTCAACTATCTGCGCCTGCCCGACAACAACCGCCTCACCTTCCATCACGACAAAGGCGGCGACCTTGCCACCATCGCGCTGAATGGCAACCCGCTCACCTCGCACCTGTTCAAGTCCGGCCGCGAACACCAGCGCCAGCAAGGCCAGCTCCTAAGTCACTACCACTACGACGACCAGGGCCGGCTGCACGCCCACGCCATCACCCAACAGGAACAACGCCACCAACGCCGCCAATACGACTACGACAAACGCGGCAACCTGACCCGCATCCTCGACACCCGCAAAGGCCAGCACGATTACCACTACGACCCGCTCGACCGCCTGACCCGCGCCGACCACTCGCACGACCTGCAGGAACGCTTCGTCCACGACCCGGCGGGCAACCTGCTGATGCAGGACCGCGTTGGCCCCAGCGTAGTCAAAGGCAACCGCCTGTTGATGCAAGGCGACCGTCATTACGACTACGACGCCTTTGGCAATCTCCTGAGCGAACGCCGGGGCCGTGCCCAGCAGCTGGTCACCGAATACCGCTACGACTGTCAGCACCGCCTGATCGGAGTCACCCAACCGGACGGCACCCAGGCCAGCTATCGCTATGACCCGTTTGGTCGGCGTATCGCCAAAACGATAAAAGGCCAAACCACCGAGTTTTTCTGGCAAGGCGACACCCTGATCGCCGAGCACAGCGCTGATCATCACCAAAGCTATATCTACGAACCCAACAGCTTCCGCCCGTTAGCACTGCTGAAAGGCTACGGCCCGGAAGACGTAAAACCCTTCCACTACCAACTCGACCACCTCGGCACCCCGCAGGAACTCACCACACCCGATGGCGAAATCGTGTGGTCTGCCCACTACCGCGCCTACGGCCAAATCGCGAAGCTCGACGTCAACACCGTCACCAACCCGCTGCGCTTCCAGGGCCAATACTTCGACCCGGAAAGCGGGCTGCACTACAACCGACATCGCTACTACAATCCGGATGTTGGCCGTTACCTGACGCCTGATCCCGTGAAACTGGCGGGTGGACTGAACGGCTATCAGTACGCTCCAAACCCGACGGGGTGGGTTGATCCGCTGGGGTTGAATACTTGTCCGGGTGGGGATGGATGTAAGCCGAAAGCCTTTGATAACGACCCTGCTAGCAAAGCAAAAGCCGATGAAGGTATACCTTCGCCGCCGGTTATTAGCGGAGTTGACGTGGAAAGCTTGAATCGAACACATAGCATCGAGGGAAAAAAATCAACCAAGCGAGTTGACGAAATCTCCCTCAGCATGCGGAGCAAGGGTTACGACACAAATGAGCCAATCGACGTGGTCGAGGTGAACGGGCAGCGCTATATTATCGACGGCCACCACCGGGCATCAGCGGCAAGACGGGCAAATACGCCAGTCACCATAAAATTGATCGAGAACCTAAATAGCCATAAGGGAACGCTCAAAAGCAAAGATGACGTAATAAACGCTTCGAATGCTGTTGGACTTGATAGATTGGAAAGGCCGAGAAGATGAAAAAGAACAACCTAGAGAGTTTGATCCGTGAATATATATATCAAGTAAAAAAAGCGACAGACTTACTTGAACAAACATTCGGCACAAAAAACATTCTCCGGCTTTGGCGCAGCAATCAAATCCCGCAACGCGGGAGGATCACTGACAACATCTCCTACGAACTACACGGGATTGGCTGCAGAGTCGATTTTTCCGGAGTCTGTATCGATTTCGACTACGGCCCCAACGAAAGGGTGGATGGCTTCGATCCGTGGCGGCTTTACATATACGCATGCGAAGTACCACACAGGTACAAAAAGTACACTAACCAAAACACACTCGAACGAGAATTCAATAACTATGTAGCGCAAGGAAAAGCGCAAAGAATCACTGATTCCATGTCCAACCTATACTTCCTGAATCCTTGACCCGGCTCGCCCCCTGACCAACTGTCACCAGGCGAGCATATGAGTTTATACAGCGTAAACTCACTCTTTCGCGGGAAACACTCCCCCTCAACTCCACGCCACCACCAACAACCCCGCCCCCAACACCAGACACAACGGCGAATAAAAAAACGTATCCAGCCGCGCAAACCGCGACCCACCCACCTTCTTGAAAAAACCCACCAGCTCCGAATCCCCAATCGCCCGGGCAAACATCACCAGTGCCACCGCACTGATGCCCCATTGCAAGGCATGGTTGGACACCGGTTCGAAATACAGCCCGGCCCGCAAACACACCAGCACCGCAATCGCCACCAGCCCCACACCCACCAGCAGCGTGCCCAGCGCCGACGGCTTGAACGCCGGCCGTGGCCCACTGGCGAATTCACCCGGCAGCTGCGGAATCGCCGCGGCAACCCCCAATTTGCCACCGGCCGCCCAGTACAAATGCACCAGGCTGATAAAGCCGAACACCCCGACGATCCATCGCGCGACTAAAAAGCTCATGGCTGGATATCCTTGGAAAAGTCCGGAAGAGGATAGACCTCTTGAGATTTTTTGCAGGCAATTCGTCGGCGGCTGATGGTAAAGTGCCGCCCCATGAAACTCGCCCGTACCGACCGCTCGCTCATTGCCTGGATGCTCTACTGCTGCGTCCTGTTCAATGTGTTCGCCTGCAGCATTGGCCACGGGCAAATGGTCGGGATGCAGCTCAACGGCATCGGCGGCCAGTTCTGTACGGTAGACCCGCGCACCCAGGCGCCGGCGCCTTACAAGTCCACCGATGAATCCCTGCCCACGCTCTCGAAAGCCTTCGGTTGCCCGCTGTGCTCCACGGGGGGCATGGGCCCGGCGCTCAACTCCAGCCTCAATGTGGCCGTGCTGCCGCAACCCCATGCGCCGCCGCCGGCAATCGTTGCCAGCGCCGACATTCCTGCCCGCTTCACCTGGCCTGCGGCTAATCCGCGCGCCCCACCCGCCTTCGCCTGATACCTGCGCTTTTTTGATTTGCCCATGCTGCTGTCTCCTTTGGGAGTACGGACGGCCGTGGGTTGTTTTCAAGCCATGTTTTTCAGGATTCAACCATGAAACATTTACCCCTTTTGGCGGGCCTGTTCGGCTGCCTGCCTGTCAGCGCCTGGGCGATTGAGCTGGCACCGACCACCATTGATGGCGAGCAAACCGGCGAACCCGGCCTGGCCCTGGACCAATCCAGCGGCATGGCCTCGCGCCTCGGGCTGAGCGTGCGGGAAACCCCGGCGTCCATCGCCATTGCCAATCGCAACGACATCGAACGCCGAGGCGCCAAGACCTTCCAGGACGCGGCCAATACCCTGCCCGGGGTCAACGCCAGTGCGCCGCCGGGGTTTGGCGGCTTCATTTCCTATCGGGGTTTTACCAGCAGCCAGATTACCCAGATGTTCAATGGCGTCGCCGTGTCCGGCGGCCTGGCGCGCCCGGTGGATGCGTGGATCTATGACCGGGTCGAACTGGTCGGCGGCCCCTCCTCCCTGATCAACGGCGCCGGTTCCGTTGGTGGTTCGCTGAACTACGTGACCAAGCTCGCCACCCGCGAGGAACAAGCCGCCGAAGGGCAACTGACGTATGGCAGCTACGACACCGCCGGGATGGCCTTCGGCCTGAACCATGCGCTGACCGAACCGGGTGCCGAGGTCCAGCATTACGCGCGCCTGGACGTGAGCCGCAACACCAACCACACCTATATCGATCGCCAACAGCGCGATGCCTGGAGCGTGGCGTTCTCCCTGTTGAGTGATTTCACGCCAAACCTGTCCCACACCCTGGCGCTGGAGTATCAGGACGAACACGAAGACAGTCCCTACTGGGGCACGCCGGTGCTCAACCCGAAGTCGGGCGAGTTGAAGATCGACAAGCACAACCGCTTCAACAACTACAACGTGGCCGACGGCCGTTATGAGCAACGCACGATCTGGGTCCGATCGATCATCGACTACCGGATCAACGACAGCACCACCCTGAAAAACACCCTCTATCACCTCGACAGCCAGCGCGACTATCGCAACCTGGAAACCTACCAATACAACGCGGATAACAGCGCGGTGAATCGCTCGACGGCCTATCAGGTGCGGCATCAGGGCGAGCAGAATGGCAACCAGTTCGAGCTGCGCCATGACGACACATTCTTCGGTTTGAGCACCACCTGGTCCGGTGGAATTGAGTACAAGGTCAACAGCACCACCAGCAACCCACTGAACGTACCGGGCAAAAACACGGTGGACCCGAACAACTACGATCCGGGGCATTTCTATGACCTTCCCGGCACCAAGCCCGGCTTCGATCCGGACAAGACCAACGCCGTTACCACCAAGGCGCTGTTCGTCGAAAATCGCCTGGGGCTGACCGACAAACTGTCGCTGCTCACCGGCCTGCGCTATGACGCGATTGACCTTGAGGTGACCAATCACCGAGACATCACCGCCAGCAATCCCCGGCACGTCAAACGCAGCTGGGAGCCGGTGACCGGGCGCATTGGCTTGACCTATCAGTTCATTCCCCAAGCCAATGTCTATGTGCAATACAGCACCGCCGCCGAACAGCCGAGCAGCACCACCCAGGTGTTCGACGTGTCCACCGGCAAGCAGTGGGAAGTGGGCAGCAAGTTCGACTACCTGGACGGTCGCGGCTCGGCCACCGTCGCCGCCTACCGGATCGAGCGCAAGGACTTCGCCGTCACCGACCCGCAGGACCCGACCAACAGCATTCCGGTGGGCGCGCAGTCGTCCAAGGGTATCGAACTGGCCAGTTCGTTGCGGGTCACGCCCAAGCTATTGCTGGAGGGCAACTACGCCTGGGTCGATGCCGAGTACGAGGACTTCAACGAGAAAACCGCCAGTGGTGCCGTGGTATCACGCAAGGGCAATACGCCGACCAATGTGCCCAAGCAGGTGGGCAATCTGTGGCTGACCTATGACTTTGCGGAGGATTGGCAAGGGGGTGTGGATGCACGGTATGTGGCGTCGGTGTATGCCGATAATGCCAACACCCTGACGGTGCCGGCGTATACCTTGTTCGGGACGTTTTTGACCTACAAGGTGGATCAACACACCTCCGTGACGGGCCGGGTGCGCAACCTGACCAATGAGGTGTATGCCGAGTTTGCCCATGTGTCGCCAGCGTATTACCTCGGATCGCCGAGGACGTTCGAGCTGGCGGTGCAGACGAAGTTCTAAGGCTGGAACAGGGTCCATGTGGGAGCCGGGCTTGCCCGCGATGCCAGCAACTCGGTCTGTCAGTCAAACCGAGGTGCCGGCATCGCAGGCAAGCCAGCTCCCACATTTAGTCCGTGCCAGTCAGGACTATTGAGGGGCTACTTCAGGCTGGCCTCTACCTTCTGCGCCACATCCTCAGTCAACCACGCCTTCCAGATCTGCGGGTGATCCTTGAGGAACGCCTGGGCGACTTCACGTGGCTGGCTGTGCTTCTCGCTCATTTCGGCCAGCGCCTTGTTCAAAGGCTCTATGGGAAAGTCGACCTTGGCAAAGAATTCAGCAATCTGCGGATGTTCCTTCTGGAATGGAGTAGACACACCAATGCTCAGCTTGGAGGCCAGTGAACGGGTGGGTTTCGGATCAGGATTATCCGCATCCGTCAGGGTCTTCCACGCCTCGGCGTCAAACGGCGGCTCTTCCAGCTGGATCAGCTTGTAGCGCCCCATCAATGGCGTGGGTGACCAGTAATAGAACAGCACCGGCTTGCCCCGGCGGATCGACGAGGCAATCTCGGCGTCCAGCGCCGCACCCGACCCGCTGCGGAAATTCACGTAGCTGTCGTCAAGCCCATAGGCCTTGAGCTTTTGCTTGTTGACCACTTCCGAGGTCCAGCCAATCGGGCTGTTGAGGAAGCGGCCCTTGGTCGGTGCCTCGGGGTCCTTGAACACATCCTTGTAGCGCGCCAGGTCTTTCACGCTGCGCAGTTCCGGCGCCAGGGGCTTGATGCCTTTGGCCGGGTCGCCCTTGACTACGTATTCCGGCACCCACCAGCCTTCGGTAGCGCCCTTGACGATATCCCCCAGGCCCACCACTTTGCCCTCAGCCTCGGCCTTGACCCACACCGGGCTGCGGCCTGCCCATTCTTCGCCGATCACCTGGATGTCGTTTTTTGCCAGGGCGGTTTCCAGGGTGATGGTGGTGCCGGGCAAGGTGTCGGTGGGCAAGTCATAGCCCTTTTCGACAATCACCCGCAGCACCTCGGTGATCAGGCTGCCGCTTTCCCAGTTCAGGTCCGCGAAATGGATCGGCGCCTGGGCTGCCGATACAGGCAGCGACGCCACCGACAGACTCAGGGTCGTCAGTGAGGCTGCCAACAGTGCTCGAATTCCTTTCATGCTTTACACCTCATGCCTTACAGCAATAGCGAACGGCTTTGCTGTAACACCGCGAAGCCTCTGAATACTTAAGTCAACTCAACTGTAGTAGAGGTTCCGGCGAACATGGCAGGGTGCTGGTATTTACGGCGGATTGTTCAGGCGCTGCAGCTCGCGGCGCACCATGCTGGCGTACTCGGCGGGCTTGAGTTCATATAACTGGCCGGCCACCCAACTCAACCAGGCGCCCTGCAACTCGGACTTGCGGGCAAGCAGCTGCGCCGCCACGGCCTGGGCATCGAGCAAGTGCTGCTCGTGGAACTGCGCCCTACCCTGGCTCATTACTCGCTGGCCTTGAAGGTCACCAGCTCACCCTTGCGCCACTTGGCAGCCTTGCCGGTGACAGCCTTGAGGGTCTTGGTCAGGCCTTCAACCAGCTGCTCATGGGCGGCGAACACCAACATCACACTGTGGCCTTCCTTGAATACGATGCCCTGGCCTTCGGCCGAGGAAACAAAGGCGTAGTCGCCCAGGCCATACACCGTCAACTTGATATCGCGAAACTTCAGTTCGAACTTGCCACCTTCGCGACTGGGCAATACCGCTGCGCGAAAATGATCACCGACCTTGAGTTCAAGACGCGGCTTGTCGTCCACCACCAGCGCCGTCTCGGTATCGATCTCGGCGATGTAGATACCTTCAGGTGTCTGCTCAGTGACGTAGACGAAACGGGATTGAAACTGCTTGACCAACTTTGCGCGCAAATCACCCAGCACGAACAACGCGTGCATATCCAGATTACTGACTGCCAAGGAAACGCCCCCACATCAAAAAGGTGCTGACCGCCCAGGCGGGCAGCACAAAAAACGGCCGAAACGGCACGATCACACAACAAATCCACTGAAAAACTGAAGAAGGCCCACGCTGCAAAGCCATAAGACTAGTACAGGCGTACCCGACGCACCTTACGCAAGGTCGCCAGGCGTTGCAGGAAATCACAGGTTCAACGGCCGGAGAATACCGACCGCCCTACTTCAGACAATAACCCTTAATAAAATGCAGTTTTCCGACATCCAACACAGAAACTAATGCTTTGGATGGAACCGGACGCCGGATGCTGACGACAATACTAAAACAGCAACACGGGTCAAAACCACCCGAAATACTGCAAGCGGGTCCGCAAGATCGATCGACAGGAGCTGATTATGCAACGACCTCAACCGATTGCCATCCCCTCGAACACAGGTTCATCTTTCCTGGATGAGCGTCAATTCTACTCCCTATACACCCACGACAGTTGCCTGCATTCGGTTCTCTATCGGGTAATACCCGCCGGAAGAAACTTCTTCCATATCGTTGAAGTGCCCAGCGGGCGAATCAAGGGCTTTCGCAGCGGCCATCGTCAGGCGTGCGAACTGGCCAGGCAGCTGGAAGCTATCCTGCAGACGCCCCACGGCTGAAACTCGGCGCTGTCGTTTCGTCATCTGGTTGACTTTACTGCGCCGCCAGCGCGTAACAACTGCCATACTGGTCCGTCCATTGAGATTTGTCCCCTTGGGGTTCAGGTTTCATCAGCGCAATTACCTCCAAGGGAAGGCTATACGTGACGGAATTTGATATAGGCGAATTTTTCATCCATGGCGAAGCCAGGGAAGTAGACGGTGAATTTCAAGCCGTGATCGTGATGCGAGCCAAGCCCCCCCTCACCACCGTGACAACCCACCAGGTAGAAAAGGACCGCTGGTTCAAAACCATAGACGCCGCCAACACCGCTGCCAAGGATGCCGCCAAAGCCCTTAAAGCCGCAGTCGATTCAGGCGCACTGACCTCCTGATAACCCGGCGCGACAATCCGATCGAACTCTGACCCGCAACAACCCTCCCATGCATACGATGATCAGCCTGCATGGAGAACGATATGGACGCGCCGACTTACACCCTCGAAGACCTGTTTGAACAACTTGGCCTGGAATCTTCCCCGGAGGCGATTGACGCCTTCATCGGCGAACACACCCTGGCCAATGACGTAAAGCTGATCGACGCAGATTTCTGGTCACCGCAGCAAGCCCAATTCCTTAAAGATGAACTGCGTGAAGACGCGGTCTGGGCCATCGCGGTCGACGAACTGAACCAGCGCCTGCACCAACCACGCTGATGCTTCAATGCAGGCTGTCTGACTGCTCCAGGCGCAACAACGCCTCCCAGGCAGCCCTGCACTCTTCTGCCTCATCGCGGCTGGCGAACGCCGTGCCGCGCTGCTCGCCGTTAAGCAGTACCACCCAACACGCCTTGCGCCCCAGCGCGCGCAGGGTGGGCGGTACGCCACTGCCAATCATCACGGCGACATCGACTTTGTTTTGCATGGAGAGCCTCCAGAAAATTAGTTAGCTGGCTAACAATGTCAGCCATGCTACGGTTTTCCTCCAGCTGGAAAAAGCTATCCCCGGAATAGCTCCCTTGCATAACCTGCAACAATCGCCTCGGTGAATCAGCGGCCCTCGGGTTTATAGCCCAGACGCAAGCCACCCCAATGCCTGCCCTTGACCGTGATCGGCACCGACAAGTCGTGCATCAACTCACCGGTATCGCGGGTGTAGGTTTGCAACAACACCGCCTGCTGGTGGCTGCCACAGCGGATCCCGGTACGGTCGTCAAACTTGCGCTTGGTACGGTTTTGCAGCGCATCCACCTGGGCGTCGCCGGTCAATGTCTGGGAAAACGCCTTGTTATGGGTCGGCACATAACCCTGTGGCGTGCAGGCGATGGCGAATACCAACCCCTCATGACGGGGCAACAACGCTTCCTGGATGGCCGGCAGCACCTGGTCGGTGTAGCCATCGAAGCGGGTGTGGTACTTGCTTGGCCGGGTGTTGGGAATGGGCGTGTAACTGCGGTCGAACAGGTCATCCAGGCTGATGCGGTTCTGCAGTACGTCGGCTTCGAACTGCGCGGCGATCCGGCCGGCTCCTTCCCGGGCCAGGTCATAGATGCGCTGGTGATAGTCGTCCAGGCCGACCTCGGCGAGGCGCTCGCTGATGGTTTCGGCCTGCCCTTCCATTTGCACCGCGGCGGCGGCCAGCTGTTGGGTTTGCTGGTCACTGACGGTCAAGTCGCTACGCATCTGCTCCACAGCATGAAACAGACTGTCGAGTTGCGCGCGGTTGGTGTCGGTGCCTTGGGCGATTTCATTGACCTGGCCTTCAACGTCCGCGGCCAGGGTAGCAATGTTCTCCAATTGCTCACCGGCGTGTTCCACCTGTTCTACACCGGACTGCAAATCCGCCGACAACTGCCGGATCTGCTCCACCACCTGGGCGGTACGCTGCTGGATATCCGCCACCATCACTCCGACCTCGTCGGTGGCCGTGGCCGTACGCCCTGCCAGCCCACGCACTTCGTCGGCGACCACCGCAAAACCGCGACCGTGCTCACCGGCCCGCGCGGCCTCAATCGCAGCGTTCAGGGCCAACAGGATGGTCTGGCTGGCGATCGACTGGATCACCAGAGTGACTCGCTGGATTTCTTCGCTGCGCTGGCTCAAGGCCTCGATCAAGTGGCGGCTGTCGTTGGCACGCTGGCTGAGCTGGTGCATGCGGGTGATGGATTGCGCCAGCACTTCGCGCCCTTCGGTGCTGCGCTGATGGGCCTGGCTGGCAGCACCGAGAGCCTGGCGACTCAGCTCGGAGGTGACCTTCTCGGTGTCAATCATCACTTCGGCACTGCTGACAATCTGCCTGGCCGCGCCTAATTGCGATTGCAGCCTGGCCGCCAATTGCTTGACCGAATAGGCCACGCCCGCAGCAGACAATGCGTTATGACTGGTGGTGTAGGACAGGTCGCGGGTCAGCTCGCCGATGGCATCGGTAGTGTCGGACGGTACGGTGCTGGCGGTGCGATGTTTCAGGCGGGGCAGCCAGATCAGCAGCAGGGCCACCGGCAGGCACAGGTAAATCGAGAGTTGGCCGAACGCCAGGCCCAGCAGCAACAGCACCAGGGCGGCACTTTGCAGGAGCGGCGTCAACCAGCCGGGCAACTGACGCGTCACCACAGGGGGTGACACTGCCGCGCCTATGAGAGATCCGTCTCCAGCCATCTTCGTTACCCCACTGCTTGTCGTTATTGTGACTGCATTAAACGCCACTACGTGGCCATTATCCATGGGCCTTTAGTGGGGGGCTTGCAGCAGATCAATAGACAGGGGTAATACGGGCGAAATCTATGTAGGAGCGAGCTTGCTCGCGAAGAACCTGAGAGCACCGTTGGGTACCAGGCTTCCCGCGTTATCGTTAGCGACCTTCGCGAGCAAGCTCGCTCCTACAAGGACGGCATCAGGCTTGACGCTGGTGCTTGTCGATTTGCTCGTGGCGCTCTTGCGCTTCGATGCAGTACTTGGTGGTCGGGCTGATCAGCAGGCGCTTGAGGCCGATAGGCTCGCCGCTGTCATCGCACCAGCCGAAGGAATCTTCCTTGATACGGCCCAGGGCCTGCTCAAGTTGCGGCAGCATGCGCTGGTCGCGGTCGATGGCATTCACCAGCCAGGTGCGCTCTTCTTCGACAGAAGCAGCGTCAGCCGGGTCAGCCGGGGTGTCCAGGCTTTCGATGGCGATGCGGTTCTGCTCAATGCGCTCATGGTGTTCCACTTTCATGTCTTGCAACAACTGCTCAAAAAAAGCGTGCTGCTCGGCATTCATGTAGTCATCCGCCGGCATGGCCAGCAACTTTTCCTTTGTCATTGATTTCTCTATAAAAAATACGTGCATCAAGGCGAATAAGGGAGCGTTCCGGAAGGCCTGTACAGGTCTCGGAAAGGCGCCGTCCATTTCAAGCGCCACCCGGCACTCAATTTACGAGGGGCGGCAGTCTAAGGCCGACTTGAGGGCTCAGCAACTGAAATGACAGGCATTTTTTCCAAGATAACCCGCAAAGGCACCAGGACGGGCTCGGCGAACGGTCATCGGAGTGCGTTTATAGCAAGAAATTCAGTGTTGTGGAGCTATATAGAAGACAAACGGTTAAACGTTGATGGCAAAACGCTCATGTGGGAGCCGGGCTTGCCCGCGATGCAGTCGACTCGGTCTGTCAGCGAGACCAAGTTGATGCTATCGCAGGCACGCCAGCTCCCACATTGATTGATGCAGCCTTGAGGACCGTGTTAGCGCTTGAGCTTGCGCTTGTTGCGGTACTGGTCGATCACCACCGCCACCACGATGATCAGGCCCTTGATGATGTCCTGGATGTAGGCATCCACACCGACGAAGGTAAACCCGCTGGCCATCACCCCGAGGATCAGCGCGCCGATCACGGTGCCGGTGATGCGCCCTACTCCGCCCGCCAGGCTGGTGCCGCCGATCACCGCAGCAGCAATCGCGTCCAGCTCATAGGACATGCCCATGCCCGCCTGCCCGGTGGCCGCTCGTGCCGAGGCCACTACACCGGCCAGGCCCGCCAGCAGGCCGGCGATGCTGTAGACGATGATCAGGTGACGCTTGACGTTGATCCCAGAGGTGCGCGCCGCCTGCATGTTGCCGCCGATGGCGTAGGTGTACTTGCCGTACTTGGTGTAGCGCAGGGCGATATGGAAGATCACCGCCACCACCAGGAAGATCACCACCGGCATCGCGCCGTGGCCGATGGCCGTGTAGGAGTCCGAGAGCATGCTCACCGGCTGGCCTTCGGTGTAATAACGCGCCAGGCCACGGGCCGAGACCATCATGCCGAGGGTGGCAATAAACGGTGGAATCCCGGTGACCGCAATAATGCTGCCGTTGATGGCCCCCGCCAGCAGCCCCACACCCAGGCCCATCGCCACCGGTATCCACACCGGCAAGTCGGTCAGGGATGGAAACACTGCCCGGGAAAAGTCGGAAGTCTGCGCCAGACTGGCGGCGATCATCGCCGACAACGCCAACACCGAGCCCGAGGACAGGTCGATACCGGTGGTGATGATCACCTGGGTCACGCCAATCGCCAGCAGGCCGATGATCGACACTTGCAGGATCATCAACACCAGGCGCTGGGAGTTCATCAGGAAACTCTGGTCCCGCACGATCCAGCCGAACAACTCAAACACCAGGCCGATGCCAATCAGCACCAGCAGGATGCTCAGCTCGGTGGGCATGCGTCGACGGTGCTTGACCGGCGCTGCAGCGGGCTTCTTTTCCTCGGGTTTGCTTTCCAGTATCGCGTTCATAACCACTCACCTTTTTTTATCGCGTTGCGCCGGCCGCAACGGGCCGGCGCCGTGTGTTCGTTAGTGGACCGCCGTCATACCGGAAGCCAGTTGCATGACTTTTTCCTGGGTCGCGTCCGCGCGGTCCAGGGTGCCCATCAGGTCGCCTTCGTGCATCACCATTACCCGGTCGCTCATGCCCAGCACTTCCGGCAGCTCCGAAGAAATCATGATCACGGCCATGCCTTCGCTGGCCAGGTAGGAAATCAGCCGGTAGATCTCGGCCTTGGCGCCCACGTCGATACCGCGAGTGGGCTCGTCGAGGATCAGCAGCCGCGGGTTGGTCATCAGCCAGCGGGCCAACAGGGCTTTTTGCTGGTTGCCGCCGGACAAGGTGTCGATGCACTGCTCAAGCGACGGGGTTTTCACCCGCAGCTTGGTGCACATGTCTTCACACAGGGCCCGCAGGGCCTTTTGCTGGATGAAGCCGTTGCCGGAGTAAAGCGGCAGCACGGCCATTTCCATGTTTTCCAGCACCGAGAGGCAAGGAAACAAGCCGCTGAGCTTGCGGTCTTCGGTCAGCAGCGCGAAGCCCTTCTCGATGGCCATGTGCGGGTCGGTGATGCGCACGGTCTTGCCGTCCAGCTGGATCTCGCCGCCGGAGCTTGGGGTGATGCCAAAAATGGTCTCAGCCACGTTGGTACGGCCAGAGCCCATCAACCCGGCAATGCCGAGAATCTCGCCGGCGTGCAGGTCAAACGACACGCCCTGGAACACCCCGTCCAGGCGCAGGTCGCGTACCGACAGCAGCAGATCGCCGATCGGCTTGTCGCGCACCTGGAACAGCTGGCTCAGCTCGCGCCCCACCATCATCGAGATCAGGCTGTCGCTGTCCATGCTGTCGGCCCGTTGCAGGCCGATGTACGCACCGTCGCGGAACACCGCCACTTCATCGGCGATGGCGAACACTTCGTTCATTTTATGGGTGATGTAGATGATGCCTTTGCCCTGGGACTTGAGGTCGGCAATGATCGAAAACAGGTGGGCCACTTCCTTGTCGGTAATCGCCGAGGTGGGCTCATCCATGATCAGGATGTCGGAGTCATAGGACACGGCCTTGGCAATCTCGACCATCTGCCGCTCGGCGATGCTCAGGTTGCCGACGTGTTCTTCCGGGTCGAGGTTGATCCGCAGCCGCTCCAGCAATTGCGCGGTGCAGCGGTGCATTTCCCGGTGGTTGACCATGTGCAGGCCGTTGAGCTGTTCGCGGCCGATCCAGATGTTCTCGGCGATGCTCATGTGGGGCATCAGGTTGAGTTCCTGGTGGATCATCGCGATGCCGGCTTTCTGCGCCGCCAGCGGTGTCTCAAACACAATCGGCTTGCCCCGCAGGCGGATTTCACCGGCGTCGGGCTGATAGATGCCGGCGATGATCTTCATCAGCGTCGACTTGCCCGCGCCGTTCTCTCCCATCAGCGCCAGCACCGAACCGGGGCGCACCCGCAGTTGCACATCGGCCAGGGCCACGACGCCGGGAAAGCCTTTGCTGATGTTGGAGATCTCCAGCAGATAGGGTTCTTCCAGTACCAGGGGCTGGATACCGGGAGGCTGGGAAGCAGTCGCTTGAGCAAACATATCGGGTACTCCGTCAGCAGGGCCGCCGTGGCTGCCCTGCCGGTTTATTGTTGTTATTAAGGGCTACTTGAAGTCTTTGACGTTGTCCGGGGTGATCAGCTTGAACGGGATCACCACGTTCTGCTCCACCGGCTCGTGCCTGGCCATCTTGCGTGCTGCTTCCACCGAGCCCACGGCCTGGCCGTTGGCGTCCTGGAAGGCCGACGCGGCCATGTCACCCTTGGTAATCGCGTTGAGGCCGTCCGGCGTGCCATCCACGCCCGCGATCAACACGGTGCCCGGCTTGGTCCCCGCCGATTTCAACGCCATGGACGCACCGATAGCCATCTCATCGTTGTTGGCCAGTACTGCGTTGAACTCGCGGCCCTGGGTCAGCCAGTCATTGACCAGGGTCATGCCCTTGTCACGCAGCCAGATGCCGGTCTGTTCCTGCTCGATCTTGATGTCCGGGTATTTGGCCAGGACTTCCTTCACGCCCTTGGTGCGGTTGGTGGTGGAGTTGTTCGCCAGGTCACCCAGCAGGATCACGATCTTGCCCTTGCCACCGAGCTTTTCGGCGATGTACTGCATTTGCAGGCGGCCGGCCTCGACGTCATTGGAGGTCACGGCCACGATGCCCTTGGGCAAATCGGTCTGGTCGGGACGACGGTTGACGTACACCAGCGGAATGCCCGCCGCGAGCGCCGCTTTACTGATGTTGGCGGTAGATGCCGTGTCGACCGGGTTGACGATGATGGCGTCGACTTTCTGGCTGATAAAGTTCTCGACCTGGCTCAATTGCTTGACCACGTCGGCGCGGGCATCTTCGAACTGCAGCTGTACGCCGTCACCCTTGGGATAGGACTTGGCTTGCTTGTCCATGTCCTCGCGCAGGTAGGTCAGGAAGGTGTCATCGAATGCCGACATGCTCACACCCACCTTGATATCGGCGGCGGTGGCAAAACCGCTGGCGAGCATCATTGACAGGGCCAGCGCGGTAAAACGGATCGGGGTCTTCATGAACGGTCTGTCTCCAATTTCTTGTTGGTTTTGTGGACGTTGCGTTTTTCAGAGCGAAGCTGTCGGCAGTCGAACGATCGGCGCCCCCGGAATGCAGCACACCAGGGAACCCTTGCTTTCGACGCACAGGACATTCAGGAGGGAGAAGTAAAACGGCCGGGCGCGGGGCAGACCGCGTGGCTTGAGGGCAGGACGTAAAACTCGCAGTACAGCGTTGAAGATTTTCATCTGACGGTACCTGGTTGTTTTGATCTTGTTTTTGTCGAGTCGCCCGAATCGAGTCCGAACGTACTTTATGCAACCTGGAAATGACTTTATTGGAAAATAATTTCCATATCAACTTATTTTAGAATTTTATTCTATTTTTCATCTGTGGCTTTCCACAGCGGGTATTTCCACCACCTGCTGGCGCTCCGAACTGAGGCGCGCCGCGTCCAGTACACGGGTGGTTTGCAGCGCATCCCGGGCGTCCACCGGCAACGGCCCCTGGCCTTCCACTGCGCTTTGCAACTGGCTGTAGAACTGGTTCCAGCGGCCTTTTTCCGAGGGCACGCGCTCGCGCTCCTCACCTTGCTCGAACCAGCCCCAACGCCGGTGTTCTTCGGCGCCCCAGTGCTCGCCTTCGGTTTTCGGGGTCTTGCCGGCCATCAACAACGCTTCCTGGCCGTCCAGGCCTTCCACGGTGTAGCACCCGGCGCTGCCATTCACCCGGAAACGCGGCGCCTGGCTGTTTTGCAAGGCACTCCCCCACAGATGGGAAATCACCCCGTTGGCGTGGGTCATGGACACGAAGAAACCGTGATCTACTGTGGGCTCCTGCGGGGTGTAGTGCAATTGCGCGAACACCCGCTCCACCGGGCCGAACAGCTGCATCGCCTGGTCCACCAGATGGCTGCCCAGGTCCCGCAGGAACCCGCCGCCGCTGGCATTGCCCACGGAGCCCGGGTTGTAGCGTTCCACCCGGGATTCGAAGCGGGTGACGGTGCCCAGTGCGCCGGCGTCGATCAGCTTGCGCAGGGTCAGGAAATCCGAATCCCAGCGCCGGTTCTGGTAGACGCTGAGCAGCACGCCCTGGCGCTCGGCGGCGGTAATCAAGGCCTGGGCCTGTTCGGCATTGCTGGCGAAGGGTTTGTCGCTGACCACCGCCACACCGTGTTCGATGGCTTCCAGCACCAGCGCGGGACGGCCCTTGAGGGTGGTGGAGATCACCAGGGCGTCGACACCGGCCTCGACGATCTGGCCGATGGTATCGAAGGCTTTTACACCGGGATGGTCTTTCGCCAACTGTTGGCGACGCTCGGGTGAGCGGGTGACGACGCCGACAAAGGTCGCCCCCGGCAGGCTGGCAATCAGCGGTGCGTGAAAAAAGCGGCCACCGTGGCCGTATCCAACCAATCCGATTCGCATACAAATACTCCTTGGTTAATTGTGGCGAGGGAGCTTGCTCCCGCTCGGCTGCGTAGCAGTCGCAAGCTTTTGGGGGCGCTTCGCACCCCAGCGGGAGCAAGCTCCCTCACCACAGAGCAAGCCACAGCGATCTAACAGCAAAGTTCGCGGGTGACCCGCTCCAGCATCATCCGGTTGGACTCATCCGGCCGGTCTTCCCAGGCGAACACCGACACCGTGGCGATGCCGTCGAACTTGATTTCCCGCAGGGTGCCGAAAAACGCCTCCCAGTTGACCTCGCCCTGGCCGATGTCCAGGTGCTGGTGCACGGTGGCCGTCACGCCCGGCGGATTGACGATGTAGCGCAGGTTGGAGGACGCCCGGTGGTTGTAGGTGTCGGCGATGATCAAGTGGCTGAGCTTTGCGCCTGCGTACTTGAGCATCGAGGCGATATCGCCCTTGCCGTCGTCATAGAAGAAGGTATGTGGCGCGGCGTAGAGGTAGTTGATCCAGTCGCGGTCGAGGCCGCGAATGATGTCCACCGACTCGTTGTTGCGCTCGCAGAAGTCATACGGGTGCGCCTGGATATCCAGCTTCACGCCTTCGCGCTCGAACTCCGGCATCAGCTCATCCATGGAGCGCATGAACTGGTTTTCGCACACCAGCGGGTTGTCCGACTGGCCAGTGAATTCGGTGTTGACCAGCTCGCAGTCCATTTCCACGGCGATCTGGATCGCGCGCTTCCAGTTGCGTACGGCGGCAACCCGCAGGCCTTCGTCAGCGGCGGCCCAGTGGTACATGGGCAGCAGGGACGAGAGTTGCACGCCGGCGTCGCTCAGGGCTTTGCGAAATTCCTTGATGCGCGCCCGGTCGACCCGGGCGGCCTTGTAGAACGGCAGGAAGTCTTCCCGGGGCGAGAGTTCGATGTGCTGGTAGCCGAGTTCGGCGGCCTTGTCGACCATTTGGCCGAGGGGCAGGTGGCGGTACATGTAGGGGTCTAATGCGATGCGCATGTTAGAAACGCTCCCAAATCTGATGTTGGAACCCGATCAAATGTGGGAGCTGGCTTGCCTGCGATAGCGGTGTATCAGGCGACAGTATTGTTGAATGTGCCGCCGTCATCGCAGGCAAGCCAGCTCCTACAGTGGAATAGGTGGTCAGCCGTAGAAATGCGGACGGGGTGGCAGCCCCACTTTCACAATCTGCCCACTGTTCTGCGCCTCGATGCACGCATCCGCCGCCACCGCCGCCGCAAAACCATCCCACGCCGACGGCCCGCCCACTTGCCCGGCCCGCACGCCGTCGATAAATGCCTGCAACTCGACGTCATAGGCCGCGATAAACCGGTCTTTCCAATCCATCAGGATCGCATTGGACAGCTTGGCCTCACTGCGCATCTGCACCTGGGACGGCTCCGGCAATTTCGCAATACCGGTCTCCCCCACCACTTCACATTGAATGTCGTAGCCGTATTGGCAGTTCACAAACACTTCCACATCGATGCGCGTGCCCTTGGCGGTTTCCAGCAGCACGATCTGCGGGTCACGCAAGTGCGCCAACGCCTTGCTCGATTTACGCGGAAACACCACTTGCACCGACACATAGTCATCCGCCAGCAACCAACGCAACACATCCAGCTCGTGGATCAAGGTGTCGGTGATCGCCATGTCGGTCTTGTAGTTCTCACCCACCCTCGGGTTGCGGTGGGCACAGTGCAGCATCAACGGCTCGCCGATCTGGCCGCTGTCGATCACGGCCTTGAGGGCGCGATAGCCGTGGTCATACGGGCGCATGAAACCCACTTGCACCAGGCGCTTGCCGTGGGCCACTTCGGCCTCGACGATCTTGCGGCAGCCCTCGGCGGTCACGGCCAGCGGTTTCTCGCAGAACACCGGCTTGCCGGCAGCAATCGCCGCCAGCACGAATTCTTCGTGGCTCGGGCCCCAGGAGGTCACCAGGACCGCCTCGACTTGCGGCGAGTTGATCAGCGCGTGGCCGTCCGGGTAGACCTCGGCGGTGAGTTTCAGGTCCGCGACGACCTTGGCAGCTTGTTCAAGGTTGATGTCCGTCACCGCCACCACCTGGCTGTTGAGCAAGGTCTGGCTGCAGCGACGAATGTGATCCTGGCCGATGGCGCCAGTACCGATAACACCCAACTTCAAAGACATGGAAACACTCCTCTTGTTATTAGTACTGCCGGGCCTTGGCCAGGCGTTCATTGAGTTGTTTGGCCACCGCATCGGTGCGCGCGCTGGTGGACACCTGCGCCACACCGACTCGCCACCACGACAGGTATTTGTGGATCATGGTCTTGGGCAAAACCTTGATATCAATCAGCGTCGACACCGTTTGCGTGCGCGCATCGGCCAGCGCCGCCTGCAGCTGCTCCACGGTGTTGACCTTGTAGGTCTTGCAGCCATAGGCCGCCGCGCTCATGGCGAAGTCCACCGGCACGAACCCGCCGTCGAGCTTGCCGGTCTCGGGATTGCGGAAGCGGAACTCGGTGCCGAAGCTGTCCATGCCGTGTTCCATCTGCAAATTGTTGATGCAGCCGAAGGTCATGTTGTCCAGCAGCACCACGTTGATCTTGCGCCGCTCCTGGATCGAGGTGGCCAGCTCCGAGTGCAGCATCATGTAGGAGCCATCGCCCACCAGTGCGTACACCTCGCGCTCGGGCTCGGCCAGCTTGACGCCCAGCGCCGCGTTGACCTCGTAGCCCATGCACGAATAGCCGTACTCGACGTGGTAGGTGTTGACGCCCTTGCTGCGCCAGCTGCGCTGCAAATCGCCCGGCAGGCTGCCAGCGGCGGCGACGATGATCGCATCATCAGCCAGGGTTTCGTTGAGCACCCCGAGCACGCGGCTTTGGGTCAGGCAGGAACCGGTCAGCTCGATGAATTCACGCAGCACCGCCGGGTCCATGTGGTCGTTGATTTCCGGGACGAAGTTTTCGCTCTGGTAATCGGCCTGGTAGATGCGGTCCACTTCGGCATCCAGTTGCGCCTTGGCATCCCGTGGCTGATCACCCCAACTGGAGCGATAGTCACCCAGCGCTTCGGCCAGCGCCTCAAGGCCCACCTTGGCATCCGCCAGCAATTGCACGGCGTCCAGTTTCAGCACATCGCACGGGCTGATATTGAGGTTGAGAAACCGCACCTCGGGATGCTTGAACAGGGATTTGGATGAGGTGGTGAAGTCGGTATAACGTGTGCCGATGCCGATGATCAGGTCGGCTTCAGGTGCCAGCAGGTTCGCCGCCAGGCAGCCGGTTTCACCAAGGCCACCGAGGTTCAGCGGGTGGCTGGACACCACCGCACTCTTGCCCGCCTGGGTTTCCGCGAACGGAATGTCGAAGCGCTCGGCAAAGGCTTGCAGCGCGGCATTCGCGCCGGAGTATTTGACCCCACCGCCACACACGATCAGCGGTTTGCGCTTGCCTTTGAACGCCGCTACGGCATCGCCCAGCATCGCTTCGGTCGCCGGGCGGCGGTCGATACGGTGCACGCGTTTCTGCAGGAAGTAATCCGGGTAATCCCACGCCTCGCCCTGCACATCCTGCGGTAAAGCCAGGGTCACCGCGCCGGTTTCGGCGGGGTCGGTGAGCACGCGCATGGCGTGGATCGCCGCGGTCATCAACTGTTCCGGACGGTTGATGCGGTCCCAGTATTTGCTCACGGCACGAAAGGCGTCGTTGGTGCTGATGCTCAGGTCATGGAACTGCTCGATCTGTTGCAACACCGGGTCCGGCTGGCGGCTGGCGTAGACATCACCGGGCAACAGCAGCAACGGAATGCGGTTGGCGGTGGCAGTCGCCGCCGCGGTCAGCATATTCGCCGCGCCCGGCCCTACCGAAGAGCTGCAGGCGTAGATCTTGCGGCGCAGGTGCTGCTTGGCAAAGCCAATCGCCGCGTGGGCCATGCCTTGCTCGTTGCGGCCCTGATGCACCACCAGGTCACCGCTGTCCTGCTCCAGGGCCTGGCCCAGGCCCAGCACATTGCCGTGGCCGAAAATCGTGAAGATGCCGGCGACAAATTTGCTCTGCACGCCATCGACTTCGATGTACTGGTTATCCAGAAACTTCACCAGGGCCTGGGCCATGGTCAATCGGGTTGTGGTCATGGGGTGCCCCTTATCGTTTTTGCAGGTGGGCGATGCTCGCCCCCAGTGCCTGCTTGATGTCCGCCAGGCCATGCACGCTTTCGGCAAACGGCTCGAACGACAGGTAGCCGCTGTAGCCGGTGCTGAGCAAGGTGTCGATCTGCGCGGCGTTGCCGAGGATGTCGGCCTCGCCCACCAGCACCCGGTGGCCGTCGCGGATCGAGTTCAGCGGCGCCTCGGCATCTTCCACACCGGAGATATGCACCAGCCCGGTCAGCTCGGGGAAGAACTCATGTTCGCTGGCCAGGTGATGGTGGAAGGTGTCGTGCACCACGCGGAATACATCCAGCCCGCCGATGGCCTTGATCGCATCCACCGCCACGCGCTTGCGGCGCAGGGAGCATTCTTCAAAACCCAGGGGTTCGACGAAGCCGAGAATCCCGTATTCCCGCAGGATCGGCGCCAGTTCGCTCAAGGCGGTGCGCAAACCGGCGGCGCGCTGGGCTTCGTTGCGTGAGTCGGCACGGTCGTTCAACGGGCACATCACCAATGCCTGTGCGCCGGATTCGCGGGCATAGGCGGCCAGCTTGATCGCCTGGGCGCGGCGCTCGTCGTTCCATACATCAAACGGGTACAGCGCGTTGATCGACAGCACGGTGATGCCGTGCACCGCGCACAATTCGCGTACGCGGCTGGCGGGAGTGCCGTCTTCAATCTCGATGCCCTTGAGGTCGTTGCGGATCTCGATGGCGTCGCATTTGAGGGTCACCGCCAACTGGATAAAGTCTGGCAGGGAAAGGCTGGGGGCGACCATGCGGTTCAGGGCAAAACGTAGAGGCGACTTCATTATTGTTGTGCTCCACACTTAACAGTTACTTGGCGGTTGGCATGCTGAATTCAGGGCCCTTGGCAATGCTGTCGGGCCAGCGTTGCATGACGCTTTTGTAGCGGCTGTAGAAACGAATGCCTTCTTCGCCGTAGGCATGGTGGTCGCCGAACAGCGAGCGCTTCCAGCCACCAAACGAATGCCAGGCCATGGGCACCGGAATCGGCACGTTGATGCCGACCATGCCGACCTTGATGGTGCGGGCAAACGCGCGGGCAATGCCGCCGTCGCTGGTAAAGCACGACACGCCGTTGCCGAACTCATGGGCGTTGATCAAGGCCACCGCGCTGGCAAAATCCGCCACCCGCACGATGCCCAGCACGGGCCCGAAGATCTCTTGCTGGTAGATGCTCATTTCGGTGGTGACGTTATCGAATAAGGTCGCGCCGACGAAGAAGCCACCTTCCGCGCCCGGCACCTTGAAGCCACGGCCATCGACGATCAGCTTCGCGCCCTGCGCCACGCCCTGGTCGATAAAACCCTCGACCTTGGCCTTGTGCTCGGCGGTGACCAGCGGGCCCATCTCGCTGTCTTTTTGCATACCATTGCCGACCTTCAACTGGTCGATACGCGGCAGCAGTTTTTCGATGAGCTTGTCACCGACATCGCCCACCACCACGGCAATCGAAATCGCCATGCAACGCTCGCCGGCCGAGCCGTAGGCCGCGCCGATCAAGGCGTCGGCCGCCTGGTCCAGGTCAGCATCCGGCATCACGATCATATGGTTCTTCGCGCCGCCCAACGCCTGTACACGCTTGCCGCGCTGGGTCGCCTGCTGGTGGATGTACTCGGCAATCGGGGTGGAACCGACAAACGAAATCGCCTCGATGTCCGGGTGCTGCAACAGGCCGTCCACGGCGCTTTTGTCGCCCTGCACCACGTTGAACACACCGTCGGGCAGCCCGGCTTCGGTCAGCAGGCGGGCCATCAGCAAGCTGGCGGACGGGTCGCGCTCCGACGGTTTGAGGATGAAGCAGTTACCGGTGGCCAGGGCCAGCGGGATCATCCACAGCGGCACCATCACCGGGAAGTTGAACGGGGTGATGCCGGCGCACACGCCCAGGGGCTGGCGCAGGTTCCAGTTGTCGATGCCGCCGCCGATGTTGTCGCTGAAATCGGTTTTCAGCAGGTTCGGCGCGCCACAGGCGTACTCGACGATCTCGATGCCGCGAGTGACTTCGCCCTTGGCGTCGGAGAACACCTTGCCGTGTTCACGGCTGATGATTTCGGCCAGTTCATCGTGGTGCCGGTCGAGCAGTTCCTTGAACTTGAACAGCACCCGCGAACGGCGCAGGGACGACTGCTCGGACCACGCCGGGAAGGCTTTCAGCGCCGAGGCCACGGCTTCATCGACGGTCTTCTGGCTGGCCAGCCCGACGCGGGCCTGGACTTCGCCGGTGGCCGGGTTGAATACATTGCTGAAACGTTCGCTGCCGCTGTCCTGCACCTGGCCGTTGATGTAGTGGCCGATTACTGGGGCGTTGCTCATTATTGTTCTCCGTCGAAAGTGCTTTAAAGATCCAGCAGCCAGCTGTGCTGCGGGTCGTTATGGAAATGCCAGGCGCGCTTGGGGCCGGCCATCACGTTCAGGTAGTAGGACTCGTAGCCATACGGCACGCTGACCGGGTGATACCCCTTGGGCACCACCACCAGGTCGCTGTTTTCCACTGCCATGGCCTGGTCGATGCTGCGGTCGTCGGTGTAGACGCGCTGGAACACGAAGCCCTGGGGCGGGTTGATCTGGTGGTAATAGGTTTCTTCGAGAAAGCTCTGGTGCGGCAGATCGTCGGTGTCGTGCTTGTGGGGCGGGTAGCTCGACGAGTGACCGGACGGCGTACGCACCTCCACCACCAGCAGCGAATGGGCGGGCTCGCTGTCGGGCAGGATGTCGCACACGTAGCGGGTGTTGGCACCCTTGCCGCGGACGCTGCGTTTGCATTGTTCGGGGCGGATCAGGCGTGGGGCCAGGCCTGCTTCGGTTGAGCCGGGTGCGGCGCAGACGGCGATTTGCACGTCGCTCAGGGCGGTGACCTGGGCGTCGGTGCCCGGCGGCAGGTAGGCGGCGAACGGGGATTTGTCTTCGAACACCGAGTGGCGATCACCGAGGTTTTCCCAGTTGAAGCCTTCGCCCTGAATAGTTACCCGGCCGCTGAGCAGCACCAGGCACAGTTCTTTATCACCGGCGGTGACGGGCAGGGTTTCACCCAGGCTCAGGCGGTAGGCGGCGAAGCCCACGTATTCCAGGCGCCCTTCTTCCAGGGCGACCATGGTCTGCCCGCGTTTGCTGCTTTTGACCAACAGGCTCATTGTCCGGTCCTCTCACTCAGAAGTGCGCGCAGCGTGTCATAGCCTTTCTTCGCGTAGATATAGCTCGGCGCCACGGCGGGATCCTGCTCGGCCTCCACCACCAGCCAGCCGTGGTAGTGGGCGGCCAGCAGCACGTCCAGCAGTGCGGCGAAGTCGATATCACCGTCGCCGGGCACGGTGAAGGTGCCGTTGACGATGCAGTCCGGGAAGCTCCACATCTGGTTGCGCGCCAGTTGCACCACCGGTTTGCGTACGTCCTTGAAATGTACGTGGCAGATGCGGTCGATGTGTTTGCGCAGGACGTCGAGGGGCTCGCCGCCGCCCATGTAGCAGTGGCCCGAGTCGAACAGCAGGCCGACTTCCGGACCGGTGCGGCGCATCAGTTGGTCGATGTCTTCCGGAGATTCGACGTAGGCGCCCATGTGGTGGTGGTACGCCAGGCGCACACCCTGGGACAGAGTGAAACGCGCCAGTTCGGTGAGCTTGTCGGCGTACTCCTGCCAGGCCTGTTCGCTGTGGAAACGCGGGCGTTCCATCAGGCGTACCGGCGAACCCTGGATCGAGTCGGCGACTTCGCCGTACACCAACACTGTGGCGCCGTTTTCCCGCAGCAGTTCGACGTGGCTGGCGATGGCCTCGATTTCTTCCGCCACCGAGCGCCGGGCCAGGCGGCTGGAGTACCAGCCGGAGACCAGCGCCAGGTCATACGGGCGCAACACATCGCCCACGCCCTTGGCGTCCTTGGGGAATTTGCCGTTGAGTTCGAAACCTTCGTAGCCGATGTCCTTGCCTTCGCTGAGGGCGGTGCTCAACGGCGTTTCGCCGCCCAGGGCCGGCAGGTCGTCGTTGCTCCAGGAGATCGGGTTGATGCCAATTCGGATAGCGGGCATGGCTGCACCTTTTATTGTTTTTCAGAGTTGCCTGAGATCTGCTTTATGTGGAAGCCAGCTTGTGTGGGAGCTGGCTTGCCTGCGATGCAGACACCTCGGTGCTTCAGATAGACCGAGTGGATCCTATCGCGGGCAAGCCCAGCTCCCACATAAACCAGCTCCCACCTTTGATTGCATTCCAATTCAATGAGCGGCGCTTAACTTCGGGCGCTGCGCCAGGCACTGATCAATTGTTCAAAGATGCCCTGGGCCTGTTGAATCAACCCCTCATCGTCGATCTCCCCTGCCAGCCACGCTCGGCTGGGCTCCTGGAAGATCGTGCGGCCCACGGCGAAACCACGGCAGGTCTGGCTCTGGCTGGCTTGCCGAAAGCCATCGGCCAGGCATTCGGCAGAAGCATTCAGGCCCAGCAGCACCACGCCTCGGCAGTAGGGGTCGCGTTCCTGGATCAATTCATCGAGCTTCTTCCAGTCTTCGGCCGACTGCGCTTCGATCTTCCACCACGCCGGGTAGATGCCCAGGTTGTACAGGCGCTTGAGGCTGCGATAGAGCACGTCGGGATAAGTAGACGGATGATCCTTGGGCGGCACGATTTCCAGCAACAGTTCGTGGCCGCTGACCAGGGAGGCCTGGTACAGGCTCTTGAGTTGCGCTTCCTGTTCCAGGCGCAGCAGCGGTTCGTCGTCGGGGTGGTATTGCACCAGGCACTTGATGATCTGCTCACGGGGCCAGGCAATCAGGTTGCTGCCCACCGAGCGGCCGTGTTCAAAGGCCAGTGGCCGGGAGTTCTGGACTTCCACCGGGCGGGCGATCCACCAGCCGCGACCGGTGGCGGCGTTCAGCGCGTCCTGGCCGAAGCGTTGGTCGGCCAGGATTCCGACGTCGGCCTCGACGCCCTGCTCCGCCAGTTTGCTTTCTACCCGTTCCACGGCCTGGATGAACAGTTGCTTGAGGGCGCTGATGCGCGCCGGGTCCTGGCCGCCCTTTTGCGCCAGCTCCACCAGTTGCCAGCGGTGGTCGAAGGCGAATACAAACAGCTGCTTCCAGGTTTTGCGCGGCACGCTGACCTGGTGCAGGCGTTGCAGCACCGCGTCTTGGTCCGGGCGGGTAATCGGCACCGGACTGTTGAACAGGTAATCGAGTTCGGCACGGGTCGGCATCGCCGGTGCGCAAGCATGGCGGGACACCACCAGGCCGCCGCAGGCATTGGCCAACTGGCAGCAGCGCTCGTCGCTGGCATCGATCAGCCAGCCACTGAGGAAGCCGGACATGAAGGCATCACCGGCGCCCAACACGTTGAGCACTTCCACCCGCACACCTGGGTAGATCGCGCCGTCTTCGAGGCGCGCCGGGATGTCGCCGTGGATCACCGTGCAACCCTGCGGGCCAAGCTTGACCACCAGGGTGGCCGGCGTGAGGCCGCGCACCGTGCGCAGCGCGGTCAGCAGATCTTCGCTGCCGCCGGCAATCAGGAATTCTTCTTCGGTGCCGACGATCAGGTCGAAACGCGGGAGGATTTTTTGCACGTGCTGGCTGACATTCTGGTCGGCCACAAACCGGGTTTCACCGTCGGCCTTGCCGGCCAGGCCCCAGAGCACCGGGCGGTAGTCGATATCGAGCACGCGCTTGACGTTGTGCTTCTCGGCGTAATCCAGGGCCTGGATGCTGGCCTTGTACACGCCGTCAGTGGAGAAGTGCGTGCCGGTGATCAGCAGCGCCTTGCTGGAAGCAATGAACGCTTCGCTGATGTCTTCGGCGCGCAGGGCCATGTCGGCGCAGTTCTCGCGGTAGAACACCAGCGGGAAGGTTTCGCGGTCCTTGAGGCCCAGCAGCACCATGGCGGTAAGGCGTTCCGGGTCGACCTTGATACCGCTGACATCGCAGCCTTCGCGGGCCAGGGATTCCAGCAGGAAACGCCCCATATGGTCGTCCCCCACCCGGCTCAACATGGCCGACCGCAGGCCCAGCCGTGCAGTACCGAAGGCGATGTTGGCGGAGGAACCGCCGAGGTACTTGGCGAAGCTTGAAACATCCTCCAGCCGTGCACCCACTTGTTGTGCGTAAAGGTCGACGCCCAGGCGTCCCAGGCAAATCAGATCCAATTGACGCCCACTGGCAAAACGAGTCTGGCCCATGCTGGCTCCTGTTATTTTTATCAGCCTGCGTGTGCCGTCGTGGTGGCGGCATACGCTCTTGGTGCAAGCAGACTAGAACGTCTGGCGACGCCAATCAATATTTATTCTATAAATATTTTTTGTGGAATATATTTTCCAATACGCCACCATCGACGTGTTCCAGCCACGGTGCAACGTTTCAGCTGTACCGCGGGGCGGGATGCCGAGGTATTTTTTTGCGCCTACCCTGTAGACTTGCGCACATCGACTTATTGTCAGGGGCGCTCCAACGCGCCCTATAAGAACAAGCCAGAAGGATTCCCTATGTCCCAGAGCGCCCCGGAAGACGCACTCGCCAGCCCGCCGATCAACGCCGAGCGCCTGTTGCAGCTGATCACCGATGAGTACGAGAGCCTGCCGCGCCAGCTCAAGCGCATCGCCAGCTACATGAGCCAGCAGAGCGACCGGATCATGGTCGACCGCATCAGCGACATCGCCCGTGAATGCGAAGTGCACCCGTCGGCCATCGTGCGGTTTTCCCAGCGTTTCGGTTTCAGTGGCTTCAGTGAGATGCAGGCGTTGTTCCGCGAGGCCTACACCCACAAGACCACGCCGGTGCAGAACTACCAGCAGCGCATCCGCAGCATGATCGCCAACAAGTCGCAGAAAGCCAGCGGCGGCGACCTGGCGCGTGAATGCGTGAACGCCACCCTGTCCGGCATCGAGCGCCTGGGGCTGGAGCTGGATGACGCCGCCTTCGACAAGGCCGTAGACCTGGTAGTGAATGCCGACAATATCTACGTGGTGGGCGTGCGCCGCTCGTTCGCCGTGGCGGATTACCTGGTGTACAACCTGCAGCACACCAACAAGCGCATTCACCTGGTCTCGGGGTTGGGCGGCAGTTATCGCGAGCAGATGCGCAGTGTGCGGGCCAACGACCTGGTGATTGCCATCAGCTTTACGCCCTATGGCAAGGAAACCCAGCACTGCCTGCGGATTGCCCAGCACCATCAGGCCAAGACGTTGATCATCACCGACAGCAACCTGTCGCCCCTGGCCAAGCGGGCAAGCACGGTGTTGCTGGTAAATGAAGGGTCGTCGTTTGCGTTCAGGTCACTGAGTGCGACGTTGTGCCTGTGCCAGGCGCTGTTTATTGCCGTGGCCTATCGGCTGGAATTGAAGGTCGATGAGATTCATGAGCAGGTGGGATTCGACGACTGAATAAGCGCAAAACGCTGAACCCTGTGGCGAGGGAGCTTGCTCCCGCTGGGCTGCGCAGCAGACCCAAAAAAAGCGGGAGCGCTACGCACTCCAGCGGGAGCAAGCTCCCTCGCCACAGGGGTGCTATGCATTTCGGGATTAGCGCAGGGCCCTTCGCAGCACCTTGCCCACCGTCGTCTTGGGCAATTCCTCGGTACGAAACTCCACAAACCGCGGCACCTTGTACCCCGTCAGGTATTCCCGGCAGTGGGCCAGAATCTGCTCCTGGGTCAAACCCGGGTCCTTGCGCACCACGATGATTTTCACCCGCTCGCCAGTCACGCCATCCTCAACCCCAATCGCCGCCACTTCCCCAACGCCTGGATGCAGCGCCACCACGTCTTCGATCTCGTTGGGGTACACGTTGAAGCCGGACACCAGGATCATGTCCTTCTTGCGGTCCACCAGGCGAATGAAGCCCTGCTCATTCATCACCCCGATATCCCCGGTCGACAGCCAGCCTTCGGCATCCAGCACCTCGGCCGTTTCCGCCGGGCGCCTCCAGTAGCCCTGCATCACCTGCGGCCCGCGCACTTGCAGCTCGCCCTGCTCCCCCAGCTCCGCCAGCTCACCGTCCTCACGGATAAACCGCACCCAGGTCGACGGCAGCGGCACGCCGATGCTGCCGGTGAATTCCATCTCGCGCATGCGTGAGATGTCGATGGGACTGATGCTCACCACCGGCGAACACTCGGTGAGGCCGTAGCCTTCGATGATCGGCAAGCCGGTGACTTCCTTCCAGCGCTTGGCCACGGCGGTGTGGGTGGCCATGCCGCCGGCGATCACCATTCGCAGGTCGGAGAAATCCCGGGCGCAGAACTCTTTGTTTTCCAGCAAACCGTTGAACAGCGTATTCACCCCGGCAATCCCGTTGAATCGCTCCTTGCGCAGGATCATCTGCACCCGTTTCACGTCCCGCGGGTTGGCGATCAGGATGTTGCGCCCGCCCAGGCACATGAACATCAGGCAGTTCACCGTGAGGGAAAAGATGTGGTACAGCGGCAGCAAGGTAACGTTGGTTTCCTGCTGGTTCTGGTCCAACTGGTCACCCACCCACGCCTTGGCCTGCAACAGGTTGGCGATGATATTGCGATGGCTGAGCATCACGCCCTTGGCGTCGCCGGTGGTGCCGCCGGTGTATTGCAGGAAGGCCAGGTCTTCGCGGTTCATCGGCACTGGCAGATGGGCCTGCCCGCGTCCCTGTTTCAACACCTGGTTGAAGCGCACCGCGCCTGGCAAGTTGAAGCGTGGCACCTGCTTTTGCACGCTGCGCAGGATGAAGTTCATCGCCGCACCCTTGAAGGTGCCGAGCAGGTCGCCGATGGCGGCAATCACCACGCGTTTGACGGTGCTGGCGGCGACCACTTTCTCTAACGTATGGGCGAAGTTTTCGAAGATCACGATAGTCTCCGCCTCGCTGTCCTTGAGCAGGTGCTGCAACTCCCGGGCGGTGTAGAGCGGGTTGACGTTGACCACCACCGCGCCCGCCAGGATCGTGCCCAGCAGGCAGATCGGGTATTGCAAGCAGTTGGGCATCATCAGCGCCACCCGGTCGCCCTTCTTCACGCCCTGGGCTTGCAGCCACGCGGCAAAGGCGATGCCCTGCACCTCCCAGTCGGCGTAGGTCATTTCGGTGCCGATGCTGACGTAGGCCACGCGGTCGCGGAACTTGTGCAGGTGCTCCAGGAACACCTCGCGCAGCGACGGGTAGGCCTCGATGCCGGCGTCGATGTCTGCCGGCACGCCGGGCAGGTAAGCGTTCAACCAGAGGCGTTCGGTCTGTTCCAGGCTTACAGCGTTCATGGCAGTCTCCTTGTTGTTTTTATGGTGGGAACTACTTTTCGACGATGGCGGTAATGCCCAGCCCGCCCGCCGCGCAGATCGAAATCAAGCCACGCCCGCCGCCGCGCTGGTGGATGGCCTTGGCCAATGCCGCCAGTTGCCGGCCACCGGTGGCGGCGAACGGATGACCGCAGCCGAGGGAGCCACCGTTGACGTTCATTTTGGCGCGGTCGATGCTGCCCAGCGGAGCGTCCAGGCCCAGGCGGTCGCGGCAGTACTGCGGGTCGTCCCAGGCCTTGAGGGTGCACAGCACCTGGGCCGCGAAGGCCTCGTGGATCTCGAACAGATCGAAGTCGGCAAACGTCAGGCCTTCGCGCTTGAGCATGCGCGGCACCGCATAGGCCGGGGCCATCAGCAGGCCTTCGGTGCCGTCGACGAAGTTCACCGCCGCGGTTTCGCCGGTTCGCAGGTACGCCAACACCGGCAAGCCGCGTTCGGCAGCCCAGTCCTCGCTGGCCAGCAGTACCACCGAGGCGCCGTCAGTCAGGGGTGTGGAGTTACCAGCAGTGAGCGTGCCGTTCTGGCGGTCGTAGGCCGGGGACAGGCCGGCGAGTTTCTCCAGGCTGGCGTCGGCCCGCAGGTTGTTGTCCCGGGCCAGGCCGCGATACGGGCTGATCAAATCGTCGAAGAACCCCTGCTTGTACGCGGCGTCCAGCCGCTGGTGGCTGGTGAGGGTCAACTCGTCCTGGGCCAGGCGCTTGATCTGCCAGCGCTTGGCCATTTCTTCGCAGTGTTCGCCCATGGACAGGCCGGTGCGCGGCTCGCCATTGCGCGGCAGCAGCGGCTTGAAAAACATCGACGGGCGCACGCCCATCAAGGCCTTCAGCTTGGCGCCGGAGCCCTTGGCGCGGTTGGCTGAAAGCAAGGTGCGGCGCAGGGATTCGTTGATGCCGATGGGTGCGTCGGAGGTGGTGTCGGAGCCGCCGGCAATGCCCACTTCGATCTGCCCGAGGGCGATTTTATTCGCCACCAGCAACGCCGCTTCCAGGCCGGTGCCGCAGGCTTGTTGCAGGTCGTAGGCCGGGGTTTCGGGTGACAGCGTGGTGGACAGCAGGCTTTCCCGGGCCAGGTTGAAATCCCGGGAATGCTTGATCACCGCACCGGCGGCGAACTCCCCCAGGCGCAGGCCGTGAAGGTTGTAGCGGTGCACTAAACCTTGCAAAGCAGCGACCAGCAAATCCTGATTGCTGTCATGGGCGTACACGGTGTTGGAGCGGGCGAACGGAATACGGTTGCCGCCGATTATCGCCACACGACGGGTGGGGGCCGGGTTGAAACTGTAGTCACTCATCAATGGCTCTCTTTCCAGATAAACAGCCCACGCATATGGGGTTTGTCACCGGCGAAATTGCGCACTTCAAACTCACGGCGCGGGCCGGTCGGCGGGGCATTCCACAGGGCGACCTGGCCGGGCAGGAAGATCGGCAATTTGAAGTCGCAATGGGCCTCGGCCTGGTCCAGTCCACCGGGCGGTTGCTGGGCGGCAAGGGCGCGGCCCAGGGTCCACATGCCGTGGGCGATGGCGCGACGAAAACCGAACAGTCTGGCGCCGATTATCGAGGTGTGAATCGGGTTGAAATCCCCCGAGACTTTGGCAAACCGTCGCCCCAGATCCGCCGGTAGCGCCCAGCGCTGGGTGCGCAGCAAACCCTCTTCCTGCAACGGCAGCACGTCGTCCCAGGGTTCACCGACCGGGGCGTTTACATCGCGACGCAAATACAGGCTGTCGCTCTCCCACACCAGGGTGCCGGCGCTGTAGGCCCGGGTGGCGATGCTCAGGGCCTGGCCCTTGGGATGGGCGACCCAGCGCTCGCAATACACCTCCAGGCGCAGGGCCTGGCCCTCCTCCAGGCGTCGATGCTGACGGATGCGATTGGCCAGATGCACCATGCCGCTGGCCGGGTACGGGAAACTCGGGCGCGTCAGCAACATCAGGTGCAACGGGAACGCCAGCACATGGGGATAGGACAGCGGCACGCCTTGCTCGCGGCGAAAACCACAGGCCCGACCATAGGCCGCGATGCCTTGGGCAGACAGCTCGACCGCCGAACGCACCAGGCGTTCTTTCGGCAGCGTCGGTGCACCGTCCACCTTGGGTTTGCGCATTGCCAATACGCCGTCCAGCAGCAGGCGCGAGCGCGAGGGCGGCGGGTCAATAATCTGCGTCACATAGTCCATGTTCAGGCTCCCAACAGGCTTTGGCCGCAGACCCGCACCACCTGGCCGTTGACCCCGC
The DNA here is from genome assembly GCF_024807515.1 of Pseudomonas sp. BIGb0558. NCBI lineage: Bacteria > Pseudomonadati > Pseudomonadota > Gammaproteobacteria > Pseudomonadales > Pseudomonadaceae > Pseudomonas > Pseudomonas sp. BIGb0558. Next base: position 126,273 of record NZ_JANUEW010000009.1, read on the forward strand.
CGGAGGCCGGATGCGCCAGCCAGGCGATGGTTTCCGCCACGTCGATGGGCTGGCCGCCCTGGGACATGGAATTCATCCGTCGCCCCGCTTCGCGGATCATCAGCGGGATTTTCGCGGTCATCTGGGTTTCGATAAAACCGGGCGCCACGGCATTCACCGTCACTTGCTGCGCCGCTGCTTGCGGTGCCAGGCCTTGCACCAGGCCGATCACCCCGGCCTTGGAGGTGGCGTAGTTGCTTTGCCCGAGGTTGCCGGCAATGCCGGAAATCGACGAGACACACACGATCCGCCCGCCCGGATTCAGGCCCTGGCTTTGCAGCAGCGCGGTGCTCAGGTGCAGCGGTGCTTCCAGGTTGACCGCCAATACGCTGCGCCAAGCCGCTTCAGTCATCTTGGCGATGGTCTTGTCGCGGGTGATCCCGGCGTTGTGCACCACCACGTCGAACGCGCCGTGTTGGCTGACATGGGCCTGCAACTGCTGCGCGGCATCGGTGGCGGTAATGTCCAGCGCCAGCGCGGTGCCACCGACACTGCTGGCGGCCTGTTGCAAGGATTCCTGGGCCTGGGGCACATCCACGCAGACTACTTGCGCACCGTCGCGGGCCAACACTTGGGCGATCGCCAGGCCGATGCCACGGGAGGCGCCGGTGACCAGGGCGCGACGGCCGCTGAGGGGTTTGTCCCAGTTGATCTCGGCTTGGCTGTCCACCGGTGTTTCGAGGCGCACCACTTGCCCCGAGACATAGGCCGAGCGCCGCGACAGGAAGAACCGCAGGCTGCTTTCCAGCGCGCCCTCGGCGCCCGGTGCAACGTAGATCAACTGCACGGTGATCGCCCGGCGCAGCTCCTTGGCCAGTGAGCGTACCAGCCCTTCAAGGGCGCGTTGGGCGATGGCTTGCGGCAAGTCCTTGCACAACTCCGGCGCGGTGCCGAGCACCACCACCCGTGCGTGCTGCCCGAGGCGCTTGGCGTTGGCGTGGAAGAAGGCGTAGAGCTCGTCCAGTTGCTTGAGGTCGGCGATGGCGCTGGCGTCGAACACGGCGCCCTGGACCTTGACCGTGGACGGTGCCTTGAGGGTTGCGGCAGTTGCGCTCACGGTGTCGGTGGCGGTGAAGATCCGCTGGATTTCAGCAGTCAGGCGCCCTGCCCCGGCGACGATCACCGGGTTGGCCAGGCCTTGCTGGCCGCTGCGGTGGCGTTGCAGTGCCAGGGGTTGGGGCAGCCCGGCGGTGCGGGCCAGCCAGGCGCCCCAGGGGGAGTTAACGAAAGAAAGGTAGCTGTCACTCATGGGTAAATTCACTCACAACACGGTCTTGCCATGGAAACCCGACCTCTGTAGGAGCTGGCTTGCCGGCGATGGCATCGCCTCGGTGTAACGGATACACCGCGGCGTCTGCATCGCAGGCAAGCCAGCTCCCACATTGACCGTGTTCCTCCAGTTCCAGTCAGTTGACCGGCGCGTTTTCGCCTTGGCTGGCGCGGCGCTTTGCGCTCGGTTTGGCGGCCTGTTCCAACGCCTGGTGGCGCTGCTGCAGGGCTTCCAGCAAACCGAAGTCCTGCGGGAAGTCGTCCACCTGGATCGCGTGATCGCCGTATTCCACATAGCGCGCCAGCAAGCTGTCTTCGTCGTCTGTGATCAGGTCCAGCGCCCGCGCCTTGACCCGCCATGGGGTGAACGCGGCGCCGGAAATCGGCATGGGGTCGATCAGGCCTTGCTTGACCGCGCCCTTGAGCCGCGCCTCGATCAACTCCACCTGGGGCAGCAGGCGCAAACCCAGTTCGCCATAAGCCAGCTTGTCGATTTCCGGCCGCGGAATGTAGGAGTTGCCCAGCAAGCGGTCACGGGTTTCCCCCGGCACCTGCACCAGCTCCGCCACTTGCGCCAACAGGCGATCCGACGGTTTGCGCTGCGGGATTCCGAACGGGAACGTCAAGCCACGCACCACGGCGGACGCGGCTTTCGACGGATAGTTATCGAGCACTTCAGCCAGGGCTTCATGGGCGCGCAGCAACGCGTCCTGGGCCGCCCAATGCACCAGCGGCAAATCCGCCTGTGGCCGGCCATCATCCTCGAAGCGCTTGAGCACGCAGGACAGGATATACAGCTGGGACAGAATGTCCCCCAGCCGCCCCGTGATGCTTTCCTTGCGCTTGAGGGCACCGCCCAGCACGCCCATGGAAATGTCCGAGATCAACGCCAGCACCACCGACAGCCGATTGGCCTGGCGATAGTAGGACGCCAGCGCCGGGTCGGTCTTGCCCGGCACCGAAATCAGCCGCCCGCCTGTCAGCGAATGCACTGCGGCGCGTACGGTATTGGCCAATACAAAACTCAGGTGACCGAACATCGCGCTATCGAAATCCACCAGGGCCCTGCGCCGGTCGGTGTTGCGCGCCGCTTCCATCTCGCGGAACACATAGGGATGGCAACGGATCAGGCCCTGGCCGTAGATGATCAGGCAGCGGGTCATGATGTTCGCGCCCTCCACCGTGATGGCGATGGGGCTTTGCTGGTAGGCCCGGGCGAGGAAGTTGTTGGGGCCCATGCAGATGCCCTTGCCGGCCACGATGTCCATGCCGTCGTTGACGATGATGCGTGCACGTTCGGTGACGTGGTACTTGGCGATGGCCGAGATCACCGAGGGCTTTTCACCGGCATCCAGTGACGCCACCGAGACCTTGCGCACCGCATCGCAGGCATACAGATGCCCGGCCATGCGCGCCAGTGGCGCCTGCACGCCTTCGAACTTGCCGATGGGCAGGCCGAATTGCTTGCGCATCGCCGCATAAGCCGTGGTGCCGCGCACGGCCACCTTGCCCAGGCCGACGTTGGCCGACGGCAGGGAAATCGCCCGGCCGGCGGCCAGGCATTCCATCAACATGCGCCAGCCGTTGCCGACTTGCTCGCGGCCACCGATCACCCATTCCAGTGGGATAAAGACGTCCTTGCCGGTGGTGGGGCCGTTCTGGAACACGGCGTTGAGTGGCCAGTGACGCCGGCCGCTGTTCACTCCTGGGTGGCTGGTTGGGATCAACGCGCAGGTAATGCCCAGGGAACCGGGCTGGCCCAGCAGGCCGTCCGGGTCTTCGGCGCGGAAGGCCAGGCCGAGCACCGTGGCGATCGGGCCGAGGGTGATGTAGCGCTTGTCCCAGGTCACGCGAAAACCCAGCACTTCCTCGCCTTCATGCTGGCCTTTGCAGACGATGCCCAGGTCAGGAATCGCCCCCGCATCGGAGCCGGCATACGGGCTGGTCAGGGCGAAGCACGGGATGTCTTCGCCACGGGCCAGGCGTGGCAGGTAGTAGTTGCGCTGGGCGTCGGTGCCGTAGTGCAGCAGCAGTTCCGCCGGGCCCAGGGAGTTGGGCACCATCACCGAAATCGCCGCCGCCGAGCAACGGGTGGAAAGTTTCATCACCACCTGCGAATGCGCGTAGTGGGAGAAACCTTTGCCGCCGTATTGCTTGGGAATGATCATGCCGAGGAAACCGGCATCCTTGGTGTACTGCCAGCCCTCGGGGGACATGTCTTGCCAGATTTGAGTGGTTTCCCAGTCGTTGGACATGTCGCACAGGGTCTCCACTTCGTTGTCGAGGAAGGCCTGTTCTTCAACGCTGAGGCTGGCCGGCGCAGCTTGCAGCAGGCGCTCCCAGCGCGGTTTGCCGCTGAACAGCTCGGCGTCCCACCACACAGTGCCGGACTCGATGGCGGCGCGCTCGGTGTCGGACATCGCCGGCATGATGCTGCGGAAAAGGCCCAGGGCCTTGCTGGTCAACAGGGTGCGGCGCAGCGGTTTGATCGTCAGCAGCAACGCAGGCAACACTACCAGCACCGCCACCACACCGGCGCCGAAACCGGCCACCACGTTGAACAGGTAACCGACCGCCAGCCAGACCAGGCCGGCACCCAGCCAAAGGGTGGCAGCGGCTTGTCGATACGCCAGGGCAGTCGCTGCTGCGAGTCCTGCCAATAACCAGATAACCATGGGGATACCTCTACTCAATTCAGGGTACGGCTGATGCGCAAGCAGGTCGCAATAACCTGTGACGTAAAGCCACACTACAAACTTGAAAAGATAAATTCAAATTTTGTTTTGAAATTTTTATTTAATGCTTGGACAAAAAAACAACGGCTGAACGGGGCCAGCCTTGCAGGTTAAGTGGAAGGAATCGAAATCGGTCGCCAGGGCGACCCATCAATAGACGACAGCCTGAAGAAAGGCAGCAAGATGCGCTGGCTGCCCGTCTCCACTACTGCCGTTGACAACCTTAGAACTTATAGGTTGCCGACAAGCTGACCACATCCCCTGAGGATTCAGCCTCGCCGTCCAACTGCGCCGCACCGAGACGATCAACGTTCTTGGTCTTCAGGTTGACCTTCTGCACGAACTGGTGCGAGTACGCGGCATCCACCGACAGGCCAGGAACAGCCTTGATGTCATAACCAGCACCAAATGCCAGGAAGTAACGGTCACCGTCCGGGATTCGCGGGTCCCGGGTAGAGTTGCGGGTAGGTGTCTGGTCGTAAGCCACACCGGCGCGCAGCGTGAGTTCATCGGTGGCTTTGTAGTCGCCGCCAATCGAGGTCATCCAGGCGTTTTTGTAGTTGTAGGGAATGGCAACAATGGTGGTGCCTTGGGACTTGAGCGTCAGGTCCTGGAAGGAAGACCATTCAGTCCAGGTAGCACTCACCCCCAACGTCCAGCGGTCGTTGAACTCGTGAACCCAGTCAACCGAAGCGGTAGCCGGGATATCCAGTTGGGTACTGGCGTGGGCACCGTCCGGGAACAGCTTGAGACCAGGGTAGGCGATTTCAACCAGGGTTTCGCCGTTTGGACCGATCGGATTGGTCATCGCGTTACGGCCGACGGCATCTGTGTAGATGTTGTATTTGCCGGTCATCTTGTTTTTGATCTTGGCGTGATAGTTCAAGCCAAGTGTGTCTTGCAGCGTCGGCTTCCAAACCACGCCACCAAACCAGCCCACCGAGATGTTATCGACTTTCACACGCATCAAGGAATGCCCCAGCCCCGTGGGTAACCCCGCGCCGCCAAGTCCTGGAGAAACATCCGCGGCGGCCAGCAAATCAATGTTCTGGCTGACGAACCCTTGACTGCGCTGGACGATGGCACCACCACCGACCGAGAACTGATCATTGACCTTGAACGACAGGGAGCCCGTCAGACCGATGGTCTCGATTTTGGTATCGACCGCGAAATCCCGCAGTTTGGAGTCTTCGTTCCAGGTGGTTTTCATACCCTGTGGCACGACCTGGCTCAGACCAAAGGCGAAACGGTCGCCCATGGGAATCACCAGAAAGCCCGTCGGCAGCCAAGCGGTGAAACCGCCTTGCCCGCCATTGTTAGTGTTGAGGACCGGGTCGCCCGTATTGCCCAGGTCATCCAGTACGGGCGTATTGGTCACCGGGTTGCCCGCGTAGTCATAGGCCTGGCCGGTGTATTTGATCTTGACCCGAGCATAGTCAACGGTCTGCTGCGCGATGGTTGAATCGATAAAGGCCATGGCTGCCGGGTTGTTGTACGCCGCACTGGGGTCATTTTTGAACAGTGAACCACCACCAAACGCACGACCCCATCCTGGCGCGCCGAAGGTCGGTGTGGAGAACCCACCCGCCTGCGCTTGCCCTGTGGTCATCAAGCCCCCCAACAGGGCCAGTCCCAGTAACGTGTGAGCGTGTTGTTTCTTATTGTTCATGCGGTACTCCTTATTATTATTTACACCCGGCCCCTGCCGGTGGGTCGTGTAACCACAGAACGTCTTTCAAAGAACGCCTGTCCTGGAACGGTGTATCGGTATTCAGGGATTGGTGGTGAGCGAGCCGGTCAGCGTGGCGTTCAACGACACCAAAGTGCAGTAGCCACTCATGGCTTGATTGGTTGCGCTCAACACGTGGGTAGAGTTGTCCCACGAGACAACAACGTTGACTGGGCCACAAACTGAATCTCCGGGCACTCCCAGTTTGGCCATCGAAAAACCGATGTTATTCAGACTTCCCTGCGTCGTACTGCTCAGGTTCACGGTCCAGGGCAGCCCGGTTACCTTAAGCAAGGGGCAGAGCCCGTTGGTTGCCGGCACGGCACTGCTGATGATCGCCACGCCATTGGCATCAATCGTTCCCGACAGGGTCAGACCACAGGTCATCGGGGCTTGAAACGTCGATGGCAGCTTCAACACAACACTGCCATTGGTTCCGCTAAACGGACCCGGCGGGCTGAAACCCGCCGCGACCGCCATGGATGAGGCAACGCCCAGAGCCGCTAACATCGAACCCAGGAGTGCTGTTTTCACAAGGCTTTGCATTGTCATGTTCCCCAGACAATAAATACCGTATCCAACCGGCTCCGCCGGTGGTTTCCCCAACCGGCGCCTCACACGAGGCACCGGTCTTTCAACGGGGTGATCAGCCCTTTACGGAGTCCCGCTTACGGATTAACGGTCAGCGTTGGGGCAACAACACTCAGCGAAACCACGGTGCAGTTGCCGGTGAGCGCCTGATTGGCTGCCGAAAGCGTTTTGCTGCCTGGAGTCCAGGTCACAGCGATGGTGGTTGGGCCGCAGTTGGTGGCCGGGATCGAGGTGATCTTGTAGCCGACGTTGGTTACGCTACCGGTGGTACCCGTTGCAGCCGTCAGTACCCAAGGCAGGTTGGTCAGCGTTGGCAGGCCACACAGACCGCCACCGGTCAGGGATGCGCCATTGATCGAGGCCACGCCACCGCTAACGTTGCCGGTAAAGGTGATGCCGCAGGTCACCGCGGCACCGAAGGACGAAGGCGACTTCACGACGATGGTGCCGGCGCTGGTCGAGAACGGACCATCCGGGGAGATGGAAGCCGCGCTGGCCATGGAAGCTGCGCCGAAGCACACTGCGAAAGAAGTTGCACAAACGAGGGTTTTCAAGCTTTTCATTATTTTTCCTCACATGTAATGGCGAGTCATTTCGCCAGGGGTAATGGCCATGATCGAGAGGTCACGGTGAATCTGCAGAACTTCCCTTTCCAGCCAAATTTCAATTCAATTACCGCTACAAATTCGGGGGGTGTTATTCAACAACCTTGAACGTCGGGGGCATCTTGATCGACACCGTTTTAATCGTGCAGTCTTCGCCGATAGGCACATTGGCAGCCTCTAACTTGCCCGTGGCGTTATCCCAGGTTCCGTCTGCCGTAGAAGGTCCGCACTTGCCGCCCAACCCAAAGGCATGCACATCGACGGCGATCTTCGACATCGAACCGCTCTTGGTATCTTTAGCCACCAATACCCACGGCAAGTTGATCGCTTCTACCCGGCTGCACTTGAGGCCGCCGTCGAATTCAACTTTGTCGACATTCACCGACGAGCCATCCGCCGCCACCTTGCCGGCGACCTTGATGGTGCAATCCGCGCTGATCAGCGCACCCTTGGAAAAGCTGATGGGCCCCTGGGCAGTAAACGCACTGCCGGCGGGTTCGATACGGGCAGCCTGGGCCTGGTGGTAAACGATCAGGCCCAGGGCGGCCAATACAATGTGCGTCGTGAACTTGGCAGGGTTTTGCATGGTGTACGTCCTTCCCTTCATTTTATTTTTGTTAGGGTCAAACAAACTTTCTTGCAACTAAGTCGCACTCGAAACCGATAATCCCGGGGCGATAAAAACCTGCGCGATACACAGATCCCGAGTACGCCCTACAACTGACTGTTTTCGTTAGAAGGTACTGGTGGTGTTGCTGTATTTCTCCAGGTACTTCAAACGCTGTGAAGGTTGAAGGTTGGTCAGGGTAATGTCCCCGGCATAATGATTAAGTACCCGATGGTCCATGCGTCGTCGCCACAAGTACGGTACATAGGCCCAGACAATCATGCTGGCATAACCGTAGGGCAGTTGCGGCGACTCATCAAAATGACGCAGGGACTGATAACTTCTGGTTGGATTGGCGTGATGGTCAGAATGACGCTGCAGTTGGAACAGAAAGATGTTGGTGACAATCCGGTTGCTGTTCCACGAGTGCCGGGGTGAACAACGTTCATACCGACCATTGGGCAACTTCTGGCGCTTCAAACCGTAGTGCTCCACGTAGTTCACCACTTCCAGCAGCGAGAAGCCGTAGATGCCCTGGATGATCAGGAACGGAATCACTGCCGCCCCCAGCCAGGCAATCATCGCGCCCCACAACACCACGCTGTACATCCAGGCGCTGAGTACGCCGTTCTTCCAGTGCCAGGCCGGCAGGCCGAGTTTGCGCAGGCGTTCACGTTCCAGGTTCCACGCCGAGCGGGCGCTGAACCACACCGAGCGTGGCAGGAAGGCCCAGAAGCTCTCCCCCAGCCGCGAGCTGGCCGGGTCTTCCGGGGTGGCGACGCGCACGTGGTGGCCACGGTTGTGTTCGGTGTAGAAGTGCCCGTAGAAGGTCGGCGCCAGGGTGATCTTGGCCAGGACGACTTCCAGCAGGCGCGGTTTGTGCCCCAGTTCATGGGCGGTGTTGATGGCGATGCCGGTGGCGGCGCCGGTGGACATCGCCATGCCCAGGTAGGTGAACCAGCTGACTTCGCCGTGCAGTTCGGTGCGAGCCGTGATGAATGCGGCGGTCTTTGCCAGCCAGCTCGATGGGTCCAGGGTGGCGGTGGCGTGCAGCAGGCCGCCGTTGATGATCCAGTCGATGCCGCCTGCCGCCAGCCACCCGGTGATCACCACGGAGGAGATGACAAACAGCACACCGGTGTAGACGATCCAGCGGTAGTAGCTTTGGGATTCGAGGTTGCTGACGGCGGATTCCGGCGGGTTGCTGACGTCTTCACCCAGCAGGCCGTCGATCAGCGGGATCAGGCCGAAGATCACCAGTACGCCAACCCACCACAGCTGTTGCACACCGGTGGTGATGGCCAGGGAGCCTGAGAGCAATGGGGTTGCCAGGGGCATGATGCCGAGCCACCACAGGTGGCGTTTGCCGTCGGTCCAGACGTTCGGGGCAGCCAGGGTCTGATTCATGGCAGCCTCCGCACGAGGCAGGCAGGCAGGGAGAAAAAATCAACACTGGACAGGTACACGGAGCGGTGACTGCTCCGAGAATTCAACCATGCGATAAAAGGCGTTTTTTTCATTATTTTATTCGCTCTTAGGCATTTCAAAAATTATTTCAAATTAGACATTCAAATAATTTTTTTAAATAAATAGCGCGGAATCGTTAGGTCGTCAACTAAATTCTTGAACCCTTTTTTGCGTGACCGGGCAGTCTCTTTTTCAGCCGATTGGTCAGGCGTCTAGGGCAAGCATTGACGGCGTAGAACCGCGTGTTCAGTCGCACAATTATTTACTCGCCAACGCAAACGGCGGATGCAAAACCGTGGCGCTCTCCGGTGGCCGGACGCGCCTGGCCACCTGCTCCACCACCGCCGCGACACGCTCGGTGGCGGTGATCGGCAACATATGCCCGCGCCCTTCCACCAACTGCAGCTTCAGGCCCGGCACCAGGCTGGCCAGGGCCTGGCCGTGTTTGCGGAAGTCCAGCACCCTGTCCTGGGCGCCATAGATCAGCCCGACCGGCAACGTCAATTGCGGGTAGCGCTTAACCATGTCCGGCAGGAAATCGTTGACCAGGTTGATCTCGGTGGAGGCGGCGTAGAAGTTGTCGGGCCGCATGCCCAGCAAGCCGCCGCCACGCGTGGCGAAGTCTTCCGGGGCTGGGTCGGGAGCGAACACGCCCTTGACCACCGAGCCTTTGGTCAGCAGGCCGATGGGCATGGTGAGGGTGTGGGACATGAAGCGCCGCAACCATCCGGGGCGTATCGCCAATGACATAAATACCAGCGGCAACATACGCTGGGGATGGGTGAGCGGCGCCACCAGGATCAATCCGGACACCGCGTGGGGATGGTCCAGCGCCAGCGCCAGGGAAATCGCCCCGCCCAGTGAGTGGCCCAGCACCAGTGGCTTATCCAGGTCCAGCGTCTTGATAAAGCTGGCGACTTGCCGGGCCTGGCCAGGCAAGTCGGCGGCGGTGCCGGCATGCCGGGTGGAATAACCCGACCCCGGACGATCCAGGGTGATCACCCGAAAGTGCTCGCGCAATTGGGCAGACAAGGCATACGTCAGGTTGCGACTGCTGCCCATCAGCCCGTGGATCATCACCAGCGGCGGGCCCTTGCCCTCGTCTACATAATGAAAGCGCTCGCCGTTGATCTCCAGAAAGCGCCCGTTGATCGGAACAGCGGCTTCTATACGCCGTGTCATCCGGGCACTGAAGCCCCACAACACTACGCTTAACCCTACACACACGCCCGCAGCGACAAACCATTCGACAGCCATAGCTCGGTTCCTCTGCATCCCTGCAGCCGGCGGCCTGACCGGGATTGGTCAGCACCTCGGCATCGTCCATACCCTGGACCTTGACTGCGTGCGTAAAAGCCCTCGTCCGTCGGATAAGTCGCACATTAGGAACTGGATCGTAGCCTAGACGATATTTTCAGGTAGATTATTTAAAATCTTTTTTAAAATAATTAATTCAATTTTCCTTTGCAATGGTGTTCTATCTAAAAAGCCAAAACAAAAACAAGGAGCACATCCGATGTCGAAACCCGTCAGGCGCCATCAGCCCACGAGGGACAGCCTATGAATGCCCACGACACTGTCGACATCGCCATCATCGGTTCCGGATTTGCCGGGCTGTGCATGGCGATCAAACTCAAGGAAGCCGGCTTCAATGACTTCTTTATTGCCGAGCAAGCCGACTCCCTGGGCGGCACCTGGCGGGACAACCACTACCCCGGTTGCGCCTGCGACGTGCAATCCCATGTCTATTCGTTTTCCTTTGCACCGAACCCGCACTGGACGCGGCAATTCGCGCCCCAGGCGGAGATTCGCGCGTACCTGGAGCAGTGCGCCCAACGCTTCGAGCTGGCGCCGTTCCTGCGGTTCGGCATGGGCCTGCAGAAGGCCGTGTTTGATGAGGCGCAACAGCACTGGAGCCTGACCTTCAGCAATGGCCGCCAGGTCAGCGCGCGGGTGCTGGTATCGGGAATGGGCGGCCTGTCGCGCCCGGCGCTGCCGGACATTCCCGGCCTGGACAGCTTCAAGGGCAAGCGCTTCCACTCCCAGCAGTGGGACCACGAGTATTCGTTGAAGGGCAAACGCGTGGCGGTGATCGGCACCGGCGCCAGTGCCATCCAGTTCGTGCCGCAGATCGCGCCGCAGGTGGCCCATCTGGACCTGTTCCAGCGCACCCCGCCGTGGATCATGCCCAAGCCCGACCGGCCGATTTCACGCGTCGAACGTTGGGCGTTCAAGCACCTGCCCTTCACCCAGCGCCTGATGCGCGGCGCGTTCTACTGGGCACTGGAAGGCCGCGTGGTGGGCTTTGCCCGGCACCCGGGCCTGATGAAAATGGTGCAGAAAATCGCCGTGCGCCACCTGCACAAACAAGTGGCCCGCCCTTCCCTGCGCAAGACCCTGACGCCGGACTACACCATCGGCTGCAAGCGCGTGCTGATCTCCAACGACTACTACCCGGCGCTATCGCGCAGCAACGTGCAGGTGGTGACCGACAACGTGCAGCGCATCGAGGCCGACGGGGTGATCACCGCCGACGGGATCAAGCACCCGGCCGATTGCATCATCTTCGGCACCGGCTTCCAGGCCACCGATCCCCTGCCCCGCAACTGCATCATCGGCCGGCATGGCATCGACCTGATGGACACCTGGCAAGACGGCGCCCACGCCTACCTGGGCACCACAGTGCCGGGCTATCCGAACCTGTTCCTGATCGTCGGGCCCAACACCGGGCTGGGGCATAACTCGATGATCCTGATGATCGAGGCCCAGGTCACCTACATCCTCGACGCCCTGCAACAGATGCAGCGCCATCGCATCGCCACGGTGGACGTCAAGCCGACAGTGGAACTGGCCTACAACGCCAGGCTGCAGGAAAAACTCCAGCGCACCATCTGGTCCACCGGCGGCTGCAAAAGCTGGTACCTGGACCCGCGCACCGGCAAGAACACCACGCTGTGGCCCGGCTCGACCTGGCGTTTCAAGCAGGTCACCCGGCATTTCGCCCTCAAGGACTACGTCGCCAGCCGGGTGCCGATGCCATCGACGCCGCGCCCTGCTTCGGCGCCGCCCCACACCACCCCTGAAGGGAGCCTGTCATGAAGTCATTCAACGGCCGCGTGGCGGCGATTACCGGTGCGGCTTCGGGCATGGGGCGCGCGCTGGCATTGGCGTTGGCGCGCGAGGGTTGCCACCTGGCGCTGGCGGATAAAAACAGCCAGGGCCTGGAGGAGACGGTTGCGTTGATCAAGGCCCAGGTCCTGTCTCCCGTGCTGGTCACCTCACACGTGATCGACGTCTCCGACCGCCAGGCCGTGGAAGACTGGGCCGCCCGCTGCGCAGCCGAACATGGCCAGGTCAACCTGATCTTCAACAACGCCGGGGTCGCCCTGTCGAGCACCGTCGAAGGCGTGGATTACGCCGACCTTGAATGGATCGTCGGCATCAACTTCTGGGGCGTGGTGTATGGCACCAAGGCCTTCCTGCCGTACCTCAAGGCCAGCGGCGCCGGGCATGTGGTCAACACCTCCAGCGTGTTCGGCCTGTTCGCCCAGCCGGGCATGAGCGGCTACAACGCCACCAAATTCGCCGTGCGCGGCTTTACCGAATCCCTGCGCCAGGAACTCGACCTGCAACAAAGCGGAGTCTCGGCCACCTGCGTGCACCCCGGCGGGATCCGCACCGATATCTGCCGCAGCAGCCGGATCGACGCGAACATGACCGGCTTTCTGATCCACAGCGAACAACAGGCCCGGGCCGACTTCGAAAAACTGTTCATCACCGACGCCGACCAGGCCGCCAAAGTGATCCTCAATGGCGTACGCAAAAACAAACGCCGCGTGCTGATCGGCCGCGACGCCTACTTCCTGGACCTGCTCGCCCGCTGCCTGCCGGCCGCCTATCAAGCATTGGTGGTGCTCGCCAGCAAACGCATGGCGCCCAAACAACGCAGCGCGCCCTCGCCCGTCCTTGAAACCAACGAAGAGCAACGTCTCTGAACTGGAGTACCAACCATGCTGCCGATTCGCCGCGACCTCCGTTTTGCCTTGCCGGCCGAACGCATCAAGAACTGGCACGAACAAGGCCCGTTCATCACCCACTTCTTCAATGCGCTGTCGTTGCTGTTTCCCCAGGGCGAACTGTTCTTCATGGACAGCGTGCGCCATTACCGCCAGCGCATCGAAGACCCGCAACTGAAGAAAGAAATCCAGGGGTTCATTGGCCAGGAAGCCATGCACAGCCGCGAGCACGTGGCCTACAACGACCTGCTGCAAGCCGCCGGGCTGCCGGCGCACACCCTGGATCGCCGCCTGAAGATGATCCTCGACGCGCAGAAGAAATACATGCCCGCCTCGTTCAACCTGGCGGTCACCATTGCCCTGGAGCACTACACCGCGATGCTCGCGGAAATCCTCCTCAGCGACCCGTCGCGGTTTGGTGATTCGGTCAAGGGTTACCAGCAGATGTGGTACTGGCATGCCCTCGAGGAAACCGAGCACAAGGCGGTGGCGTTTGATGTGTGGAACAGCGTGATCAAGCCCGGGCCCAAGCGGTACTTGCTGCGCACCGGCACCATGCTGACCACCACGCTGCTCTTCTGGTTGGTGATCTTCGATTTCCACCTGCGCCTGCTGTTTGCCGACCGACGTTCGGGCGGGCATTTGAAAGGCTTCTGGCGGATGCTCAAGTTTCTGTACGGGCCCAAGGGCGTGTTCCCGCGCATGGCGCTGCCGTGGCTGCATTACTTCAAGCCCGGATTTCACCCCTGGGACCATGACAACCGGGCGCGCCTGGCGGGAATCGACCGCTTGGTGGAAGAGATCGAGCAGACCCATAAAGGCTATGGGCCCGCCTGAGTCCCCTTAGCGCTGGGTGGGGATACGGATGTCACCGTCCCGGCACTGGCTCTTGACGCTGCGCGGGCAGCCGGCAAACGCCAGGTCCTTGGTCAGGCACACCCGCACCTCGGTCAGCACCGCGCCCTTGCAGATCACAGCCAGGCCATGGTTGCCCATGGCCGGGTTGCTCTCGCGAAACAACGCTTCGATGTCCCGCGCAGCCAGGCCACTGGGCACATTGAAGGGCTCAAGCTTCTGCGGGATCTTGACCACGCCCAGCGCCGCATCGGTCTTGTCCAGATAGGCCGAAGCCTCGAGGCCGCTGCAGGTGCCGTGCTTGGCCCACTCATGCCGCAGCAGCTTGGGCGACGGGAACAGTGTCTTGCCCTTGGCGAAATCGGCATCCGACAGACGCGACTGCGGCGCACAGGACGCCGGCCAGCCGCCTTTCGCGTACTGCGGCCACAGCCCGTGCAGGACAAAACCATAACCCTTGCCCGAACATTGCTGGTCGTCCGGGTGAGTCAGGCAGAAGGTCGGCGACCAGGACAGCGACAACACATAAAAATCAAATTCCCCGGCCTGGCTCTGGGCCCGCGGCGCTGCCGTCGCGGCACCCGCCAATATCAGCCACAAACCCATCCAGGCTGCGTTCCATTTCATCTGCTCATTCCTTTAAAAGAGAACATTCAAGCACGGTTAAACAGCCAGGTTGGGGTTACGTTGTAGCACCCGGTCCATGACCCGGTCGGTCTTCAACGCCTCGATGGCCAGCGCCGGGTGTTTGCTCTCGCCGCGAATATGCGCATTCATTGCCAGCACGTGATGCCACTGGATGTGCGCATGGTTAGGTACCGTCAGTTCCTCACGGGTCTCGGCCTCAAGGCGCAACGGTGCCTCATCGAATACCGAGAAGGTGATACGGCCCTTGCTGCCGATCAGTTCCACCCAATCCTCGCGACGGTCGGCGACAAAGTTCCAGCACCCCATGCCCAGCGCGCCCGAGGCGAAGGTCCAGCAGGCGGTCACGGCATCCTCGGCGGCATACCGCCCGGCCTGGCGCGCGGTGAAACCGGCCACATCGACGATATCCCCGGCCAGGTACTGGAACAGGTCAAAACCGTGGCTGGCCAGGTCCGCAAAATAGCCGCCGCCGGCGATCAGCGGATCGGTACGCCAGTTGGTGCTGCTGGCGTCATCCTCGGACGGCGGCTTGCACAAGGTCCAGGTCAGATGGCGCAACTCGCCGATGCGCCCGGCCTGCAGCCAGTCCCGCACCTGCTGGAAACGCGGCAGGGAGCGCCGGTAGTAGGACACAAACAGGTGCAGCCCGGCCTGTTCGAAGGTGCGCTGCATCAACGCGCTTTGCTCGGCGTTCAGCGACATGGGTTTCTCGACACAGCAATGCTTGCCGGCGGCGGCCACCATCAGGCTGTATTCGAGGTGGCTGTCGGGCGGCGTGGCGATATAGACCGCGTCCACTTCCGGGTCGTCGATCAGCGCCTGGGCGTCGGTGTAGAACCGGGCGATGCCATGGCGTGCCGCATAATCGCGCACGGCCTCCTCGCGGCGCCCCATCACGGCCACCAGCGCGGAACCTGGCGCTTTGTAGAAGGCGGGTCCACTCTTGAGTTCAGTGACACTGCCACAGCCGATCATGCCCCAGCGTACGGTGTTCATCTGCATCTCCTTCAGGTGAGTTTTTTTCGATGGCGCAGTATCGGTGTTTTCCGGCCCCCTCTCCACCCTGCCGGATAAAGACTGAGCATGACAATTGCATTACACTTTTATGACATTCATCCAACTGCAGGGGCACAGACGATGAAAATAAGGGCCACGGTGATTTGCGAGCACGACGGGCACATCCTGTTCGTGCGTAAAGCCCGATCGAAATGGGCACTGCCCGGTGGCAAGGTCGAGCGCGACGAGCGGCCGGTGGGCGCCGCCGCGCGGGAACTGGAAGAAGAAACCGGGCTGAACGTGGACGGTTTGCTGTTATTGCAGGAGCTGAAGGCCAGCGACACGCTGCACCATGTGTTCGAGGCGTCAGTGGTGAATATCGATGAGGCCCGGCCTCTGAGTGAAATCAAGGAATGCCAGTGGCATCCCTACACGCGCCTGGACGACCTGGACACCACCCAGGCCACCCAGCAGATCGTCAAATCGTTCCTGCGCCGTCTCTAAGGCGCCGCCAGTTCCGGGCTTTGCCCACTGCGCGACAACGCCTGTTTTACCAAGCCATTCGCTTTCTGCCGTTCGACAAAGGATTTGACGAACGCGGCAGCGGCTGTGTGCGCCACCGGTACCGCGACGGCCTGGCTGATGCTCATGAAATCATCGTCCAGCAGGCGCCAGCGCTCATCGACCCGGGTGCGCAGGTAATCGCGAACCCCGGCCGCTGCGTTCAAGCCTTGCTCGATAAACAGGTCTACGGCGCCCGCCGAGGTGGGCGCGCGCACTAATTCGGCGTGTTGCACCGTGCGGCTCAGGTACAGGTCGTACGCTGCGCCCTGGCCGACGGCGATGCGTTGGCCGGGAGCGTCCAGCTGCGCGACGTGGGTCAAGGGTGAGTCCACCGCCACCAGGCAGGTGCCCTTGATGATCACGTAGGGCGCGCTGAAGGCGATTTCCCGCTCGCGCACCGGCTCGATGGCCAGGAAAGCCACCCGCCAGAGGTCATCGGCCAACGCGGCGAAGACCTTGCCGGCTGCTTCAAAGGTGATCAGTTCAAGCCTTGCACCCAACTCATCGGCCAGGGCCTTGGCCAGTGCCACCGACACGCCCTGGGGCTCGCCGCCCTCGCCGCGCTGGGCCAGCACCGGGTTGCCGAAGTTGATGGCGGCTTTGAGCACACCCTCGGGGGCCAGTTGTTGCAGTACCTGCGGGTCAATCATTACGCGCTCCTTGAACGGTTCTTTGCACGGTCTTGCGAATGACAAAGGGCAAGACGCCGCCGTGTTCAAGGTAACCAACCTCTTGCAACGAGTCGAGGCGCAAGGTCAGCGCGGTGTGCGTGGTTTCGCCGTTGGCACGTTCAATCAGCAAGGTGATCGGGTTCTCGCCGACCTGCAAGTGATCCAGGCCGAGGAAGCTCAGGGACTCACCGCCATCGAGGTGCAAGTCCTGCACTGTCGCGCCTTCATCAAACACCAGCGGCAACACGCCCATGCCGATCAGGTTGCTGCGATGGATCCGCTCGATACTGCGGGCCACCACCGCCTTGATCCCCAGCAGGGTCAGGACCTTGGCCGCCCAGTCGCGGCTGGAGCCGGCACCGTAGTTGATCCCGGCAAACAGCACCGTCGGCGTACCCGCATAGCTTTGTGCGGCGAGGTACAGCGGCAGGTAGTCGCTGCGGTCGGCATTCCACGCCCAGACGCCCTGGCGCGGGGGTTGGTCGGGGCTCAGCAGGTTGTTCAGGCGCGGGTTGGTGAAGGCGCCGCGCACCATCACCTCGTGGTTGCTGCGTCGGGTCGAATACTGATTGAGGTCCGCCAGCGCTTCACCGCGCTCCTGCAGCCAGTGCCCGGCCAGGCTGTCAGCCGGGATCGTGCCCGCAGGGGAGATATGGTCGGTGGTGACGTTGTCCCCCAGTACCACCAACGCCCGGGCATTGCGGATGGACAACGAAGCGGCCGGCAACGGCGCTACCTCGGCAAGGTACTGCGGGCGGCGCAGGTAGGTGGAATCCGGGTGCCAGGCGAACTGCACGCTGGCGTCGGCCTCCAGCGCCTGCCAATGGTGAGTGCCTTGCCACAGCAGTTGCTGACGCTGCCGGAACAGCGCCGGGCGCACCACCGCCGCCACTTGCGCGGCCACATCGCCCTCGCCGGGCATCAGCTCATGCAGGAACACCGGCTGGCCGTGGGCGTCCATCGCCAGCGGCTGGGTCGACAGGTCGATGTCGATGCTGCCGGCAATCGCATAGGCCACGCACAACGCGGGCGATGCGAGGTAACCAGCGGGGACTTTCGGGTTGACCCGGCCTTCGAAGTTGCGATTGCCCGAAAGCACCACCACGCCTTTCAAGCCCTGTTCGGCGAAGGTCTCGACGTGGCGTTCAAGGCTGCCGGAGTTGCCGATACAGGTCATGCAACCAAAGCCGGCCAGGTCGAAACCCAGTGCGGCAAAATCCTCCAGCAAGCCGGCGGCTTCGAGGTAATCCGCCACCACCCGCGAGCCCGGCGACAGCGACGTCTTGACCCACGGTTTGCGCGTCAGCCCACGGGCGCGGGCATTGCGGGCAAACAGCCCGGCCTGGATCATCTGCGCCGGGTTGGCGGTGTTGGTGCAGCTGGTGATCGCCGACATCACCACTGCGCCATGGGTAATCGGCACCTGGAACGACGGCTCGAAAAACACCTGTTTGTCGGCGCTCACGTGCTGATGAAACGAAGCCCCGGCGTCTGCCAGGGACTGGCGCTGATGGGGTTGATGGGGGCCGGCGACGCTCG
Source organism: Pseudomonas sp. BIGb0558 (assembly GCF_024807515.1). Classification (NCBI taxonomy): domain Bacteria; kingdom Pseudomonadati; phylum Pseudomonadota; class Gammaproteobacteria; order Pseudomonadales; family Pseudomonadaceae; genus Pseudomonas; species Pseudomonas sp. BIGb0558. The sequence goes on from NZ_JANUEW010000009.1 coordinate 144,604, forward strand.
GCTCCACCTGTGCCAGGTCCAGCTCGATCAACTCATCGAACAGCGGCTCGGGGTCCTCCTCCCGGCGCCACAGCGACTGCGCCGCCATGTATGCCGAGACCTTGTTGATCAAGGCTTGCGGGCGCGCACTCAGGTTCAGGTACGCCAGCGTCTCGTCATCAAACGGGAAAAACACCACGGTGGCGCCGTATTCCGGCGCCATGTTCGCCACCGTACCCCGCGCCGCCCAACTCAGGGAGGCCAGGCCCGGCCCGGTGAACTCGACGAACTTGCCGACCATGCTGCGCCGGCGCAACAGTTCAGTCACCGTCAACGCCAGGTCTGTGGCGGTCACGCCGTCGCGCAAGGCGTTGGTCACGCGAATGCCCACCACCTGCGGGTAAGGAATCGGCACCGGCTCACCGAGCATCGCCGCCTGCCCTTCAAGGCCGCCAACGCCCCAGCCCAGCACGCCGATGGCATTGATCATTGGGGTGTGGCTGTCGGTGGCGACCATGCAGTCGGGGTGCAGCAGCACATGGCCGTCGCGCGGCGCGCTTTCCCACACCACCTGGGCGATGGACTCCATGTTCATCTGGTGGATGATCCCGGTACCCGGCGGGATCACCTTGAAGTTGTCGAGGCTGGCCTGGGCCCACTTGATAAAGCGATAGCGCTCGCTGTTGCGGCGAAAATCGATGTCCAGGTTGGCGTCCACCGCGCCCGCCTCGGCGTAATGCTCGACTATCACCGAATGGTCGATGGTCAGCACCGCCGGGATCGACGGGTTGACCGCCCGGGGATCGCCGCCCAGTTCCGCCACCACATCGCGCATCCCGGCGAAATCCGCCAGGGCCGGCAGGCACGTGGTGTCGTGGAACATCAGCCGGTTGGGCTGGAACGGCACTTCGCAATCCGGCCCTTCGCCGATGGCCCGCGCCACTACCTGGGGCAGTGACGCCGGGGCACAGCGGGCAATGTTTTCCAGGAGGATGCGCACGGAATACGGCAGCCGCTGGAGTTGCGCCGGGGTCAGCAGTCGGTGCAGGTCGATGTAGGCGAAGCGCTGCTGGTCGACATTCAAGTGATTTAGAAAATCAGTCATGCGGAACACTCAAATCTGGGTAAGTCGTAGCAGCTGTCGAGCGAAGCGAGGCTGCGTCCGGCGGCGAGGCGGCCGTGAACCCGGCGAGGACTTCGTCCTCGAACGCAGCCTCGCTTCGCTCGACAGCTGCTACGTAAAAGGGCGTGGTCAGGCAAGCTGTTTGAATACCCGCTCGATACGCTCAAGGCCCCAGTCCAGTTCTTCTCGGGTAATGGATAACGGCGGCGCGATGCGCAGTACGTTTTCGTGGGTTTCCTTGGTCAGCAATCCTTCGGCCAGCAGCGCTTCGCAGATTGGCCGTGCATCGCGGTCCAGCTCCACGCCGACCCACAAGCCACGCCCGCGAATCTCGCGAATGGCCGGCGAGTCCATCGCCTTCAGGCGCTCCACCAGGTAATGGCCCAGTTGCGCGCTGTTGTCGATCAGCCCCTCCTCTTCCAGCACCTTCAGCGCTTCCAGGCCAATGGCCGCCGCCAGCGGGTTGCCGCCGAAGGTCGAGCCGTGGCTGCCGGCGTCAAACAGATCCATGATCGAGTGATCGGCGACAAACGCCGACACCGGCATGATCCCGCCGCCCAGGGCTTTGCCGAGGATCAATGCGTCGGGGCGGATGCCTTCGTGCTGGAACGCGAACCACTTGCCGGTGCGGCCCAGGCCGGACTGGATCTCATCGAGGATCAGCAAGGTGTTGGTCTCGTCGCACAGTTGGCGCAGTTGCCGCAGGAAACCGGCCGGCGGCACGCGAATGCCGGCCTCGCCCTGGATCGGTTCGATCAGCACCGCGCAGGTGTCGGCGGTGATGGCCTGGCGAAAACTCTCAATGTCACCGAAGCGTGCCTCGGTGAAGCCGTTGCAGAACGGGCCGAAGTCGGCCTTGTAGTCGGGCTCTGACGAGAAGCCGACAATGGTCGAGGTGCGGCCGTGGAAATTGTTGTCGGCCACCACGATGTTGGCCTGGTTGGCCGCGATGCCCTTGATTCGATAGCCCCAGCGCCGGGCGGCCTTGATCGCGGTTTCCACGGCTTCGGCGCCGCTGTTCATCGGCAGGGCCGAGTCAAAGCCCGTGATGCGGCACAGGGTCTTGAGGAAGTTGCCCAGGGGTTCGCTGTAGAACGCCCGGGACACCACGCTGATCTTGTCGATCTGCGCCACGGCGGCGGCGCGGATACGCGGGTGGACATGGCCGTGGCTGACGGCGGAATAGGCCGACATCATGTCCAGGTAGCGCTTGCCATCGTCGCCAATGGCCCAGACGCCCTCACCCTTGACGATCACCACCGGCAAGGGGGAATAGTTGTGGGCGCAGAATTGGTTTTCGAGGGTAATTGCCGGGTTGGAGTGCATGAGCGATGTCCTGCCAAATAAATAATGAATGAACAACGCAGCGCCAATGTGGGAGCTGGCTTGCCTGCGATGGCGGTGTATCAGGCGGCATTGATGTCAAATGTGCCGCCGCTATCGCAGGCAAGCCAGCTCCCACACTTGTCCTGCGTCAGGCGCTGAGTAGCTTGCCGCTGCGAATCGGTGTGGCACCGGATACGCGCCCCAGCGGATCGCCGGGTTTGACGAAGCGCACGTCGCGGCGCATGTAGAGCACGCCAGTGTTGTGGCTGTTGACTGTGGTGACCTGCCCACTGTGGGGGTCAACAATATCGAACAACGCCTGCCCCGCCTCGATGCGGCTGCCCACCGCCGCCCGGTGCACCAGCACCCCGGCGCACGGCGCATAAAACTGCTCGCTGCCGGCCAATGGCGTCGCCGGGTTGCGCAGGGCCGGCAATGGCCGTGGCGTGCCTTCAATCGCGCCCAGGTGAGTCAGGTAGTCAATAATTGCCGTGGCGTCATGCTGCGCCAGCTCATAGGACACATCCCGCTGGCCACGATGCTCAACGGTCACCGCCACGCTGCTGTCGGGTATCGGGAACCGGTCGCCAAACCGCTCGCGCAAGTTGACCCACAGCAGGTACAGCGCCTCATCGAAGGAGTTGGCCTGGGAGTCGGTGGCCAGCAACGAGGCTTCGGAACCGATATAGCGCGCCAGTGGTTCCACCGTCGCCCACACCGCTTCACCGGTGTACACGTGCATCGCGGCTTCACGGGAGCAGTGCAGGTCCAGCACGATATCGGCGTCGTGGGCCAGCAGCATCAGGGTACGTTGCAGGGACTGGAATTCGTCCAGCGGCTGCGCGTCCAGCAGGCATTCGCCCCACGCCTGGCGGATCAGTTGGCGGTTGGCGTCGATGTCCTGGCCCAGCAGGTGTTCAATCTTGTCGGCAATCGCCGGGTATGGCACCGGAAAACCCCGGTTGTAATTGCGCCCGCTGCCCAGCTCGAAACGCCCGCTGGGCGCGCCCATGATGTATTGGCTCAGCCCCGTAGGGTTGGCCACGGCCACCAGCACGATCTCGGCATTCAGGCGGTTGGCATTTTCCAGTTCCACCAGTTGCCGGCGCAGGTGCGCGGCTACCAGCAGCGCCGGGGTTTCGTCGGCATGCAGCGCCGCCTGGATATAGATTTTTCGACCTGCACCCATTGCACCGTAATGCTCACTGTCCACGTGCCTGTGGGTACCTTGTGTCGCTTGCAGCAAGGGGTGTGATTTAAGTTTCATAAACCGGAAATCTCGATATTCGAGTGATGAACGCTGAAGAAATATTAACGAGCCGGCGTGATCGTCTGTAAGGGCGGCCAGGGCTATCTCGATCTGGTAATCCGATCAGTGTGGGAGCTGGCTTGCCTGCGATAGCGGTGGGTCAGCCAGCCTATTGCGTGACTGACCCACCGCAATCGCGGGCAAGCCCGCTCCCACAGTGGGTGGTTACCAGAGCGCCAGGGTGTAGCCCAGCATCACGCGGTTCTCGTTAACGTCGTTGAAGTAGTTGCCTTTGCTCAGCGCGTTGCGCCAGCGCATCGACACGCCTTTGAAAGGCCCGTTCTGCACCACGTAACCCAGGTCCAGATCGCGCTCCCACTCGCGGCCTTCGCGGTTGAAGCCGAGCACCTCGGCCGAATCACCCTTGGCGTACTTGATCCCGAACAGCAGGCCCGGCAAACCGAGGTCGGCAAAGTTGTAGTCATAGCGGGCGTGCCAGGCACGTTCCTTGGTCTGGGTGAAGTTGCTGAACTGGTACTCGGTGAACAGGTAGGTGATGGAGCCGTCCAGGTAAGTAAACGGCGTGGTGCCGTATTGCTGCTGGAAGCCGCCGCCAATGCTGTGGCCGCCGTAGGTGTAGGTCAGGCGGCTGCTCAACGCGCTGTTGTCGACCTTGCCCGCCAGGCCCGCACCGTCCTTGTCGGACTTGAAGTAGCGCACGTCGGTTTTCAGCGTGCCCGGTCCCAGGCCGAAGTTGTTCTTGAAGCCCACGTATTGCTGCTGGTAGATGCTGTCCAGCGCAGCGTAGTGGTAGCTGAGCAAGGTGTTGGGGGTCAGCGAATAGTCGCCACCGGCAAAGCGAAACTGGTCGCTCAGGGCGGTGCTTTTGTAGACCTTGCTCACCGTGGTCAGCTTCATGTCTTCGTAGTTGGTGGAGTCACGGTCCTTGGCCTGGTCGATCTGGCCGAGGGTGATTTTCAAGTTGCTGATGTCGTTGGACACCAACTGGGTGCCGCTGAAGGACTGCGGGAACAGACGGCTGGTGTTGGGTTGCAGGATCGGGAGGTCCGGCACCAGGTAACCCACACGCAGCTCGCTTTTTGCGAAGCGCGCCTTGGCGGTTACGCCCAGTTTGGAGTAATCGTCAGAGACGTTTTTGTCGCTGTCACGCTGCAGCAAGCCCGTACCGGACAGCCCAGGGCTGGAGTCGAGTTTCACCCCCAGCATGCCGGTCAGGTCCAGGCCGAAGCCCACGGTGCCTTCGGTGAAACCGGACTTGATGCCGAGGATAAAACCTTGGGCCCACTCGGCGCGCATCGACTGGGACGCCGCTTCGCGGTAGTCACGGTTGAAGTAGTAGTTCTTCAATTCCAGCGTACCGCTGCTGTCCTTGATGAAGTCTGCGTAGGCCAGTGACGGGACCAGCCCGCTGCTGACAACGCCGACGCCGGTGATGAGTTGAGTCAGGGATTTTTTCATTTTTTTAGCTCCTGGCAGTGTGGTGGGGGTTGGTGTTTTTATTGTTCTTCGGGCATGGCTTCGCCGTTCGCGCAAATCAGTGATTTGCGCGGCGGGTGACGTCAGTCCTGGGTTACAGCGCTAGCGGTACGGGGCCTTGGCGGATGCGGTAGCCACCGTTTTCAAGTTTCTCCAAGGGGCTGGCAGCGGCCAGCAGCTTGCGGGTGTAAGGGTGTTGCGGGCGGTCGAAGATCTCGTCGCGGGCGCCCATTTCCACCACCCTGCCCTCGCTCATCACCGCCACCCGGTGGGCGATGCGTTCCACCGCCGCCAGGTCGTGGGAGATGAACAGGCAGGCAAAGCCGTATTGCGCCTGCAGGCGTTCGAACAGCTCGAGGATCTGCTTCTGGATGGTCATGTCCAGCGCCGAGATCGGCTCATCGGCGATCACCAGGCGCGGGTGACGCACCAGTGCCCGGCCGATGGCCACGCGTTGGCGCTGGCCACCGGACAACTGGTGCGGGAAGCGGTCGACAAACTGCTCCGCCAGGCCAATGTCCACCAGGGTTTTCGCCACCCGTTCCCGACGTTGCGCCGGCGTCATGCCGGGCACATGGCGCAGGGGTTCGGCGAGGATGTCGCCGATCTTCATGCGCGGGTCGAGGGACGAATACGGGTCCTGGAAAATCATCTGGCATTGCAGGCGATGGTCGCGGTTGCCGGCTTTGAGAATGTCCACGCCTTCAAACTCGATGGCACCGGAACACGGGCTGTTCAGGCCGACAATCGCCCGGCCCAGGGTGGTCTTGCCCGAGCCGCTGCCACCCACCAGCGCCAGGGTTTCCCCGGGGGCGATGGACAGGTTGGCCGAGTGCACCACCCGCTTGAACTGGCTGCGGCCCCACAGGCTGCGCGGCCCAGGGTGTTCGATGCACACGTCCTTGACCGTGAGCAACGGCCGGTCTGCCTTGGGCAAGGCTGCCAGGGTGCCGCGCCGCGGCAGGGCTTCCAGCAGTTGCCGGGTGTACTCGGCCTTGGGCGCCAGCAGGATCTGCTCGATGGTGCCCTGCTCCACCGCGCGGCCTTCGCGCATCACCACCACTTTGTCGGCGTAGCGCGCCACCAGCGACAGGTCGTGGCTGATAAACAGGATCGCAGTGCCCTGCTCGCGGGTCAGGTCGAGCATCAGCTTCAACACGTCCAGTTGCGCCAGGCAATCGAGGGCCGTGGTGGGCTCGTCGGCAATCAGCAACGCCGGGCGCAGCAGCATCACCGAGGCGAGCATGATGCGCTGGCGCATGCCGCCGGAGAACTCGTGGGGAAACGCCGCCAGGCAACGCTCGGCGTCCTTGATGCCGATATGCCCGAGCATCTCCAGGCTGCGCTCGCGGATCTGCGCCTCGGTCAGTTTGGTGTGCAGGCGCAGGCCTTCGGCCATTTGCTCGCCGATGCTCATGGACGGGTTGAGGGACACCATGGGTTCCTGGAACACCATGCCGATCTTCGCCCCGCGCAACTGGCGCAATTGCTCCGGCGCCAGGCTGCCCAGGTCATGGCCCTGGAAGCGCACCTGGCCGCTGCATTGTTCCAGGGGCGGTGGCAGCAGGCCGATGGCGGCGCGGGCGGCCATGGTCTTGCCGCTGCCGGACTCGCCCACCAGCGCCACGATTTCGCCGGGCGCGATGGTGAAGCTCAGGTCGTTGACCGCCAGCGGGCCGTGGGCCCCCACGCGGATTTTCAGTTGGTCGACTGCCAGAAGGATGTCAGTCATGGTCATTTACTCATCCGCGGGTCGAGACGATCGCGCAAGGCATCGCCACACAGGTTGAACGCCAGCAACGCCATGGCGATGCAGACACCGGGAAACAGCCCCAGCCAACTGGCTGTGGCGATATACGGCCGGCTGGCGGCGAGCATGTTGCCCCAGGTGGCGGCCGGCGGCGGAACGCCCAGGCCGAGGAAACTCAGGGAGCTTTCCGCCAGGATCGCCCAGCCGAACATGCTGGTGGCGAGCACGCACACCGGTGCCACGCAGTTCGGCGCGATGTGCCGCAGCATGGTGTACAGCTCGGAGTTGCCGATCACCCGCGAGGCCTCGACAAACTCTTTCTCGCGCAGCGACAGCACCGTGCCGCGCACTACCCGCACCACCGACGGCGTGTAGGCCAGGCTCAGCGCAAACACGATCCCGTAGAGGCTCGGGCCGATGATCGCCATCAAGCCCAGGGCCAGCAGGATGCCGGGAAACGCCAGCAATGCGTCGTTGACCATCATCAAGCCACGGTCGACCCAGCCCCGCAGGAACCCGGCCAGCAGGCCCAGCACTGTGCCGGCGGTGATCGCCAGCGTCACCGTCAACACACTCACCCACAGGCTGGTGTGCGCGCCGATCATCAGGCGGCTCAGCACATCGCGGCCGTACTCATCGGTGCCCAGCCAGTGCGCGGCCGTGGGCGCCTGCAAGCGCGCCAACAGGTTCAGGGCCAACGGGTCGTGGGGCGTCCAGACCAGGCCGAGCAAGGCCATGATCAACAACAAGGCCAGCAGCAGCGCACCGATCAGCGCGTTCAACGGCGGCACACGCCAGGCCCTGGGGGCACGCGCCGGTGCCGGCAACAGCACCTCGGGTGCGGCAGGTAGAGGCTTATTCATAACTTAACCCTGGGGTCGAAGAGCGGGTACAGCAGGTCCACCAACAGGTTGACCAGCACATAAACAAAGGTCACCAGCAGCAGGCAGCCTTGCAGCACCGGGTAGTCCCGGGCGTAGATGGCGTCGACCATCAGCCGGCCGATGCCCGGCAGGGTGAACACCGTTTCGAGCACCGCGATGCCGCTGAGCAGGTTGCCGAGGATCAGGCCGATCAGGGTCAGGGTCGGCGCAAACGAGTTGCGCAGCGCATGCCGCCACAGCACCGCCCGCTCCGACAGGCCCTTGGCCCGGGCGTGGGTGATGTATTCCAGGCGCAGCACTTCGATTGCACTGGCCCGGGCCATGCGGGTGATTGCGCCCAGTTCCACCAGGGTCAGGGTGACAATCGGCAGCACGATAAAACTCAACGCCTGCCACGGCGACTGGCCGAACGACACATACCCCACCACCGGCAACCAGCCAAGCTTGATGCCGAACGCATAGAGCAACAGCAAGCCGAGCCAGAAGCTGGGAATCGACAGCAACAGGGTGGCGGTCGACACCACGCCAAAGTCCAGGGAGCTGTTCTGTTTCCACGCCGAGAGCAAACCGGCCGGTACCGCAATCAACGCCGCGAGCAACACCGAGACCAGCACGATCCCGGCACTCACCTGGAAGCGGTCAAGGATCAGCGGCAACACCGCCTCATTGGTGGTGATGGAATGCCCGAGGTCGCCACTGAGCACCGCCTTGAGCCAGATCACAAACTGCAGCGGCAACGGCTGGTCCAGGCCCAGGGACGCACGCGCGACCTCCAGGCTATGGGCGTCGGCCATGTCACCCAGCATCAGCAGCGCCGGGTCACCGGGCACCAGGCGGATGATCGCGAATACCATCAGCGAGATCAGCAGCAAGGTCGGGATCGACATCGCCAGCCGTTGGAAGATGAAACGCAACATCCTCAGTTACTCCCGGTGGCAGGCACGCTGACGGTCCACAGGCGCGGCTTGGACACCGGCCAGGTGCGCAGGCCGTGCACGTAATCGCGGCTGGCGGCGATGGCGTTGCCGTTGTACATCGGGATCATCGGCACGTCCTTGAGCATCTGCTGATGCAGTTGATCAAACAGCGCCTGGCGCTTGGTGATGTCGCCTTCGCGCTGGGCTTCACGCAGCCATTCCTGGGCCTGGGGGTTGTCCCAGACCTTGCGGGCTTCCTTGTCCTTGTCGCCGGTCATGGAGTCGAAACTCAGGGCCGGGTCGAGGCGTTCGGAATACGGGAACGCCATCATCTGGTAGTTGCCGGTCTGGTAGCGCTCCAGCTGAGTGCCCCACTCCAGGGTTTCCAGTTCCAGGTTGATGCCGCTGGCCTTGGCCATGGCTTGCACGAACACGCCCATGTCGAAGATCGCGGCGTAGCGTTTGTTGACGATCAGCTTGATCGGCTGGCCTTTATAGCCGGCTTCACGCAGCAGTTGGGCAGTCTTGGCCGGGTCGAAGTCGAAGCCCTGGTTCTCGATGGCCTGGTGGTAGTGGCTGCCGCTGGCGACCATCGAGTTGTTGGCCTGGGAGCGGCCACCGGTCAAGGCGGCGACGATTTGCGCCGAATCCAGCGAATGGGCGATGGCCTGGCGCAGGCGCACATCCTTGAGCAACGGGTCGCGGGTCTGGAACAACAGCGCGTTGACCGACATGGTGCCGCTGGAGGTGACCTTGATGCCGGGGTTGGCCGCCAGTTCGGTGGCGTCCAGCGGTGTGACGTCAATCAGCAGGTCGACATTCTTCGACAGCAAGGCCGCCTTGGCCGCCGCCGGGTCGGGGATCACCAGCAGGCGTACGCGGTCGAGGGTGGTGGTTTTATTGCCGGTGTAGCCGTCCGGTTCTTTCTCGTCACGCGGGGTGTAATGGGCGTTGCGCAGCAGGTCGATGTACTGGCCGGGCTTCCACTCGCCCAGGCGGAACGGGCCGGTGCCGATGGGGGTTTTCCATTGGCCGTCGACCACCGAGTCGGGGTGCAGGATGCCGCTGCCGCCGCATTCCGGCAGCGCGGTGCTGGTCAGGAACAGGCCGTTGGGTTTGTCCAGGGTGAACACCACGGTGAGTGTGTCCGGGGCGCTCATGTCGACGATCTTGGCGCCGCCATGGCCATCGAATTCAGGGGCGCAGCGCCACTGGGTTTTCGGGTCGAGGTAGTGTTTCCAGGTCCACAGCACTTCGGCGGAGGTCAACGGCGCACCGTTCTGGAACTTGACCCCGCTGCGCAGATGGAAGGTGTAGCGCAGGCCGTCGTCGGACACCTGCACGTCCTTGGCCAGCAGCGGGCCGACGGTGGCATCTTCGCGGAAGGCCACCAGTCCTTCGGTAATGTGCAAGATGACGGCGTCGGAATTGGTGTCACGGTTGACACCTGGCTCGGTGCTGCGAATGTCGGCGTTCAACGCGACCTTCAACAGATTCTCGGCGTGGGCAGTGCCCACCAGCGCGGCGGACAAGGCGCCAGCCAGGATTAAAGTCTTGTTCATGATAAATGCACCTTGAATGATCCTTACGCTTGGGTTCGGACGCTGGCAGGACCCAAAAAGAGGCACGGCCGAACACCTGAATAGTTGTTGTTGTTTTAGTCGCTGATTACGGTTTGCGAATGTTCCTGGACCGATCTTATTCGCCACCGGATGAACTTGAGAAGAACGCTCCGAGTGATCGGGCTCGGTTTATCCGATCATCAACCGTCCGTGGGTTGCCCAGGCCTTACCGTACCGAGAAATCAGGGCCTGTAGCTGAAAAACAGGCGGTTTTTCCGATCAGAAATAATGATCGTGATCACTCATACCGATCTGTGCGCACCTATAGTCATCAGATAAGCTGGCTGGCATTCAATGGTTTAAATGCAGCACTGACTGAGTCGACTGTCATGACCCTCACCCATCTTCGTGCGTTCTGCTCCGTGGTTGAAAAAGGCAGCTTCCGCTCTGCCGCACGCCAACTGGATGTGGCGCAAAGCACCCTGACCCAATCGATCCAGACCCTGGAAAAAGAACTCGGGGTGGTGCTGCTGCAACGCTCCAACCAGGGCATCAACCTGACCCCGGCCGGCGAGGTGTTCCTGGCCCGCGCCCGCTCCATCACCCTCGATTGCGAACGCGCCCTGCTCGACCTGCAACCCTGGAAAGGCGAGCCCGAAGGCCATATCGCCCTGGGCGTCACCTCCGAACCCTTGGCCGAGCTGCTGCTGCCGGTACTGAGCAACTTCACCCAGCGCTTCCCGCGCATGCAGGTGCATGTGGCCAGCGATACGACCAAAGGCCTGGTGGAAAAAGTCCGCGATGGGCGCCTGGATTTCGTCTTGTGCCCCCTGGCGCCCAACGTGGCCGATATCGACCTGGCCATCGACCGCCTCTACAGCTCCAACGCCGGCATCATTGCGCGCAAGGGCCACCCGCAGGCCCACGCAAAATCCGTGCAAGCCCTCACCGACTGCCAGTGGATCAGCGTACGCCCGGCCGGCGTGGTAGGCGGCGCGGAGAACCGCTTGATCGAACTGTTCCGCACCCAGGGCCTGGCGCCGCCGAAGATCGCGATCACCACCGATTCGTTGCTGGAAACCCTGCACATCGTCTCGGAAACCGACTACCTGACCATCGAGCCGCGCATGCTGCCGGGGATGAAGCTGTTTTCCAGCGCCCTGACCACCATCGCCATCGACGAGCCGCTGGCCCCCCGCGATGTGTGCCTGATCAGCCGCCGCTCATCACCGCTTACCAGCGTCAGCCAGGAACTGACCAGCATGCTGATTTCCTATTCGCGGCTGGTGCACCGCAGCCGTTGATCTTCCTCCCACCACGAGCCTGTTTATGCCCATGTCCTACGATGGTTTGTCCCGCGCCAGCGCCAGCAGTGTCGGCGTTGATCCCGAGCACCTGATTGCCTTTCTCGACGAAGTGAAAGCGGCCGGCCTGGACCTGCAAGGCCTGATGCTGCACCGCCACGGCCACGTGGTCGCCGAAGGCTGGAGCTGGCCGGTGGACCCCAACGAGCCACGGGTATTGCACTCGGTGGCCAAGAGCTTTACCGCCTGCGCCATTGGCCTGGCGCTGGATGAAGGGTTGCTGAAACTGGATGACCGGCTGGTGGGGTTCTTCCCCGAGTTCGTGCCGGCCGATGCCGACCCGCGCCTGGCGGACATGACCGTGGAGCACCTGCTGACCATGCGCACCGGCCACGCCGCCAATACCTCGGGCTCCGTGTGGCGCGGGATCGAGACCAGCTGGATTACCGAATTCTTCAAGATCCCGCTGGCCTATGCGCCGGGCACCACCTACGTCTATACCAGTGCGGCGAGCTACATGCTCTCGGCGCTGATCAACAAGGTCACCGGGCAGACCTTGCACGCTTATCTCAAACCGCGGCTATTTGTGCCGCTGGACATCCATAACGAACGCTGGGACATCGGCCCCGACGGTGTGAACCCCGGCGGTAACGGGCTCAAGGCACCTACGTCGGCCATGCTCAAGCTGGCCGTGCTGCATGCACAAGGCGGCGTGTGGAATGGCCAGCAGATTCTGCCGGCCGCCTGGGTTGCTGCGGCCACCCGGCCACAAGGTGGGCCGGACAGTCGTTACGGTTATCACTGGATGATGAAGCCGGCACACGCCTTCAGTGCCGTGGGTGTGTTTGTGCAAATGGCGATGGTGTTTCGTGAGTACGGCGCAACGCTGGTGGTGATCGGCGGGATGAAGAATTCGGCAGAGCTGATCCCGTTTGTCGAGCGGCATTTTCCGGCGGCGTTTGGCAGTGATTGCAGCGTCAACCCTGAAGCGGATGCGCGGTTGGAGGGGCGTTTGGCGAGCATGGCGCTGCGGCCTGATTTGCTTTCAGCCTGCGCCGGACCGGCGGATTTCACTGGTGGCTATCAGGTGGAACCGAACGGCCTGGATGTGCGGCAACTGGCGTTCACCGTTGAGGGTGATGTGCTGCGCTTCCAACTGACCGACAGCAAGGCCAGCCATGTCCTTGAAGTGGGGATTGATCGCTGGATCACCGGCACCACCAGCATACCGGGTCGAGCGTTGCACCACGGTTATGAATTCAAGGACGCGCAGATCGTTGCCGGTGCGCGCTGGCTGGATACCGGGACGCTGGAGATGACCTGGATCTACCCGCAGACGGCGTTTCGCGACCGGGTGGTGTGTGAATTTGACCGTGACCGCGTGCGTGTGGCGCGTACGGTCAACGTCAACAGTGCCGGGAAGGAGCAGGAAGTCTTGGTCGGCATGAAGCTCTAATGTGGGAGCCGGGCTTGCCCGCGATGCAGGCAACTCGGTACCCCAGCCACACCGCAGCGCTCCCATCGCAGCCTCGCTAAAGCTCGACAGCTCCCACATTGGAATGTGTTCACAAATCAAAATGTGGGAGCTGGCTTGCCTGCGATACAGGCGACTCGGTACCCCAGTCACACCGCAGCGCTCCCAACGCAGCCTCGCTAAAGCTCGACAGCTCCCACATTGGAATGTATTCACAAATCAAAATGTGGGAGCTGCCTGCGATACAGGCCACTCGGTGCCCCAGTCACACCGCAGCGCTCCCCTCGCAGCCTCGCTAAAGCTCGACAGCTCCCACATTGGCATGTATTCACAAATCAAAATGTAGGAGCTGGCTTGCCTGCGATACAGGCGACTCGGTGCCCCGGTCACACCGCGGTGATCCCATCGCAGCCTCGCTAAAGCTCGACAGCTCCCACATTGGAATGTATCCACAATCAAAATGTGGGAGCTGCCTGCGATACAGGCGACTCGGTGCCCCGGTCACACCGCGGTGATCCCATCGCAGCCTCGCTAAAGCTCGACAGCTCCCACATTGGAATGTATTCACAAATCAAAATGTGGGAGCTGGCTTGCCTGCGATACAGGCAACTCGGTACCCCAGCCACACCGCGGTGATCCCATCGCAGCCTCGCTAAAGCTCGACAGCTCCCACATTGGCATGTATTCACAAATCAAAATGTGGGAGCTAGCTTGCCTGCGATACAGGCGACTCGGTACCCCAGTCACACCGCGGTGATCCCATCGCAGCCTCGCTAAAGCTCGACAGCTCCCACATTGGAATGTATCCACAAATCAAAATGTAGGAGCTGGCTTGCCTGCGATACAGGCAACTCGCTACCCCAGTCACACCGCAGCGCTCCCATCGCAGCCTCGCTAAAGCTCGACAGCTCCCACATTGGAATGTATCCACAAATCAAAATGTAGGAGCTGGCTTGCCTGCGATACAGGCGACTCGGTGCCCCGGTCACACGGCGGTGATCCCATCGCGGCCTCGCTAAAGCTCGACAGCTCCCACATTGGAATGTATTCACAAATCAAAATGTGGGAGCTGGCTTGCCTGCGATACAGGCGACTCGGTACCCCAGTCACACCGCAGCGCTCCCATCGCAGCCTCGCTAAAGCTCGACAGCTCCCACAACCATCGCGGCCAGTTCTTCGCGGCTGCGGCTGATCATCACGCCGACTTGTGCAAGGTGGTCAACCGCTGCCACGCCGCCCTCCTCGCTGATCCCCCGGCACGCCGGCAAGTGCAGGATCACCTCGAAACCGGCCTTGAACAGTTGCAAGACGGTGGTCTTGACGCAGTAGTCCAGCGCCAGGCCACCGACGATCACGCGCCGAATGCCCTGGGCATTGAGGTATTCAATGACCCCGGTGGAGAGTTTGTCGTGGAGGTCGTGAAAGCAGGCGCCGTAGGGATGCAGGTCGGGCTCGACGCCTTTCCAGATGAAGTAGTCGTAGTCATAGGGCGTGGGTAATTCGTCCAGCAGCGTGAAACCCTCGGTGCCGGGCACGCAGTGGGCCACCCAGGTGACATCGGCATGCACCAAGCCGGTGGGTTGCAGCATCTCGCTGTGGTGCGAGACCACCCAGGGCGCGTGCGGGGTGTGGGCGTCCTTGCTGCCCACACGGCGCCCGGCGAGGCTGGCCATATAGTTGAGTTCACTACCGATCTGGTCGCCGCCGGCCACCGGCAGTTCAGCGGGGCACAGCGGCGTGAAACTCTTCTGGGCATCGACATCAAATGAGGCAACAGCGGTTTTCGGGACGGTCATTTTGGCGTTCTCCTCTGGCATGCGCACAAAAGCACAGGGCCAGGTAAAGGAGCAAGTGCCGTCAGTTCATCCAGTTGCCGCCGTCGACGTTGTAGGTCTGGGCAACCACGTAGTCAGCCTCTTTTGACGCGAGGAAAATCGCCATGCCGGTAAGGTCTTCTGCGGTGCCCATCCGCCCGTAAGGCACCTCTGCCCCCACGCGCTTTTTCTTCTCCCCCAGCGGTAGCCCTTCATGCCGGGCGAACATCGCATCCACCCCGTCCCAATGTTCACCGTCCACCACGCCCGGCGCGATGGCATTCACGTTGATGCCCTGCTTGATCAAATTCAGCCCCGCCGACTGCGTGAGGCTGATCACCGCCGCCTTGGTCGCGCAGTACACCGCCACCAGCGGCTCACCACGGCGCCCGGCCTGGCTGGCCATGTTGATGATCTTGCCGCCATGGCCCTGCTTGATCATCTGCTTGGCAGCCGCCTGCAAGGTGAACAGCGTTCCGGCGACGTTGATCGAGAACAACCGGTCGAAGCTGTCGCGGGTGATGTCGGTGATGGGTGCCAGGTCGAACAACGCGGCGTTGTTGATCAGGATATCGAGCTTGCCGGCCTGGGCCACCACGGCGGCAATCGCGGCGTCGATGGAGGCCTGGTCGGTGACGTCCATCGCCACCGCGTAAGCCATCGGGCCCAGCTCGGCGGCGGTGGCCCGGGCCCGTTCCAGGTCGATGTCGGCGATGGCAACGGTGGCGCCTTCGTTGATGTAGGCCTGGGCAAATGCCCGGCCAATGCCCCGGGCGCTGCCGGTGACCAGCGCGCTTTTACCTTCCAGTCGTTTCATGAATACGGTGTCCATAAGGTGATTATTTCGGGTAGCCGGCGCGTTTCATTTCACGCTCGGTGGTGGACTGCGCCTCGGCCAGCGCCTTGTCGACGGTCATGCCGCCGGTGAGCGCCGCCGAAAACAGCTTGCCCACCGAGGTGCCGATGGCCTGGAACTCGGGGATCGTCACGTATTGGATGCCCACGTACGGCACGGGCTTGGCCGATGGGTGCGCAGGGTCGGCGTGTTGCATCATCTGCAAGGTCACCTTGGCGAACGGCGCCGCAGCCAGGTACGCCGCGTTGTAGGTGGACTGACGCGTGCCCGGCGGCACGTTGGTGATGCCGTCCTTGTCCGCCACCAACTGGATGTATTCCTTGGAGGTGGCCCAGGTGATGAAGGCTTTGGCGGCGTCCTTGTGTTTGGAGGTGGCCGGGATCGCGAGAGACCAGGCGTACAGCCACGACGAGCCCTTGTCGGTGACCTCGGTGGGTGCGGCGGCAAAGCCCACGCTGTCGGCCACCTTGCTTTGGGTTTTGTCGGTGGTGAACGAGCCGGCGACGCTGGCGTCGACCCAGATCGCGCATTTGCCGCTGTTGAACAGCGCCAGGGTTTCGTTGAAACCGTTGCTGGAGACGCCCGGCGGGCCGTAGTTCTTCAGGGTGTTGACGTAGAAGTTGGCTGCCGCGGTCCACTCGGGGCTGGTCAGCTCGGGCTTCCATTGCCCGTCAAACCAGCGGGCGCCAAAGGCGTTGGCCATGGTGCTCAGCAGCGCGACGTTTTCACCCCAGCCGGCCTTGCCCCGCAGGCACATGCCGTATTGGTCCTTGGCGGGTTGGTTGAGCTTGGCGGCGAACTCGCCCAGTTGGGTCCAGGTCGGATGCTCGGGCATCGTCAGGCCCGCCTGTTTGAACAGGTCGGTGCGGTAATAGGTGACGGTGCTTTCGCCATAGAACGGCAAGGCATAGAGGGTGTTGTTCACCGACAGCCCCTGGCGCACGGCCGGGAAGATGTCGTCCACGTCGTAGTCGGCAGGCAGTGGCGTGATCGGTTCCAGCCAGTGCTTGGCGCCCCACAATGGAGTTTCGTAGGTGCCGATGGTCAGCACATCGAACTGGCCGCCCTGGGTGGCGATGTCGGTGGTGAGGCGTTGACGCAGGACGTTTTCTTCGAGCACCACCCAATTGAGTTTCACGTCCGGGTGTTGTTGCTCGAACACCTTGGACAGGCGTTGCATGCGGATCATGTCGCTGTTGTTGACGGTGGCGATGGTCACGGTTTCGGCCGCGTGGGCGGCGATTGCCAGCGTGAGGCCGGAGAGCAGGAACAGCGCTTTCGGAATCTTGAACATGGCGGTTTCCACTTATTGTTTTTGTTGTTGACGGCCCGATTACAGCAGCTTGCCCGGAACCGGACAAACGACTGGCGGATGCCCGGCTGATACTTTTTTAACCGCTCAGCCCAAATCAAAAAAGTATCAGTGGCGGGCAAAACCCGGGGTAGCGGCTGCCCGGGCAAAGGGCGTATTTTGGTCCCATTCCAAAAAGCCCAGAAGGGCCAAGCCCATGCCTGCAAGCCTCTCCGCCCTTTTCGAGCAACGCCCCGCCGAGCTGGAAGTGATTCTGGCCGAGCCCGAACATGGCTTTCGCTGGTACGAACATGACTATCCGTTCGAACTCGCGCGCTGGAACCATCACCCCGAATTCGAGATTCACCTGATCCGCCAGGGCAGCGGCAAGTTGGTGGCGGGCGACTATATCGGTGCGTTTGGCGCCGGCCATGTCGCACTGATCGGCCCCGACCTGCCCCACGACTGGATCGGCGACCTGGCGCCGGGCGAATACCTGACCGGGCGCGACGTGGTGTTGCAGTTCGACGGGGCTGCGCTGCTGGCCCTGCGCACCACCCTGCCCGAGCTGGGCGACCTGCAAAGCCTGTTTGACCGAGCCCGGCGCGGCCTGGAATTTACCGGCGAGACCGCCCTGAAGGCTGCGCAACTGCTGGAATCCATCGGGCCCGCCCAAGGCCTGGCGCGCCTGATTCTGTTCATCCAGTTGCTGCACACCTTAATGCAGGCGCCCTCCGGGGAAGCCCACTGCCTGGCCAGTGCCTGCTACACGCCGAGCCTGGACGCCCGCAGCTCGGAGCGAATCCACAAGGCTTTCGATTACCTGATGACGGAGTTGACCGGCGACCTGCGGCTGTCGGTGATCGCCCAACGCCTGGACATGAGCGAGCCGGGCTTTTCGCGGTTCTTCAAGCGCGTCACCGGCCACGGCTTTATCGACCTGATGCGCAAGTTCCGGGTGCAGCGTGCCTGCCGCCTGTTACTGCAAAGCGAAATGTCCGTGGCGGATATCTGCTTTGAAGTGGGCTACGCCAACCTCTCCAACTTCAACCGGCACTTTCGTATCGAGATGAACCAGACTCCCACCGAATATCGCCGGGAAACCGCAACGTATCTGTTCAACCGCAACGGTGATCAGGCGCTGCCGTTTACCAAGGCGCATTTCTGACCAAAAGGCCGACTATTTCCCACTTTTCTTAATTCGTTCATGCAATTGACACAAATTGGTACAACCTGTGCAAACGTTTGCGGAACGAACTTGGCAGCCAAGTTCACCTCAACCCGAAGAATCGGGCCACAACCGCGTACGAACAGGGATTTTCAATGCACCCCACTTCCAGACGACCCACGTCGGCCACTCCTTTTGCTGTTTCCCTGCTACTGGCTGCCGTTACGGGAGTACTCAGCGCACCCATTTTGGCGCAGCAAAAACCCGCCGATGACTCAGCACAGGGCGAAACCCTCGCCCCGCAAGACAGCCCCTCGAAAAAAGGCGTGTACCTGTCGGACTGGTTCAACCAGGACCTGACGGTAATCGGCAGCAAAGACATCAGCTTCGGCCCCAAACCCGCCGATGACGTTTACCTGGAGTACGAATACTTTGGCCGCAAGGGCCCGTTCGAACTGTATGGCTACGTCGACATCCCGAAAATCTTCGGCATCGGCAACAGCAATGACAAAGGCGCCTGGGACCACGGCTCCCCGGTGTTCATGGAACACGAACCGCGTATCTCCATCGACTACCTGGCCGGCCGCAGCCTGGCCATCGGGCCGTTCAAGGAATGGTACGTGGCGTTCGACTGGATCTACGACCACGGCAGCAACAAGGCCAACCGCGCCAACACCTTGTACAGCGGCCTGGGCACCGACATCGAGACCCACTCGCGGGTCAACCTGTCGGCGAACTTCTATGGCCGCTACCAGTGGGAAAACTACGGCGCCAGCAACGAATATTCGTGGGACGGCTACCGGGCACAGATGAAATACATCGTGCCCATCGGCAGCTTCGACAATGGTGCCTCGCTGACCTATATCGGCTTTACCAACTACGATTTCGGCTCGGACCTGCACAAAGACAACCCCGCGCGCACCGCCAACTCACTGGTTGCAACAAACGTGCTGTTGTATTCGTTCACTCACCTGCGCTTCACCCTGGTCGGCCGTTACTTCCATAACGGCGGCAACTGGGAAGACGGCAGCGAGCTGAACTTTGGCGACGGTAATTTCCGCGCCCGCTCCAACGGCTGGGGTTACTACGCCGGTGTGGGCTATCAATTCTGAGTGTGAACAAGGAGCAGTAGATGAAGATTTTTACCCGTCTTTCCATCGCCATCGGCCTGGCCGCCGGGGCGCTGTTGCCGCAAGTCGTGCTGGCCGATACGCCGGCCCCGATCAAGCCCAAGGTGATGCTGATCACCATGTTCGCCCCCGAGGCGCAAAACTGGATCGATCGCCTGGAGCTTAAACAGGAAGTACGCGTACCGGGCCTGTCGGCCGAGTATCCGGTGATCCGCTGCAATACCCAGGACGTGTGCCTGCTGGTCACCGGCATGGGCCAGACCAACGCTGCCGCCTCGACCCTGGCACTGGCGTTGTCGCCCAAGTTCGACCTGCGCCAGAGCTACTTCCTGATTGCCGGGATTGCCGGGATCAACCCGCACCACGGCACCATCGGCACCGCCGCGTGGGCCCATTACCTGGTGGAGTTCGGCACCCAGTGGGAGCTGGACTCACGGGATGCACCGAAGGATTGGCCGACCGGTTACATCGGCATCAATACCAAGGGGCCGAACGAGAAACCGCCGCTGGACTACAAGACCGAAGTCTTCGAGCTCAATCCCAAACTGCAGGCCAAGGCGTTTGCGCTGTCGCAGAAAGTCGAACTCAGCGAAAGCAGGGAGTCCGCGGCCTGGCGCAAACACTATCCGTACGCGCCGGCCAATCAGCCGCCGCAGGTCACCCGGTGCGACACCCTGGCGGGCAATACCTGGTTCTCCGGGACGCGCCTGAGTGAGCGCGCCGAGGTCTGGACCAAATTGCTGACGGACAATAAAGGCGTGTACTGCACCACCCAGCAGGAAGACAACTCCACCTATGAGGCGTTGTTGCGGGCCAGCCGTGAAGGTTTGGTGGATATCAATCGCCTGGCGGTGGTGCGGGCCGGTTCCGATTTTGATCGACCGTACCCGGGCTACAGCGAAGTGGACAACCTGTTGAAATACGCAGACCAGGGCGGTTTTGTGCCAGCACTGGAGAACCTGTACCGCACCGGTAACCCGCTGGTGCAGGCGATTCTGAAGAACTGGTCGGCGTGGGAGAAAGGCGTTCCGCAAGAGTAAAGACTGCGCAGTACGTCTGTAGGAGCAAGCTTGCTCGCGATGGTGGTTAACGATAACGCGGGGCATCGGGTACCCCGCGTCGTTCTCAGGCTTTTCGCGAGCAAGCTCGCTCCTACAGGGGTTGATCAGGGCAGGAAGATAATCTTGTCTGCGCTGCCCTGGTTCACTTCCTCAAAGCACTGCACACCGTCGGCCAGCGATACTTCCCGCAAGCCGGTCGGCAACGGCAACAAATCCTCGTCAAAGAACCGCCCGAATTGCTCAAGCATCACGGCGCACTGTTCGCAGTTGTAGAGCAACGAATTGATCCCCACCACCGAACCGCCCTTGCGATACAACGCCAGGGCCGGCAGTTGCACGTGCCCGTCCACCGGCGCGGCGATGATCGCGATACGACCGAAAGGCGCCAGCGCCGCCACGGCAGCCGGCAACCAGAAGCCGGTGGTGTCGAAAATCACATCGGCGCCCCCGCCGAACAAGGCATTGACCTGTCCGCCCAGCGCCTCCGGCTGCCCCAGTAAAATCCCCTCGAAACCCTGCTCACGCAAGGCCTCGACCTGCTCCGGCCGACGCACGGCCCCCAACACCTGGGCACCACGAATTTTCGCCAAGGCCAGGGCCGCACTGCCTACCGCCCCGTTGGCACCAATCACCAGCAAACGCGTACCTTTGCCGACACCGCTGCGCTCAAGGGCGTCCCACGCCGTGGTGTACGGCACGCCGAGGCTGGCGGCCTGGGCAAAGCTCAAATGGCTGGGCTTGTGGGCCACGCCCTTGGCCGACACGGTGAGGTACTGGGCGTGGGAACCGTCGGCAAAAAAGCCCAGGTCACGGCCGGTGCCCCAGACTTCCTGGCCGACCAGGTGCTGCGGGCCTTCAACCACGACCCCAGCAAAATCACGCCCGGGAATGCGTGGCAACGTGGTGTAAGGGAAACGCCCGAGTACGTTCTTGACGTCGCTGGGGTTCAGCCCGGCAGCCTTGATCTGCACCAGGACTTCACCCACTGCCGGCACCGGAGTGGGGACTTCGACGTAAGCAAGGGCAGCGAGATCGCCAGTGGCGGAAAATTGCAGTGCTTTCATGGCCAACATCCATCGAGGTTAAAAAGGGTTTCAGGACAACCAGGTGCTGATCAACTGCCGCCCCATGGGCCAGAGCTTCTCGCCCATCAACATGCCCATCAGCCCTACCAGGGCGATGGCGGGAGGCGCAGGCGAACGAAAGTCCAGGGCACCGTAAATCACGCCGACCAACAGGCCGATGGCCAAGGAAATCAGGTAATTCATGGAACGCTCCGCAGCAAGGGTTGATGCGGTCAGTGTAGGGGGCTCAAATCCGAAGCATCGGCCAAGTGCTTCAGGATTTCGGCCAAGCCTCAGACAGGATACTGCGACGGCGCCATCCCCAGTTCACGGCGAAACATGTCGCTGAAACTGCTGGGGGAATAACCCAGCGACCGGGCGATGGCACTGACCGACTGGCCCTGGATCAACTCGGCCACGGCGGTGGCCAGTTGCACCTGCCGACGCCACTCGGCAAAGCCCATGCCCAGGCTGTTCTGGAACAGCCGGGCCAGGGTGCGCACGCTGGCACCGGAGGCTTCGGCGTGCTGCTCGAAGGGAATGTCCAGGGACGGCGACGCCATCACCGCCTGGCACGCGCTCATCAGGCGGCGGTCGGCGCCCACGGGCAAGGCAATGCGAATCGGCGAACGCCGGGCCCGTTGCAGCTCCAGCAGGGCCAGGCCGACCACTGCCTCGTAGTAGGCCTGATCACCCTTGTCGCCCTGCTCTACCAACGCCACGATCAGTTCGCGCAGCAGCCCGCCGACCTCGATCACTTGCACCTGGCTGTCCAGGGTCGCGGCCAGTGCCGGGCGCAGGTAGATGTTGCGCATCTGCAGGTCGGACACCACGCGAATCCCGTGCTCCACACCCGGCGGCAGCCACACCGCGCGCTGGGGCGGCACCACCAGCGCTTCCTGAGGCGTCTCGACCCACATCACACCACTCATCGCATACAGCAACTGGCCCCAATCATGTTGATGCGGCTCAACGTACAACCCACGCGGGTAGGTACGCGCCAAGGGTTGCACGGGGACGGCGTGGTTACTGAGGTCGGGGGGTGCGGCAAGGGCCATGGAAGGCACATCGTTGAAGGATGGACAGCCATGGTAATGACCCGTGTCGGATAATCCGAGTGAATTTTTACCGTCTGGGGAGGGTCACTTAAAGACACAAGGAGGGTTAACGGATCCATGACTAACGCAAAACTTTTCGTGATCGACTACACGCTGCATGGCCAGCCCAAGTCATTCATCATCCGCCTGGAAAAACTCGACAACGCCGAAGCCTGGCATTGGGCAAGCTGCGACGCGGGCGTGGGTCGCATCGGGCGCTTTGCCCGGGAGCAGGTGAAGAAGACCAGCCAGCCCCAGGCCGAGAAATTCGGCATCGAAAACGTGCAATGGCGCCGCTCGGATGCGCGCCCCAGCGCGTGAAACGATGACGCGGGGCATTTGGTGCCCCGCGTCACTCCCGGGTGTTTCGCGAGCAAGCTCGCTCCTACAGGAGGTGGCCTGCGTTAGCCATGGGCCGACTTGGCACATTCGCACCCGGTCGCCGAAGCACAAGGCTCACCATGGGCATGATGCTCGGCGCAGCCTTGGCAGCAATAGCCCTTGCCATCCTTCATCACCGCGTTTTTCCCCAACTGGCAGTTGCAGTGAGGGCAGGCGCATGTTTTCTCTTGCATGGTCAGACTCCTTTTTCATGGTCGTCCAGGTGCGGCGAACGCCGGCACCTCAAGGAGTGACTATAGGCAATGATGCAAGGTTCAAAGGCCCGTCAGTCCGCCCGACGGGCGTTGCTGCGGTACATGAACACCAGGGCCAGCGCCAGGCAGAGCATCGCCACGATCCGGCTACCGGACAGCTCGATGGCCGGGTTGCCGAGCCAGCCGAAGTTGTCGATCAGCATGCCCATGCCCAACTGCCCGACAATCACCGCCACCGTCGCCACCGCAGTGCCGACAATCGGTACCGCACCGACCATCACCATCATGTACACCACCCCGAACAACGCCCCGGTCAGTTGCCATTTGGGCACGTCCAGCAGGCTGACGGCATGGGCCGGTTCAAAGAACAGAATCAGCAAACCCGTACTGATTGCCCCCACCACAAACGTCAGCAGGCTGCTGCGCAAAACGCCCACCGCCTGCCCGAGGCGGCCGTTGATGGCTGCCTGCACACTCAATACCGCACCGGCAGCCACGACCACTACCAACAATAGAACCAGATTCATCGCCTTAACCCCGTGCAATCAGAACAAGTGCCACCACAATCAACCCCAGTGCGATCCAACGCTCCACGTTGACCCGCTTGCGTGCAGTGCCGAACCAGCCGAAGTGGTCGATCAGCACGCTCTTGCCCACCTGGCCCGACAAGATCGCGATCATGGTCATCGCGATGCCGATATGCGGTGTGGCCAGGGTCAGCACCACCACGTACATCGGCCCCAGGAAGCCACCAATCAATTGCCAGCGCGGCAGATCGGTCAACGCCGGGCCCTTTTGCGGACCGCTGAACAGCAGCAGCAAAAACAGGATCGCCGAGCCGACGCCGAAGATGCTCAAGGTCGCCCACAAATGCCCGACCTGCACACCCAGCGGGCCCAGCAACCCGGCCTCTACCGACAAGCCCATGCCGGCGAAAATCACCAGTGGCAGCAACAGCAACCGAAGAAACGTCTTGGGCCTGGCCTGAGCCACACCCGCCATTGAAGAAGCCTGCATACATCACCTGCGCGTTAGAGAGAGGAACAATGGCGCGCATTATCCGGTGGCACTGCTGTGCGATAAATGGGAGCATGCCGACAACACCTTTGCGTAAATCGCACAGAACGGAGTGATGATGCAGGGCTTGAACGAACTGAGTTTCAAGGCGCTTCGCCTGTTTGTCGCCGTGCTGGACTACGGCAGTTTCTCTGAAGTCGCACGCCGCGAGGGCCTGGCGCCCTCCTCCATTTCCCGGCAAATCCAGCTGATGGAACAGGCCCTGGGCCAGCAGCTGTTGTATCGGCATACCCGTGCCGTCAGCCCTACCGAAGCCGGGCGCCTGCTGGGCCGTCATGCACGGTTGATGCTGGAGCAACTGGAAGCCGCCGGCCAGGCGCTGCAGGAACAGGAAAGCGAACCCAGTGGGCTGGTGCGCATCAACGCGCCCATGGTGTTTGGCCAGCGCCATCTGTCGCCGTGGCTGGGGGAGTTGTGCCGGCGTTATCCGAAGCTGCAACTGGATATCCAGCAAACCGACACCTATGTCGACCCGTTGCAAGACGGCACCGACCTGCTGTTTCGCATTGGCGTGCTGAACGATTCCGGCATGCAGGCGCGAATCTTCGCTCCCCAGCGCTTCCGCCTCGCCGCCAGTCCTGGCTATCTGGAGCGTTTCGGTACACCGCAACATCCCGACGAACTGGTCAACCACCAATGCCTGGCCTACAAGGGCGTTACCGGCCAGCAGCGCTGGTTCTTCCGCCGTGACCAGGGTGACTGGACGCCCTACAGCGTCAAAGGCCCGATCACCGGCAACCATGCCGATACCCTGACCCACGCCGCAGAGCAAGGCCTGGGCCTGGTGGTGTTTCCATCGTGGCTGATCGGCGAAGGCCTGCGCGCCGGCACGCTGCAGGCGGTGCTGACCGACTATGAAGTGGCGACGACCCTGGAGCCGCAACAGATTGCCGCGTTGTGGCCCGGTAGTCGGCGGTTGTCGTTGAAGGTGCGCACCGTGATCGACTACTTCGTCGAGTGTTTTGGGACGGTGCCGTACTGGGACCGTTGAACCCTCAGTGCCCCTATTCGCCCCACCCTGTCAGAGAAAATTCTCCTTCGGGTAAGTCCGGTCTGTTTTTGCGAAACACTGGTCCAAAGTCTCTTGCACTCGGGCAGACTTCGATGAATTCCTTCAGGAGAGACGTCATGGATGCCAGTCATTACCCGTTCGGAAACACCCACTCACACGCGCAAAAATCACCCTCGACCAGCAGTCGGCTGACCTTTGCCTGGCTTCGAAATTTTGGCTATATTTGGCCAAAATCCGGAGAAGACCACATGATTACCGTACCGTTGGGCGAAGCAAAAAATAACCTGTCGAAACTGGTCGATGATGCCGCCGCCGGCCAGATCATCACCATCGCCAAGCATGGGCGCGCCATGGCCCGCCTTGTCCCCGTCGGGAAGCCGACAGGCCGACGCATCGGCGCAATGAAAGGGAAACTGGTGCTACCGGATGACTTTGATGCGCCATTGCCAGACGACATGCTGGATGCGTTCGAGGGAAACCACCCATGAGGGTGTTGCTGGACACCCACATCCTGCTGTGGGCCCTGAGCGATGATCCAAAACTGTCCACCAAGGCCCGAAAGCTGATCGAGAACGCGGCAGAAATCTACGTCAGCGCTGCTACATTCTGGGAGCTGGCAATAAAGGTCGGGCTCGGAAAGCTCAACGTAAACCTGGAGGAAATTCGCGAATACTGCCTCGAAAGCGGTTACGTGGAATTACCCATCACCTCGGAACACGCCATCGCGGTGAAGGACCTCGAGCACCATCACCGGGACCCGTTTGACCGACTGATCATCGCGACGGCCATCATCGAACCGATGAAGCTGGTGACAGCCGATCCGATGGTGGCGAAATACACGTCATTGGCGGTTCTGACCTGAATGACCGGGTTCAAAAAAACACCCACTGCCCGATCAGCCAGGCATTTGCCGCGCTGATCACCACAAACAAGCCCCAAGCCAGCAGGCGCGTCGGCAAACGGTTAACGAACGGCCCCATCAGGCGCTTGTCACCCGTCATGCGGATCAGTGGGTACAGCGCAAACGGCAACTGCAGGCTCAACACCACCTGGCTGAGGATCAGCAACTTGCCGATGGCGTCGTCGCCCATCAGCCACACCCCGAGGAACGCCGGGATCAGCGCCAGGCCTCGGGTGATCAGGCGCCGCTGCCAGCAGGGAATACGCAGGTTGAGGTAGCCCTCCATGATCACCTGCCCGGCGATGGTGCCGGTGAACGTCGAGCTCTGGCCGGACGCCAACAACGCAACACCGAACAGCACACTGGCGAAGGCGCCGCCCACCAGCGGGTCCAGCAAGTGGTAGGCGTCCTGGATTTCCACCACGTCCGTGTGACCGGTCTGGTGGAACGCCGCGGCGGCCAGTATCAGGATGGCCGCGTTGACCAGCAGCGCCAGGGCCAGGGAACCAATGGTGTCGATACGTGCCAGCTTGACCGCGTCCTGGCGGCTGGCCAGGTCCTTGCCGAACAGCCGGGTTTGCACAATGGAGGTGTGCAGGTACAGGTTATGGGGCATCACCGTGGCGCCCAGTATGCCGATGGCCAGGTACAACGGTGCGGCATCACTGATGGCCGACAGCGACGGCGTGAAACCACGGAACACGTCGGGCCAGTAAGGCTTGATCAGCACCAGCTCGATGAAGAAACACACGCCGATGGTCGCCACCAGCGCCAGCATGATCGCTTCCAGCCGGCGGAAACCGCGGTTTTGCAGGGCCAGGATCAACAGCGTATCGAAGGCGGTGATCACAATCCCGGTGGTCAGGGACACGCCCAGCAACAGGTGAAACGCCAGGGCACAGCCAAGGACTTCGGCGAGGTCGGTGGCGATGATCGAGATTTCCGCGAGGACCCACTGCACGAACGACGAGCGCCGGCTGTAGCGCTCACGGCTCAATTGCGCGAGGTCCTTGCCGGTGGCGATGCCCAGCCGGGAGCACAGGCATTGCACCGCCATCCCAGCCAGGCTGGCCAACAGCACCACGAACAACAAGTTGTAGCCGTAGCGTGAGCCGGCTTCGATGGCCGTGGCCCAGTTACCCGGGTCCATGTAGCCGATGGAAATCAGCAAGCCGGGGCCGGCAAATTTCAGTATGCGCTTGAAAAATGAAGCGCTGGGATCAACGACGATGGAGCCGGCGACTTCCGGCGGGCAGAACGGGGCGGTAGCGATTTTGGGCAGGCTGAATTTCACGCGGGGTACCAGGCTTTCACACAAGACGTGAACGCAGCTTATCAGTCAGACGCGACGGTACGCATCACCGTCTCCCGGGGCAGATCAAATGCCTCTACCACCTGGACCACCAGATCCATCTCCTGGTTCAGCGCCTCGCGCTCCATACGCTCGCGAATCACCCCGATCACCAGCACCGCCAAGGTAGTGATGGAGTACGCCGGGCCGGAAAATGCCCGCACCCCGGTCACCAGCAGCATCGCGGCGGCCAGCGCCTGCCCGACCACCGGAATTGCCGTAGCGGCGCCCCGGCGCAGGATAAACCCGGTGAGCCCGGCCAGCGCGGTGCCACTCAGGGCGGTCGTCGCTGAACGCCCGACATCGAATCGATTGAAAAAACCCTGCTCTTTCTGAGCCGCTGCCTTCAACTCGGCCTCGAACACCTGGCGATCGGCCTGGCTGAGCTTGTCCTTGTATTGCTCGATCAGCCGCTCGGCGACCTGCAGCTCCAGCGCCGCCAGTGCAACGGTCTCGATCGGCTCTTCGAACTTGAGGCCCACGCGCTGCGCCACATCCTGGGCGATTTCGCGATAGCTCACGCCATGGCCCCGGGCCAGGTTCATAAAGGTGTCGCCGCCCATGCGCTGCAACTCGATGGCCAGCTTCAACGGCTCACGCACCGTGGCATCGATAGACGCACTGCGCTTCTGCGCCATCAGCTCGGCGAAAAACTTCAACTCTTCCGGTCGCGCCTGCAGCAACAGCGGGAACAGGTCGACATCCTCTTCGGCAAACCGAACTTCGCTGCTGCGCTGATCAGCGCGGATCATGCCCCGGCGCTCCTGCAACAGGTCGGTGTACTGCACTACCGTCTTCAACTGCGGCCAGTAGGCGGCGTGGTCAAAGGTTGCCAAGTGGACATTCGCCACCTTGGCCTTGAGCGCAGGTGTTACCGGGATCGCATACCGGCCGATGCAACGTTCAGTGTCGGGCTTGAGCGCCAGGGCCCAATCCTTGCTGGAATGGCAATTGATCACGCGCCCCGTGAGTGGCGCCGACACCTGGTCCCACGGGCTGGACGTACAAATGGCGCCGCCCATCAACAACAGGTTGTTCAGCGGCAACTCACGGGCCACTTCAGGGCTGGCCAGCAGGCTCTTGACCAGGATCCGCGCGCCCAGGGAATGGCCGATCAGGTTGATCTGCCGCACCTTGATCGACTCGCCGTGCAGGTAGTTGGCCAGCTCGGGCAGCAGGCTTTTAGCCACCTCGTCCACCCGCGCCTCGACGCTCTTGTAGTGGTCAAGGAAATAGGCAATCGCCTTGCCCACCCCAATGGTCGCCGCCCCCAGGCTACCGCCGCCGAGCATCGAGGCGATCACGTCCTTGAACGGCGCAAACAGGTTTTCCAGGAAATGCCCGGCCGGCCAGAACAGCATCAGGTTGGTGGAGCCTTCGATGGTTGCCAGTTGCTGCGAAAAATTGCCCAGCTGCTGTTGGTTGAAGAACGCCGAATAACCATGGACGTAGAGATTGAGCACCTCCCCCTGGGGCTCGCCACACAGCACAAATGTGGGCTTGCGGGTACGGTGCATTTCATCCCACTGGTGTTGCATGTGGCGGTGACTCCTGGTGACGACGGAGGGCGATAGTAACAAAGGGTGAGGCACGGGAATGTGAAAAACTGATACCCGGACTATCCACAGCCATGCACAGTGATGACAGAAAACACGGATTTTGTTCAGCCATTCAGTCCATTAGCCTTTGTCGGGTCAACTACTGGAACCGAGGAACACCATGAGCAAGCCCGAATTTTTCATCACCCCAGGTTATGGCGACATCGCACGCGAAACCCTGCATTACGCCCAAGCTGTAAAAATCGACAACCGCGTTGAAACCTCAGGCCAGGGCGGCTGGGACGACGCATTCCAGATACCCGAGTCCCTCACCGACGAGATTGCCCTGGCCTTCCAGAACCTGGAACGCACCCTGGCACAAGCCGGTGCCGGCTGGGAGCATGTGGTCCACGTCAACTCCTACCACGTGGGCGGTTTTCCTCCCGAGGTGAACGAGCAGATGGTCAAGTGGTACCGCCATTACATGCCCAATCACTCACCGATCTGGACCGAACTGGGGGTGGAGGCCCTGGGCCTGCCAGCGATGCGCATTGAAATCCGCGTGACGGCAATCATTGCCTGACTCCGAACCGCTCGATCACCCAGTCGATAAACACCTTCAACCGGGCGTTCTGATGCCGGTTGGGCGGGTAGATGATGTGCAGCGGCGTGGCGGGCCGGGTCCAGTCCGCCAGCACCGGGACTAACTGGCCGGTCTCAACGTAGTAGTCAACGATGGACTTGAAATGCTGCCCGACGCCCAGGCCGGCGAGCAGCATCTCTTTAAGGCCATTGCCTTCGTTGGTCGAAAACCCGCAGTTGCCTATTTCATGACGGGCGGCACCCTTCTCGAAAATCAACGGCTCCGGTTTACCCGACCCGGCAAAGAAATAGCCGGCCTTGAGGTGGTTGTGTTCGAGGTCTTCGGGCGACACTGGCGTGCCCATACGCTCCAGGTAACCCGGTGCGGCGCAGGTGATGTACTCAAGGTCCACGACCTTGCGACCAATCATGGCCATGTCATCCAGCTTGCCCACCCGCAGCACGCAATCCACCCCCTCCCCCACGATATTCACGGCGCGATCGCTGATGCCCAGGGCGATGGTGATGTCGGGATACTCACGATGAAAATCCACCAGCGCCGGGATCAGCAGGCAATTGGCAAAGGACGCCGGCGCATCCACCTTCAGGTGACCACCGGGCTTGAGCTTCTGCCCGCGCAGGGCGTTATCCAACTCGTCCAGTTCGGCCACCAGGCACAGCGCATGGTTGTAGTACGTAAGCCCTTCCGGCGTGGCCGCCAGCGCTCGGGTGGTGCGATGCATCAGCTTGACGCCAAGGTGCTTCTCCAGGTCGGTGATGAGCTTGCTGACGGTGGAACGCGGCAGCGCCAGCTGGTCGGATGCGCGGCTGAAGGAGCCGGTTTCGACGACACGGACGAAGGCGCGCATGGCAAGGAGTTGGTTCACGGTGATGTCCGATGGGGCGAGAATACCAAGTATTGTCCATAAATCTGCACAATGGCGACAACCGTTCACATAACAAAAAGCCCGGCGTATGGCCGGGCTTTGATGGAAAGAATGACTTAGTTGGCAAAGTTCTCAATCTTTACCTGGCCATCCGGAAACGTGGCGACAATCTCCAACTCTCCTCCCATGGCACGAATGAGGCACACAACCTCCCGTTCTTCCCTGGAAAGTGTTTGTAGGTTATTCCAGTATGATTATTAGCGGAGCGGAACGGGACGCAGAGCATCCTAGGCTGCATTCCTACGCAGAGGGTAGGAACGATCAGACTGCACGGTAGCGCCCATAAAAAAACCGCCCTTTCGGGCGGTTGAAGGGACCCGGCCTTGATCAGAAGCCGAGGGAGAAACTGATAGTCATCGCGTGGTCCTTGTCGTTGCGCGAGACTTGCCCGGAGTAACCCAGGCCAAGCTTTCCGTTGGGGCTGATCTGATAGTCGATGCCTGCTTCCAGCACGGCGCTGTCCTTGGCGATCGGTACGCCTTGGGTGCTGAATGAAGTTCCACCGCCGTTGATAAAGCTCAGGTCGGCATCCGGCTTGGTATCGCCGAAGGCATGACGCCAGCCGATGCTGCCCCGCGGGGTGATCTTCGAGCCGTTGCCCAGGGTGAGGGTCTGGCCGACACGCAGGCCCAACGTGGAGAAGGTAATGTCTTGATCGGCATCACCGCGCAGGGCCGCTGAGCCGCCCTTCTCCTTGATGGTGTCGCTGTCGTAGTTGACGTAGGCCAGGCCAGCGAACGGTTCCAGCACAACGCTGGCGGTTTGAATGGTGTAGCCGACTTCACCGAACACTTGCGCACTGCGGGCCTTGTAGTCGGCCTTCAGGCGTTGGCCTACATCACCGACTGCCACATCGCGTTTGCTCTCGATGTCATGCCAGCTGTAGGCCACGCCCATACGTGCGGCAAAGGCTTCCTGCTGGTACGCGGTGTAGGCCATCAGGTGATAGCTGTCGACATCGGCGCTGGAGTTGCGGTGCTTGGCGTCGAGGTCGCTGCGGGTGTAGCCGGCGGCAACGCCGACGCGCCAGGCGTCGTCCAGTTGCTTGTCGGTGCCCAGCAGGAAGCCACCGAGGTTGCGGTCCAGGTTGGCGGTGTTGCTGTCGCCGCCCATATGGCCCCAGGTGCCCAGGACACGTGCCCAGCCGACCATTTCGCCTTGGCAACCGGCGCTGCTCAACTGGTTTTCGCTCGGTGCCAGGCTGCTGCGTGGATCGTCCTGGCGGTAGCAACCCGGTTGGCGCAGGCGCTCATTGACCGCGTCACGGATGTAACGCGAGTCTTCGAGCAAAGCGCTGGCGGTGCTGGCGTGAATTTCCCCCGAGAGGTTATCGAAAGCGGCGCGGGCACTGGCTGCACTGCCGTTAAGCAGCGCGTTTTGCACCGCTGCACCGCCCACTGCGGCCCCGCTGCCCAGTGCCGCCGCGACCGCCCGCTGATTGCCGGTGGCTGCCACGCTGGCATAGCTGACGTTATTGCGGCTGACTGCCAGGGCGACCTCATTCGGGGTGTAGCTGAGGGCGGTATTGAGGAACGCCAGGTTCTCAAGGTTGGTGCTGGCAAACGTACCCGTGACCCCACCACCCGCCGTCAACAAGGTGTAGGTGGTGGGCCCGGCATAAGGTGCCAGGTTAACCACGTTCAGCGTGCCCGCCAGGTTTGCCGTGCCGCCCACCGCCAGAGCGCCGGCGGCCGACGGGGTGATGACCAGGTTCAGCGCGCCATCGGCGGCATTGGTGAAGTTGCCGGCAACACTCAATTTGCCGCTGTCGGGCGTCACCGCACCGTGGTTGACCAGCGAGCCGACACTGCCATTACCTGTCAGCCCGGCACCGTTGGCCACGGTGACCTGCCCACCCAGGATGGCGTTGGGATTGGCCGCGTTACCGACTTGCAACACGCCCTGATCCACCGCCACCGTTCCGCTGAACGACTGGTTGCCGGTGAGCAGCAGCGTCCCCGCGCCCTGCTTGACCAGCGCACCGGTGCCGCTCAGCACACCGTTGAATTGGCCACTGCTCAGTTGTGTGAACAGCAACCGCGCGTTGTTGAGGATATTGCCCCGCAGGCTGATGGTGTTACCGGCCAGAGTCCCGCCACTGACGGTGGTGCCGCCGGTGTAGGTGTTGGCGCCCGTCAGCACCAGTGTGCCCGCATCCAGTTTGTTGATGCCGCCGGCGCCCACCAGTGGCGCATCAATCTGGGTGGTCACGCCGGCATTCACCCGCGCTGTGGCCAGGCTGCCGTCCGGAGCATTGGTCGGGCTCAGGCTGCCGCCTGCACCGGCCACCAGCGAGTAATTCGGGTCGAGGAATTGCACCCCGGTAAAGCCCTGGGTGCCCACCACTGTCACTGTCCCGCCTTGGCCGCCAAACACCGCGAACTGGTTGGTCGACGCCTCCCCCTGGGTGCCGTTCGGATCGGTCCAGTTGGTGCCTGGGCCCCACGTGCCACTGCCGCCAGTGATGGTGCCATCAGGATTGGTGGTGCCGCCGTTCCAGAACTGGATTTGCCCCGGTGTGGTTTGCACCAACAGGTTGACCTGATTGGCCAGCGCCGTTTGCAAGGTCAGTGCCCCCGGCAGGATGCCCGACGGCAACGTGCCGTACGCCAAGCCGTTGTCGGTCAGGCTGCCACCGTAGCGGAACAGCTGGTAAACCCCGGTACCGAAACCACCGGCGTCGGTAATGTTAAGTGTGCCGTCCAGGGTCAGGTTGCCCGCGACATTCACCACCGAGGTAGCAGCCCCCGGCGCGCCGAGGCTGAAGTCCAGGTTGGTGCCCGAGGACAGGTTGAGGCCGCCGACCGACAACGGCGTACCGCCGGTGCCTGCGGTCAGGGTCGAGCCGCTTGCCAGGGTCACCGTGCCCGCCAGTTGGCCTGAACCACCCAGGGACGCGCCACTGCCGACCAGCACGTTGGCACTGTTCAGGGTGCCGTTGACCAGCAGGCCGCCGGCATTGACGTTGGTATCGCCGGTAAAGGCGTTGTTGCCACTGAGCAGCAGGTCGCCCGTACCGTTTTTGTTCAGCACCCCGGCACCGGTGAGGTTGCCGGTGTAGGTGCCATCGGCCGCCTGTTCGAAAGTCAGGGTCGCATTGTTGGCGATCGCGCCCTGCAAGCTGCTGGTGTCACCCGTGGTGGCGCCGCCATTCAAGGTGGTGCCGCCGCTGTAGGTGTTGGCGCCGGTCAGCAGCAGTGCGCCGGTGCCGTTTTTCACCAGGCTGGCGGTGCCACTGATAACACCACCGAGGACCGTGTCTTGAGTCCCCGTGAGGGCCAGTTGCGCACCGAGGTTGATCGCGTTGTTGAGTTGCAACGCCGCCGTGCTGTCGAGCACAGCATTGCCGGTAACGCCAAGGGTGCCGCTGCCCAGGGCATTGTTATTGCCGAGCACCAGCGTACCTGCCGCCAGCTGCGTCCCGCCGCTGTAGGTGTTGTTGCCATTGAGGGTCAGGCTGGCCGCGCCGCTCTTGACCATGCTGCCGCTGCCACTGACCACGCCGCCCAGGGTCAAGGCGTTGGAACCGGCGACATTCAAGGTACCGTTCAGCACCACCGCATTGGCCAGGTTGACCGCTGTGTTGCTGTCCAGCGCCGTGCCGTTGGCCGTGGTCAATACGCCGGTCCCCAGCGCACTGTCGTTGCCCACCACCAGCTTGCCGCCGTTGAGCGCCGTGCCACCGGTGTAGCCATTGGTACCATTGAGAACCAGGGTGCCAGTGTCGTATTTGCCCAGCGTACCCGCGCCGTTGATGGCCACGCCGATTGTGGCGGTGTTGTTGGGGTCGACGCGAATTGCCGCGTTCCCCGTGCCGCCATTGACCAGGTTCAACACGCCTGCCGTGCCGTTCACCAGGCTGTAGCCATCGGTGGCGAACTGCAGCCCGGTAATGCTCTGCGTGCCGTTGACCGTGACCGTACCCGCCGTGCCCTGGAATACCGCAAAACTGTTGCCCCAGGCCTGGTTGACGGTGCCATCCACGCTGGTCCAGTTGGTGGTGCCGATGCCCCAGGTGCCGCTGCCGCCGTTGATGCTGCCGTCGCCCACCAGTTGGCTGCCATCCCAGAACTGCACCGTGGTGTTCGGCGCCGTCACCAGCAGGTTGACTTGATTGGCCAGCGCCGTTTGCACTTGCAGATCCCCCGGCGTCACGCTGCCAGGCACGCTGCCGACTACCAGGCCGTTATCGGTCAAGCCGCCGGTGTAGTCGATGATGCGATACACACCGCTGCCAAAGCCGCCGATATCGCTGACGTTGAGGTTGCCGTCGAGGGTCAGGTTGCCGCCGACATTGATCAGCGCGTTGCCACCGCCGGCGACCGGTGTGCCCAGCCCGACATCCAGGTTGGAATTACCCGACAGCACCAGCGAACCCACCGACAAGGTGCTGCCGGTCGCGCCCGCGAGGTGACCGCCATCAGCCACCGTGACGGCGCCTCCCAGGCTGCCAGCGCCCGTAAGCGTCGCGCCGCTGTTGACCGCGACGTTGCCGCTGGCCAGGGAGCCGCTGACATTCAGGGTGCCACCGTTGATGCTGGTGTCGCCGGCCAGGGTATTGATACCGCTGAGGGTCAAGGTGCCGGTGCCGAGTTTGCTCAGTTGCCCGGCACCGTCGAGCACACCGCCAAACGTGCTGCTCAGGTTGCCACCGCCCAGGCTGAGGGTGTTCCCGGCGCCGATCAGTGCCGTGCCACTGCCGTTGAGGCTACCGAGGCTGCTGGAAGCGCCGAGGTTGAGTTGGGTACCGGCACCCAGGTTCAAGCCGGCGTTATTGCCGAGGGCCGTGGCACTGGTGGTGCTCAGGCTGCCGCCCAGCACGTCGAAGTTGCCGCTGAAGGTGTTGTTGCCACCAAGGGTCAGGTCGGACGCGCCATTTTTCGTCAGGGTGCCCGCGCCATCCAGTACGCCGGTCAAGGTCAGGTTGTTGTTGCCGGCCACACTCAGGTTGTCGTTGACCGTGATGTTGTTGCCCAGCGCCAGCGCCGAACTGTTGTCCAGTGTCGAAGGCCCTGTCACCGTCAACGCGCCACTGCCGAGTGCTGCGGCGGTGCCGAGAGTCAGGGTGCCGGCGTTCAGGGTGGTACCGCCGGTATAGGTGTTGATGCCATTCAGTGTCAGGTTGGCGTTGCCGTTTTTGCCCAAGCCCCCGGCGCCGCTGATCACACCCGCGAGCGTCAGGTTGTTGCTGCCGGCCACCGCCAGGTTCGCGTTGAGCACGACGTTATTGCCCAGGCTCACCACAGTACTGCTGTCCAGGCTGGAAGCGCCCCCCACCGTCAGGTTGCCCAGGCCCAGCGCCGAGTTGCTCCCGGCAGTCAAGGTGCCGGCGTTCAACGTGGTACCACCGAGAAAACTGTTGAAGCCGCTTAGCGTCAGGTTGGCCGCGCCGTTCTTGGTCAGGCCGCCCGCGCCGTTAACGACGCCGGCGAGGGTCAGGTCAGCCGTGC
This sequence comes from Pseudomonas sp. BIGb0558, assembly GCF_024807515.1. Classification (NCBI taxonomy): domain Bacteria; kingdom Pseudomonadati; phylum Pseudomonadota; class Gammaproteobacteria; order Pseudomonadales; family Pseudomonadaceae; genus Pseudomonas; species Pseudomonas sp. BIGb0558. The sequence goes on from NZ_JANUEW010000009.1 coordinate 180,604, forward strand.
CGCCGATGCCCAGATTGCCCGCGAGGTTTACCGCGTTGTTAACGCTGACCGCAGAGGCCGCGTCCAGCGTGGTACCGCCCGCCACGTTAAGTGTGCCGCTGCCCAGTGCGGTATTGGACGCCAGGATCAGCCCGCCGGCATTCAGCGCCACCGGGCCGAGGAAGGCATTGTTGCCACCGAGGGTCAGGTTGGCTGCGCCGTTTTTCACCAGGCCACCGGTACCGGCGATCACGCCATTGAGGGTCAGCGCATTGCTGCCACCCACCGTCAGGTTGCCGCCCAGACTCACCCCGTTGGCCAGGGTGATGGCGGTGTTGCTGTCCAGCCTGGTGCCGGTCGAAGTGCTCAGTTGTCCGGTACCAAGGGCGGTGTTGCTGCCCACCACCAATGTACCGCCTTGCAGCTCGGTGCCTCCGGTGAAGGTGTTGGCGCCATTGAGCACCAGTGTGCCGCTGTCGAGTTTGGCCAGGGTACCAGTGCCGTCAATGCCAACGCCGATGGTGGCGGTGGCGCCCGGGTCGACGCGAATCGCAGTGTTGCCGCCGGTGCCGTTCACCGCCGTCAACTGCCCTGCCGCTCCCGCCACCAGGTTGTAGCCATCGGTGACAAATTGCAGCCCGGTGAACGCTTGCGTGCCCGCCACCGTGACGGTGCCCGCCGCCCCCTGGAACACGCCGAAGTCGGCGGCCCACGGCTGGTTGACCAAGCCGTCGACCGAAGTCCAGTTGGTACCGACCGCCGTCCAGGTGCCGGTGCCGCCGTCCACCACGCCGTTGGCGATGGTCTGGCTGCCGTCCCAGAAGCGGATGTTGGCGTTTGGTGCAGACACCAGCACGTTGACCTGATTGCCCACCGAGGTCTGCACCACCAGGTCGCCGAGGCCGAAGCCCACCGGCACACCGGTCACATTCAGCCCCAGGTCGGTAAGTGCACCGGTGTAGTTGATCAGGCGATACACCCCGACACCGAAGCCACCGGCATCGGTCACGTTGAGGTTGCCATCCAGGGTCAGATTGCCGCCGACGTTGAGCAGCGAGTTGGTGGACGGTGCGCCAAGCGCCACATCCAGGTTGCCGTTGCCGGCCATCACCAGCGAACCGGCCGACAGCGTATTGCCGCTGCTCAGGGCCAGGTGGCCGCCGTTGTTGACGTTCAGCGTGCCGAGCACCGAACCGGTACCGGTGAAGGTCCCGCCGGTATTGACGTTGACGTTGGCACTGCCCAGCGAGCCGCTGAGGTTCAGGGTGCCGGCATTCACGTTGGTGTCACCGGTGAGGCCATTGATGCCGGTGAGGTTGAGGGTACCGGTGCCGACCTTGGCCAGGGCACCGCTGCCGCTCAGGCCGCCGTCGAAGGTGCTGGTGGAATTGAGGCCACCCACCGATAGCGTGTTGCTCCCGCTGACCAGCACATCACCGCTGCCCGCAAGGGTCGCGAGGCTGGCATCACTGCCCATGATCAGCGACGCACCGGCGCTGACATTCGCGCCCGAGGTATTGCCCAACGCGCCTGCGCTGGCGGTGGTGACACTGCCGGACAGGACATTCAGGGCGCCGGTAAAGGTGTTGGTACCGCTGAGTGTCAGGTCGGCCAGGCCATTTTTATTCAACGCAGCGGCGCCGCTGATCACGCCGCCGAGCGCCAGGTCATTGTTGCCGGCCACGTTCAAATCGGCATTGAGGACGATCCCATTGTTCACGGTCATCGCCGCGCTGTTGTCCAGCGTCGAGGTGCCACCTACCGTCAGGCTGCCGGTGCCCAGCGCCGAGCCATTGCCCAGCGTCAGGGTGCCGGCGTTGAGGGTGCTGCCACCGTTGTAGGTGTTGATGCCGTTGAGGGTCAGGTTGGCCGCGCCGTTCTTGATCAACTGGCCGGCGCCGCCAATGAGGCCGCCCAGCGTCAGGCCTTGAGTGCCGCCCACGGTGAGGTCGGCATTGAGGGAGATGCTGTTGGCCAGCGCCAGCGGGGCGTTGCTGTCCAGCGTCGCCGCGCCGTTGATTGCCAGGCTGCCGGTGCCGAGGGCCAGGTTGTTGCCGACGGTCAGGGTACCGGCATTCAATCCGGTGCCGTCGATAAACGTATTGGCGCCGTTGAGGATCAGGTTGGCCGCGCCGTTTTTCACCAGGTTACCGTTGCCGCTGATGACACCGCCCAAGGTCAGGTCGGCGCTACCGCCGATGGTCAGCGGGCCGGTCATGCTGATCTGGTTACCCAGGCTGACGGCGGTACTGGCGTCCAGGCTGGTATTGATACCCGTACTCAGCACGCCCGAGCCCAAGGCGTTATTGGCGCCGACGATAATCTTGCCGGTGTTGAGCGTCGTGTCGCCGAGGTAGTTGTTGGTCCCGTTGAGCGTCAGGTCGGCCGCGCCGTTCTTGGTCAAGCCACCGATGCCGTTGACGCTGCCGCCGAGGGTCAATGCGTTGCTGCCCGCGACGGTCAGGTTGCCGCCAAGGTTGAGGGCATTGGCCAGGGTGATGGCGGCGTCGGCGTCCAGGGTGCTGCCATTGGCCGCGTTCAACGCGCCCGTGCCCAGCGCGGTATTGGAACCGACAATCAAGGTTCCGGCATTGAGCGCCGTGGTGCCGGTATAGGTGTTGTTGCCATTGAGGGTCAGGCTCGAAGCGCCGGTCTTGATCAGGCCGCCGGTGCCGGCGATCACCCCACCGAGGGTCAACGAGTTGGCCCCGCCGGCAGTCAGGTTGGCATTGAGGTTGATCGCATTACTCAACACCAGCGCACCGGTGCCGTTGAGGCTGCTGGCGCCGCCCACGGTCAATACTCCAGTGCCCAGCGCCGCGCCATTGCCCAACGTCAGGGTGCCGGCGTTAAGGGTACTGCCGCCGCTGTAGGTGTTCACACCGTTGAGGGTCAGGTTGGCCGCGCCGTTCTTGATCAACTGACCGGTGCCGGCCAGCACCCCACCCAGGGTCAGGGCGTTGCTGCCCGCCACGCTCAGGTCGGCATTCAGCGCAACGTTATTGCCCAGGGTCACATTGGTATTGCTGTCGAGGGTCGCGGCGCCGCTGACGGTCAGGTTGCCGACGCCCAGGGCTGCGTTATTGCCGGCGGTGAGCGTACCCGCGTTGAGTGTGATACCGCTGAGGAAGGTATTGGCGCCGTTGAGGATCAGCTTGGCCGTACCGTTCTTGGTCAGGCCTCCGCTGCCCCCGACCAGGCCGCCAAGGGTCAGGTCAGCGGTCCCGCCGATGTTCAGGTTACCGGTGATGTTGGCCGCATTGGCCAGGGTAACGGCAGTGCTTGCGTCCAGCGAGGTGCCGGCGGCGGTGTTCAAGGTTCCGCCCGCGCCCAGCGCGGTGTTGGACCCCACGATCAGCGAACCGGCGTTGAGTGAGGTGTTGCCGGTGTAGGTATTGGCGCCACCGAGGCTCAGTGCCGCCGTACCGTTCTTGATCAGGCCGGCGCCAAGACCGCTGACGATGCCATTGAGGCTCAGCGCCTGGGTGCCACCGATGATCAGGTCGGCGGCCATGTTGACAGCATTGGTCAGGGTCACCGCCGCCGTGGCGTCCAGCGTGGTGCCGGCGGCCGTATTGAGCGCGCCGGTCCCCAGTGCCGTGTTGCTGCCCACCTGCAGTGTGCCGGCATTGAGTGCGGTCGGCCCGAGTTGGGTGTTGTTGCCCGTCAGCGTCAGGGTCGCGCTGCCATTCTTGACCAGCCCGCTGGCCCCGGAGATCACGCCACCAAGGGTCAGGGCATTGCTGCCGAGCAGGGTCAAGTTACCGTTGAGCCCAATGTTGTTGGCAAGTGCCACGGCGCCGGTGCTGTCCAGGCTGGCAGCGGCGTTGACGTTCAAGGAGCCGGAACCCAGGGAGTTGTTGTTGCCGACAATCAATGTGCCAGCGTTCAGATCGGTGCTGCCGGTGTAGCCGGTGTTGGCGGCGCTGAGGGTCAGGCTGCCACTGCCGTTCTTGGAGATCCCGCCGGCACCGCTGACGGCACCGGCCAGGGTGAGGCTGCCGACACCGCTGGTGCCAACGGCGGAATTCAGCACCAGCGCGTTGTTCAACGTGATGGTGCCCGGTGCCTGGAGCACCGTCGAGCCACCGACGGTCACGGTGCCGGTGCTGAAGGCCAGGTTATTGCCCAGTTGTACGGAGCCGCCATTGAGGCTGGTGTTGCCCAGGTAGGTGTTGGCGCCACTGAGCACCAACTGCCCGGTGCCGTTCTTGGTCAAGCCGCCCTGCCCCGAGACCACGTTGCCCAGGGTGATGGCATTGGTGCCTTGCAGGGTCAAGCCGCTGGCCCCAAGGTTGATCAGGTTGCTGAGGCTCAAGCCGCCGGTGCTCGCCTGCAGCGCGCCACCATTGGAGGTGAGTACGCCGCTGCCAAACGCCTGGCTATTGTTGAATTGGGCAACCCCGCCGTTGAGGGTCGTGCTGCCACTGACCACCGGCCCCTGGAGCGTCCAGGTGCCGCTGTTGAGCGTCAGGTTGTTGAAGTTGACGTAGTTGGCGCTGGACACCGTGCCCACACCACTGGTGCCGCCGCCGATGCCAATGGGGTTTTGCAGGATCAGCGAGTTGACGCCGCCTGCGCCGCCATCAATCTGGCCGGTCGGGGCGAAGGTCAGGTTGACGCCAATCAGGCCACCCAGCGAAAGCCCTATACCGCCGCCGCTGGAGATCGTCGAACCGGTGATGGCGGTGAAGGTGTTGGTACTGGCAGCCCCCATGGAGACGCCGCCGGAAATCGTACCGGAGTTGACGAAGGTATTACCCGAGGTGGAACTTTCAAAAGCCACCCGCCCGTTGATCGTGCCCGCGTTGATCACGTTGACTTGCGCGCCCCCGCGAATCGCGACCACCGGCGTGTCCGCGGAAAACAACGAAAGGTTAAGCAATGCGGTGGAACCGATAGTGCCATTGTTCACGATGTTGGTGCTGCCGCCGGCGCCGTTTTGCAGGTTAAGCGCCATACCATTGAGGCTCGCGAGATTGAGCCCCAGCAGGTCCCCAGTACCCCGAATGGTCCCGGTGGCGGCGTTGGTGACGTTCATCACACTCGCCCCTGTGTTACCCGCCACGACACCGCCACTCAACACAGTGACAAGCCCGAGCAACGCCGGGTCGATCAGACCCGCGTTGTTCAAGGTAATGTTATTGCCGGTGAGGTTCAGCGCCAGACCACCCAGCGTCGCGTTCAGTTGGGCAGCCGAACCCACATTGACGGTCAGGTCATTCACCGCACTGGAAAAAGTGTTCAAGAACAACGGCAGCGTAGGCACGCCGCTGCACGTCACCGTGCCACCGGCCGGGGGGCTTCCAGGCGTACAGGCGGCCATCACCGGGGAACTCGCCAGGCCTAGAACCAGGCCGGCAATACCGAGGCGAATAGCAAGATTAAGAGGAGAAATACGAGGTGTGGCGGCAGTAGCAAGTCTTCTGTCCACGTGAAACTCCTTTGTGGTCAAAGCCTTTCATCCATGAATGCGTAGAAGCCCCAAATACAGATCCAAACACGCATCGACTTCGAAATACCTGACCGTGGTGACAACTGATCCTGTTTGTCAAAACGTTAGCCGGGTACATAAAAGCCATTGAAATAAATGGTATTAATACTTTCGCGATTGCCTCGTAAGAACCGGGCGCGCTCCAATGAACGCTGAAGCGAAAGCCTTCGACTCTGCAAAAATTCAGATTTCAAAACGTAAAAAAGCGCTCTAATAGCGCCCTGTGTTACCCCTGTAGGAGCGAGCTTGCTCGCGAAAAACGCTAAGGCACCGCGTGTATTCAGACAGTCAGCGTCATCGTTAACGACCCTCGCGAGCAAGCTCGCTCCTACAGTAAAACCTGTTGATTCAGCAAAAAGATCCTGGAGTCCCCCATGCCCCATGAAGGCAACCTGTTACAAGCGGCGGTTGTGTTCCTGTTCGCCGCCGTACTGACCGTGCCACTGGCCAAGCGCCTGCAACTGGGCGCCGTGCTCGGTTACTTGCTGGCCGGGGTGATCATCGGCCCGTCGGTGCTGGGCCTGGTGGGCAACCCGCAAAGCGTCAGCCAGTTTTCCGAGCTTGGGGTGGTGTTGCTGCTGTTCATCATTGGCCTGGAGTTGTCGCCGAAACGCTTGTGGGTGATGCGCAAGGCGGTGTTCGGTGTGGGTCTGGCGCAGGTGCTGTTGACGGGCACTGTGATCGGCGTGGTAGCGCTGTTCGTGTTTGGTCAATCATGGAACAGCGCGATTGTGCTGGGCCTTGGCCTGGCGCTCTCCTCCACCGCATTCGGCCTGCAAAGCCTGGCCGAGCGTAAGGAACTCAACCAGCCCCACGGGCGCCTGGCCTTTGCCATCCTGTTGTTCCAGGACATCGCGGCCATCCCGCTGATTGCCATGGTGCCGCTGCTCGCCGGCAGCGATCACCCCACCACCACCTCCCAAGGCCTGCAACACGGCCTGGAAATATTGGGCAGTATCGCCGTGGTGATCATCGGCGGGCGCTATCTGTTGCGCCCGGTATTTCGCATCGTGGCCAAGACCGGCCTGCGGGAAGTCTCCACTGCTACGGCGTTGCTGGTAGTGATCGGCACTGCGTGGTTGATGGAGTTGGTGGGCGTGTCCATGGCCCTCGGCGCGTTCCTCGCAGGGCTGCTGCTGGCAGATTCCGAATACCGGCACGAGCTGGAGTCGCAGATCGAACCGTTCAAGGGCCTGCTGCTGGGGCTGTTTTTTATCAGCGTGGGCATGGGCGCCAATATCAGCCTGCTGTTCAGCGCGCCAGTGATCGTGCTGGGCCTGACCCTGCTGCTGATCGCCATCAAGCTGCCGCTGCTGTTTTGCGTGGGGCGCCTGGCCGGTGACCTGAACCGCGAAAGCGCACTGCGCCTGGGCGTGGTTCTGGCGGCCGGTGGTGAATTCGCCTTCGTGGTATTCAAGATCGGCCGCGACCAAGGGCTGTTCGAGCCGCACCTCTACGACATCCTGGTGCTGACCATCACCCTGTCCATGGCCGTGACGCCATTGCTGCTGTTGCTCTGCCCGAAGCTGTTCAAGCCCAAGGCCAAGCCGGTGGAAGTGCCCGAGGAATACCGCGCCATCGAAAGCGATGCGCCACGGGTGGTGATCGCCGGGATGGGCCGAATGGGGCAGATCGTGGCGCGGATCCTGCGGGCGCAGAATATCTCGTTTATCGCCCTCGACACCTCGGTGGAAACCATCGAGCTGACCCGCAGTTTCGGCGGCATGCCGGTGTTCTACGGCGACCCCCAGCGCCCGGAAATCCTCCACGCGGCGAAGGTCGACCAGGCCGAATTCTTCGTGATCGCCATGGACGACCCCGAAATCAACATCAAGACCGCCGAGTTGGTGCGCAGCCTCTACCCCCACATGAAAATCATCGCCCGCGCCCGTAACCGCCAACACGTGCACCGCCTGGTGGACCTCGACGCATCACCGGTGCGCGAGACGTTTTACTCCAGCCTGGAAATGAGCCGCCGCACCCTGGTGGGCCTCGGCTTGACCCAAGCCCAGGCCGATGCGCGCATCAGTCGCTTCAAAAACCATGACCTGCAACTGCTGGCGGCCCAACACGCGGTATACGACGATGCAGCCAAGGTGATGCAATCTGCCCAGGAAGCCCGGACAGAATTGGCGCGGTTGTTTGAGATGGACCGACTCGAGGAGGAGTCCGACAAGGTGTAGGGATGGAGATGAACGATCTTGCGAATTTTCTGACAGAATACGGCGCAATTTCGTTCATCCCTGGAGAGCTTCATGGCCACCCTCAGCAAGACCGCAGCCCTCTTGGCCCTCGCGCTGGCCGCCGGCTTCGGCGCCAGCCAAGTCCTCGCCGCCAGCAAGCCTGCAGCGCAGAAAACCGCCACCCAGACCATCTCCACCCTGGACGGCAAGTTCAGCTTCAACCTGCCAAAATCCTACCTGGCCGACCCGCTGCCAGCCGGTGATGCCGAACACGGCACCGCAGGCGCCACCGGCACGATGTACAGCGACCAGGCCACCAAAAGCGTGATCTTCGTTGTCGAAAAACCGAGTGCCGCCGGCCTGATCAAAGACAACGACCCGCAGTTCCTCGACGGCGCCGTGGCGGATTTCGTCAAGGAGCAAAGCGCTGCCCTGCCGGACTTCAAGAAAGGCGCCGAGAAGAAACTCACCGTCAAGGGCCTGGCCCTGCGCCAGGTGGACAGCACCGCGACCATGGGCGGCGGCAAGACACTGAGTTCCACCTTCCTCACCGGCTCCGGCAGCCACCAGTTGGTGGTGCAGGCGATTTCCCGGGCGGATGATGAGAAAGGCCATGCGCTGCTGGTGAAACAGATTATCGGCGGTAAATAACCCGACTTACCTGACAATAAAAATCTAATGTGGGAGCTGGCTTGCCTGCGATAGCGATTGACCAGTCACTGTTTTTGGCGACTGATACACCGCTATCGCAGGCAAGCCAGCTCCCACATTTTTATCGCAGGCTGTTTTCCAGCCAGTTTTTCAAGTCCAGCAATTCCGCCTCGCCGACGGTATGAATCATCCCGGGGTAGCCATGGAATTCCGGCTTGAGACCAATCCCCACCAACACCTCATTGGCCCGCGTGGCCGAGTAGTAAGGCAGCGCCTGGTCCAACGTCCCGTGGCCGATGAAAATCGCCAGCTTGCCCAGTCGCGCATCCGGCTTGAGCTCAGCCTTGAGCACCGGCAGCACGCTGCCACTCAATGCCGCAATCCCGCGCAGGGTTTCGGGGTGCCGTAATCCCACCTCATAGGACATGATTGCACCCTGGCTGAACCCCACCAGGAACACCCGCTCAGGTTGGGTGTGGTACTTGGTGGTGGCCTGGGCGACGAAGTCTTCGATCAGCTTGGCGCTGCTCTGCAGATCGGCGGTCTCGCCATCAAAGTCGCCGTCTCCCGGCTTCTTGCGAAACCAGCGATAACCGCCGCCTTCCACCGGCATCGGTGCCCGCGCAGACAGGTAGGTCCAGGTCGACGGCAAGCGGTCCTTGAGCCCGAACAAGTCCGCCTCGTCACTGCCATAACCATGCAGGAAGATCACCAGTGGTTCGTTGCGCGCATCGCTCTGGGTCTGTTCCAGATACGGCAGCGGCAAGTCCGTATGCAATTCGGCTTCGGCATGGGCAGCACTGGCAAACAGCGCCAGCGTCAGGGCGATCAGTTTGAGCATGGGCATCAACCTCTAGGGTTTGCGTAACAGATAAGTGTCCATGATCCAGCCATTGGCCTGGCGCGCCGCCTTGCGCACCCGTTCGATCTCTTCGGCCACCTCGGCGACTTTGCCGCTGATCAGGATTTCATCCGGCGTGCCCAGGTAGGCGCCCCAGTAGATATCCAGGTCTTGATCGGCCACGGTGCGGTAGGAATCTTCGGCATCAAGCATGACAACCAGGGTATCGGCATCACTCGCCTGCCCCGCCGCCAACCGGCGCCCGGTGGTGATTTCGATGGAGCGCCCGATGCGGTTCAACGGCACCTTGTGCTGGGCCGCCAGGGCCTGGACGCTGGTAATCCCCGGGATCACCTCAAACTCGAACGTGCAGCGGCCACTGGCGAGAATCGCCTGCAGGATCCGAATAGTGCTGTCGTACAGCGCCGGGTCGCCCCAGGCCAGGAACGCACCGACTTCGCCGTCAGCCATTTCTTCGTTGATCATCCGCTCGAAGGTCTGCTGCTTGTCGCGGTTCAGGTCCTTGACGGCGGTGGTGTAGTCGATGTCACCGCGCACCCGCTCGGGGCAATCGGCCTCGACAAAGCGGTAGGCGTGATCGCTGATGTAGGTCTCGCAGATTTCCCGGCGCAGGTCGATCAGCTTGTCCTTGCTCTGGCCCTTGTCCATCAGGAAAAACACGTCGGTGCGGTTGAGCGCCTTGACCGCCTGCATCGTGATGTAGTCGGGGTTGCCGGCGCCAATGCCGATGATCAGGATGCGTTTCATGGGTAAGTCTTCATGGGTGTGCTCGGTGCGGGGAGCGGATTTTGCCATGTTCGGGGCGTCAGGCGTGAGTTTCCAGGCGCAGTCGCCAACGGCCGTTGAAGCGCAGTTCGGTGGATGACAGCGGCTCCACGTCGATCAGGTTGAACAGTGCGGGCGGGCATTGCATGACGTGCAACAGCGCCGCGCGGATGACGAACGGGTGGGTCACGGCCAGTACATGCCCGGGTGTTTGCTCGAGGGACTGCAACCACTGCCCTACCCGTTCACACAACTGCACCACCGACTCACCGCCGTGGGGCGCCGAGGTGCTGTCGGTCAGCCAGGCCTGCAGTGCCTGCGGTTCGGCCTGCTGGATCTCATCAATGGCCAGCCCTTGCCAGTGGCCGAAATCACAATCGCGCAGGGCTGTTTCAACCGAAGCGTCGGCGGCAAACAGCGCTGCCGTCTGCCGGGTTCGTGCCTCCGGGCCACACACCACAAGGGGCGCGCGCTTGAAGCGCTGCGCCTGGGACAACGCAGCCTGCTGCCAGTCCATCTCCACCGGCTCATCCAGCGCAAAGCGTGCACGCTTCTGGGCACGGGTGCTGGCATGGGAAACAAGGGTCAAACGGGTGGCCTGCATGACAAATCGCTCTGGTTTTAAGGTGCAGTCAGCGTAGACTCGCGAAGTTGTTTCAATATGTTTCAACTATTCTGCAACAGGAAGCCGGTTCAATGCCGGCGCGGTCGCGCCACTGTATTCGGCCTGATAGCCGTAAGCCAGACCCTGTTTCAGCCAACTCGCTATCCATTTCGGGACGCGTCATCCCTGGAGGTTCTCATGGCTTATACCGCTGCAACTGATTCCGACGTTTCAATCCCGTCCATTCCCCTGGGCGAAATCCTGCCCTGGGCGATTTTCGGAGGCCTGCTGCTGTTGCTGGCGATTTACTTCGTTGGCGCCGAGCAAGGCGCAACCGCCGTGTTCAAAGGCATGTACGTGCATGAGTTTGTGCATGACGGTCGTCACCTGCTGGGTTTCCCCTGCCATTGATTGGAGCGTGACGACATGACAGGGCATTTACTCGTTCGCGGGATGCTGGTGGGCTTGCTCGCGGGCATCCTGGCCTTCGGTTTCGCCAAGACCTTTGGCGAACCGCAGATCGACAAGGCCATCGCCTTCGAAGATCAGATGGCACAGATGCACGGCGACGCGCCGGAAGAAGAACTGGTGAGCCGCGAAGTACAAAGTACCTTCGGCCTGTTCACCGGTGTGGCGGTGTACAGCGTGTCCCTGGGCGGCATTTTCGCTCTGGTGTTCGCCTACTCCCTGGGCCGCATCGGCAAGGTTGGGCCCCGTGGCCTGGCGGCGCTGCTGGCCTTGGCGGCGTTTGTGACGATCATCGTGGTACCGGGGCTCAAGTATCCGGCCAACCCGCCATCGGTGGGTGACCCGGCGACCATCGCGCAACGCACCAAGCTGTTCTTCCTGATGCTGCTGGTGTCGGTGGCGGCTGCGGTGATTGCGATCAACGCTGCGCGCAAGCTGATTGCCAGTCGGGGCATATGGACCGGCGCGATTCTGGGTGTGGCGTTGTACATCGTGATCGTCTCGGTGGCCGGCAGCCTGTTCCCGACCATCAACGAAGTGCCGGAGCAATTCTCGGCCGTGTTGCTGTGGAAATTCCGCGTAGCCTCCCTGGGCATTCAACTGGTGCTGTGGACCACCCTGGGCCTGGTGTTCGGCGCCGTGGCTGAGCGCAAGCTGAGCCAGCCTCAGGCGCGCCTCAACTCCTGATGGCAGAGGTCGCCGCCGACGGATCGGCGGCGACCGGCAATCACACGCCTGGTCGCGCCAGGTAAAACACCTCGTAGCCGCTGCCCGGGTGATTCACATCCAGCGCCTTGCCCGACAAGGTAATCCGCACCAGCTTCCACGCCTGTACATCCAGCGCCAGAAACACCGCGAAGTTATCGCTGCTGTCCGCAATCTGCTGGTTGCGCGCCTTTTCTGCGGCCAGGACCTGCCCACGATCCGCTCCCGGCGCCAGCGCCCACTCCTCCCGATACAGGCTCAAGGCGGTTTGCGCCGGGCCTCGCTGCACATCCAGCGGCAACCAGGACTCAATGTGCGGCTGGCCAAAACTGTCGAGGACCTTCTGAAAGCGCTCGCCGAGTAAAAAGTCCGCAGCCTGCAACGGGTCCGACCAGAGATAAACCGACGAATACAGGTTGCCCACGCCCGGCGCCTGCCCTCGCTCCTGGGCAATAAACGCCTTGAACAGCAAACCCTCGGTGTGATCCCACAACGGCCCCAGGCGGGCGGCCCGCTCGCGGATGACACCCATGTCGTAATCGGCTGGCAAGCGGTGTGAATACTGTTTGGCAAACATCATGGCGCTCCTGTTCAGATGAGTGACCAGCTTGCGCAGCGGCCATGATTTCAGCAAGATATCACCCGATATAAGTGTGATAAGGAACTGAAATGACCGACGCACTCAAACCGCTGGATATCGACACCGTGCATGCCTTTGTCCTGGTGGCTGATTTCGCCAGCTTCACCCGCGCGGCCCAGGCCCTGGATACTTCACAGGCGGCCATCAGCCTCAAGCTCAAGCGCCTGGAAGAGCGCCTCGGTTACCGCCTTCTGGTGCGCACACCACGGCATGTACGGCTGTCGCCCCAGGGCGAGCAGTTCATCGTTGCCGCCCGTGCGCTGCTCAACGCTCACGAACGGGCATTGGGTGACATGGGCAACGGCGCACCGCGACGGCTGGTGATCGGCATCAGCGACCACGTGGCCGGGCCCGACCTGCCGCTGTGGCTCAGCCGCCTGGCGGCGTATGACCCGCTGGTGATCCTGGAGGTGCGGATTGCCTCGTCCCGGGACCTGGTCGCCGCGTTCGACCGCGACGAACTGGACGCCGTGATCGTGCGCAACGAAGGCGACCGCCAGGACGGTGAAGTGTTGGTGGTGGAGCGCTTTGGCTGGTTCGCCGCACCGACCTGGCAGCACACGCCCGGCACGCCCCTGCGCATGGCGACCATGGCCTCGCCCTGCGGCGTACGGCACCTGGCAGTGCGGGCGCTGGATGAGGCGCGGATTGACTGGACCGAAGTGTTTGTCGGCGGCGGCGTCATGGCCGTGGGTGCGGCAGTGAGTGCCGGCCTGGGCGTGGCCGCATTGGCCCGGCGAGTGGCACCCGCAGGTGCGGTAGACGTGAGTGAACAGTACGGATTACCGGCGTTGCCCGTCAGTGAAATCGTGCTGCATAGCCGAATCAGTGATGGCCGCTCTCGCGAGACGTTGCGGGCCTTGAGTGCAACCTTCAGAGGGGTTCTGGAGCGCTAGGCTGCATCTGGTTATAGCGCCCGCGCACAAACCGCTCCAGTTCATCTCCTGGCAACGCCTTGCTGAAATACCAGCCCTGGATGATCAACTCCGAGCCCGATTGCAGAAACGCCAGCTGCTCGGCAGTTTCCACGCCTTCGACCACTACTCCGAGGTTCAACGCCTCACAAAACCGCAGCATCCCGGTCAACACCTGGGCGCCCTTCGGATCATGCTGGGCCACCACGAAACTGCGATCGATCTTGATGAAATCCACCGGGAACTGGTGCAGATAACTCAGCGCCGAAAACCCGGTGCCAAAGTCGTCGATGTAGACCTTGGCGCCAATCGCCTGCAGCTTCTCGATCATTTGCCGCGTGCCCTGGATATCTCCGATCAAGGCATCCTCGGTGATCTCCACCGACACCTGGCCATGGGCCTGGGCCAGGATCTCCACCAGCCGGTCACCGTACGCCGGGGTGGTGAGCGTGGCACTGGAGATATTAATGGTCATCGGCAACCCAAAGCCGACCTTCTGCCATTTCTGATACTGGCGCACCGCCTGGGACGCGACCCACACATCCACGTCGGGCATCAGCCGGGCATGAGCCAACCATTGCAGGAACTCCCACGGCGAATGCACCGTGCCCTCGGCATCCCGGGCGCGCATCAAGGCTTCGCAACCGGTGCAGAGCCCGGTCCGGGTCGAAATCTGCGGCTGGAATTCGAGGTAGAACTCATAGTCGCAGATCTGCTGGATGTGGCTCAACTCGCTGGCCTGGCGCGCCTGGGCCTTGTGGGAGGCCATCACCGGGTCCAGTTCCAGCAAGCGCCCTTTTTCTTCCAGGCCGCGAAAGGTCATGTCCAGCGACTTCAAATACACCGTACCGCCTTCCGTAGCCTGGCGATGAATCGCCCGCACATAGGGCGCATAAATCAGCGTGCCAACCCCCAGCAACACCACCTGCAGCAACACCGCCGCCAGGTCACCGTGGGTACTCAGGTAAGCGTTGAGCAACACCGGCGCGGTGAACGGCACGCTGACCACTGCGGGCGACACCCAGCCCAACTGCACCACCGTGAGTGCCAGCATCGCGTTGAGCGCCGGCACCAGCAGAAAGGGAATGAACAGGCGTGGGTTGAGGATAATCGGCAGGCCAAACAACAGCACTTCACTGACATTGAACAAGGACAGCGGCAGGCTGGCTATCGCCACCAATCGCATGGACTGGCTCCTGGAAAACACCAGGATCGCCAGCAGCAGGCTCAACGCACCGCCGGAGCCACCGATAAACGCAAAGCTGCCCAGCAAGCCGCCGTTCAACACATATTTGATCGGTTCGCCTGCCGCCAGCGCCGCGTTGTTGAGCACAACGGCCTGGTCCAGCACATCAAACAACGGCTGCATGGCGTAGACACCATGGATGCCGAAAAACCACAGCAGCGAATTCATCAGGGTCACAAACAGGCCGGTGCCATAGGGCGACTGCAGCGCATCGAGCACCTGTGGGCCCTGAAGCTGCGCCACCTGAGGAATCTGCAGCAGCAACGACAGCACAAGCACCAGCCCGAGCGCGGTGATCGCCCCCGGTACCACCATATTGATGGTGCCCTTGAGGTTGTGTCCCACCAGGTCTTCATTGACCAACCGGGTCCAGCGGCGCCGGTGCAGCCAGGCGATAACCGGCACGTTGAGCAGCGGCGAGGCAATCGCGATAAACAGCACGAAGGTCGCCGAGGCGCGGGGGAAATCCCGCAGCACATACGTCGCAATCACCACATGGGCCAGGCACAGAAACGCTACCGGCAACTGCGGCAGGCGGTATTGAATCGCGAGCATGTAACCGATGGAAGCGGCCACCAGCAACGGGATCACCGAGCTGATCTTATTGTGCAACCCGGCCAGGAAGGCCACCACCTGCGGGTCGAAACCCAGCACGCGGGCGCATTCGGACAAGATCAGGAAACCCGCCGACACCAACAGGCACGGCAGGATCCACAACAGCCCCTCGCGTATGGCCCGCAACGACTCGGTGCTGGCCAAAGCCGCCAGCCGCTGGGTGAAGAAAAGCTTGAACAGCGTTTGCGCCATCACCTGTCCCTCGGTCCCTGATGCCAGGGTCGCAAAATAACACCCGGCCGTAGCCTTTATCGCCGGGTTAACGCTACACGGCCTGATACCGCGAGCGAAAGGCTTTTGCTGCCACTGGCGCAATTATTCAGAATCCCCCCGTGGCGCTGCTGCTTGTCGATTGGCACGGGTTGGCCCATCCTTTGACGCACTTGTTGTCGTAAATGACCGTGGAGTAAACCTTTGTCCCAACCCGGCGAAAACCACCAGCTAGCCCTGGACAGATTCCTGAACGAGCACCCGGCCCTGGCCGCGGAACTGAATACGTTGAACCCCCTGGCGGCCCAGGCCAAAGGGGAAACACTCGAGCAGTATCGTGCCGAGCGGCTGCATGAAGCGTTTGAGGCCGAAGCCGAGCAGCAAGGGCTCTTCGCCTGGGAACTGACGCTGAAATTGACGGCGCATTCCCCTGCCGAGTTCGAGGCCCAGCGGCTGGAGGTGCACAAGGAAGTGGCGCAGATGGCAGGCCTGAGTTGGGCGGAGTATTGCCAATTGCATGACTTGCCGGGTTAGAACCAGCGGCCCAGGCCCCGGCGGGTATCGCATGTAATTCATCAATGACCAGGCCTTGCCTCTTGATTAATGGCAAAGGTCGGGGACTCCAGCGTTTTTTAGAATGCTTTAGGTACAACTATAGGAACATATCCACGACCCCTGCGAGATGGTCCATAAATCGCTATCAACTCTTCTTCGTACTGCAGGCGATTCTCACCCCACTCGTGCGGATTGGAATTCAATCCAGAGTGACTACTTCGCAGTAGGTCAACTGCCTTCTGGAGGCTACGTGACACATTACCTGGTGCATTCACATGCATGATCAAGAATCAGAGTTTTTCCGAGCTTTGATTGAAAGAAATCTCCCGCAGGATTGGTATAGCCCTGAGGTGACTTCGAGAAAGCCAATCTCATACGAGCAACAACATCAATAACCTGTTCTGAAACTCGCCTCGTTCAACGCTATCAGCGATTTTTTATTATGGTCACGGGCAATAAGCTGGCCAAGTGGTCGTGATACACCAGTTGCTCCCCACCAATAACGGGGGATCCCAGTACTTTTAGCGCAATACCAGGTACAATTATCTAACCGCATCCATCACTTCGGCATGCATCCCAGTGCATCATTAGCATCACACGCTATGTAGGGAATCAACTCTTTAAGATTATCTATATATATATGCGCACATGATATCTGTATCTCCGGCGCTTCAGACGAGTTAGAAATTATTATTCCTGCATCCCGCGATACCTCTCCAATATTCGCACCATCATAATTGCTATAGATACTATATAAATAAGAGCCATTTAGAAACTTAACCCGCTTATAGTCAACTTGATAGCGAACAAAGTGATTTGACCTAAATTTTTTAAAGTCAAATCCAGAAAGCGGAAAAACAAGTTCCTTATTTTCCTCTCGACCGAAGCGATATTGAATTCCAGTCAATTCCCCATCAACATAATTTGGACATAAGGCCAAATTTTTACCTCCGCGCACCTCACACTGAAATATCGCTCGCTCATTATCACAAATTTTCTCCTGCACGGCCAAGACTTGGCCAGACCAAAATATCGCTAAAAACAAAGCTGTACTCTTAACGAAAAAATCAGTTGCCCTTGATTGCATTATAGTTGTCCCTCATCCTTCTATCGTACCCATTTTGAGCGGGGCCATTATATCGAAGCGCGAACTTCAACCAATCTTTCTGCACGATCGAAGAAGACAGAATTGCGTCAGATTTTATGAAATTCACGAAAGCTTTTAAATGGTTTTTTTCGGAACGATTAATATCTCGTACAAAATCTTCAACTGAAGAGTATCCGGCGCTTGAAAAATTTTTCCCCATGATTTGAAATCTCCCCCATGAAGCGGACTTCAGCGCTTCGCTAGGACTTAACCGGTAAGCCCGAACCATTTTCCCGTATTGCGCTGAATATGAACCATAACCACCTCTTATAGGCGATGATATATCGGGATCCGAGCTGTCAAACCGCCCAGCCGTCAGCTGATGAAAATAGTGCCGTTCAAATAATATAGCTGCGACCTGATCATCCCCCGCTTTACTAAAATAACTACCTGAAGAACCCGTCTCAGTAATTGCGATACTTTTTATTGCTTCTATCTCACATCCGAGCGCCAACGCTGCCGCAACATAATCATTTTCTTCGATCACTGACCCATCGTAAAAATCAAAGAACCAGAGTTTTACTTTTTCGCCGCCTATAAAAATTTCTGGGTGCTGATTTATGCTGTTAAATTTTCCAGCCAGGCCAATCGGATGCAAGTGATAAACCTGCCCATGCGCCGGCAACCCAACACCCGGCGCCACTTCATTCCACCAACTGATCTGCTTGATCCGCTCTTTCTCCGCCAACCAGTTCAACAGTGGGGTCGAACCACTATGACCGAGCAATTCGTCCAGCGCGTCCCACTTGTGGGGCTCGTAGCGCCACTCGCTTTCGTAATGAATGATCAGTTGCGACAGCGACTGCACGTGCGCTGGAAACTTCATCGCATCGTTCAACTCTTCAGCGGTTATTTTTCCATTACGGTCGCGGTCGATGATGTCGTACAGGCGACTCTTCATCGGCCCGGTATCCGAAAAGTCGGCCAAGCGGCCATGGCGTTCGAGTTGCTCTTCACTAAAACGGTTAGCCGCACGAAAAAAGGACGCCAGGGCTTGCCGAGGAGAGTCGTAGTTGAAGATGACGTCGTAGCCCTCCCACGACCAGGGACTAACCCAGGGAGTAACCCCCACTTCTTCGCGTACCCACCCACTGAGCAATGTGCCGTTCGCGTCGTGGAGCAGTCCTTCAAGTCGGTACCAGTTGCAGGCTTTTCGGTCTGCCGTCGCCGTAATCGCGATTTTATTTTCGGCAGACAGGCCATCAATCAAACTTTTAGGCACTAACAAGTCGGCATCACTGGGTGTGCTGGCCGCGCTCAGTGACGGTGGCTGCGTGCTGCCAAAACGCTCCTGGTGCGTCACCACCGCGGTACCCTTGGCAAGTTTCAGCCAGGTGTTGCCGATGGCAGGCAATCGTTTTGCCCAGGCGCGGCTGGCCTGAATGAACGGTTCCATACGATCGGTGCTGAACACTTCCAGGTGCAGTTTCTT
>NZ_JANUEW010000010.1:0-191779 GCF_024807515.1 Pseudomonas sp. BIGb0558
ACCGAAGTCTGAGGTTTTACGACTGCTGCTCCGCAGAGGTGCGATTGCGTAGCAGCTGTCGAGCCTTGGCGAGGCTGCGTCTGCGGTGTGCCTGACACACCGAAGTCTGAGGTTTTACGACTGCTGCTCCGCAGAGGTGCGATTGCGTAGCAGCTGTCGAGCCTTGGCGAGGCTGCGTCTGCGGTGTGCCTGATACACCGAAGTCTCAGGTTTTACGACTGCTGCGCAGCCGAACGCGGCCTCGTTCTACTCGACCGCTGCTACGCAGGGTGTGCTTGACCATCAGGGCCCGACCAGGTTTTCCAGCTCCTGGGCGCGGGTCTGGGTCATGTCCAGTACGCAGCCGGAACCGTTGACCTGGTCAATGGTGCCGCCGGTGGCCGAGCCGATGAAGCCGCAATTGGCATCACGAAATTTGATCCACTGGCGCTGCACATCCTGCAATTGCTGTTTACGGGTGCCTTCCATGGCCGTCATGGCAGCTTTGTAGGCGGTGTTCAGGCGCGCGTCCTGAACCTTGGTTTCCTTGGTGTTGCAATCGACCATGTCGGCGGTGGTGTTGGCGCCGTCCATGCATTTTTTCAGCGCCGGGTTCTCGTCGGCCGACGCCGTGCCGCACAAAGCCAGCAGCAGTGCGCTGGCGGCGAACGGAACAAGCAGGTGTTTACGATTCATTCTGGGTTTTCCTGGTCATGAGTCGGTGTGCAGTCTAAGACTCGGCCTGCGCCGTTGAGTTTCCAGCCCCGGCGATCTTCATGTAAGAACGCCCCCCGAATTTTCATCCACTGGCCCCGGGCATGTCCCTGCGCGACAAGGCTTATCCGTGGGCGAAAATTACTTTCATAAAAATTGAAAATCCACCTCGGTAATGATTTATGACTTTCACAACCTATTCGACGTGACCCTTTCCGAGGAGTACCGCATGGCCGCATCACCGGGGTATTGGCTGTTGATCTACGCCGCCATCGCCATCATTGCATTGATCGTATTGATCGCGCGTTACCGGCTCAACCCGTTTATCGTCATCACCCTGGTGTCCATCGGCCTGGCGCTGTTGGCCGGGATGCCGGCGGACACGATCATGGGCTCCTACGAGGCGGGCGTCGGCAAGACGCTGGGGCATATTGCGCTGGTGGTCGCGCTGGGGACGATGCTCGGCAAGATGATGGCCGAATCCGGCGGCGCCGAGCAGGTGGCGCGCACGCTGATCAACCGGTTCGGCGAGCGCAATGCGCACTGGGCGATGGTGTGTATTGCGTTCCTGGTGGGGCTGCCGCTGTTTTTCGAGGTCGGTTTTGTGTTGCTGGTGCCCATCGCGTTTACTGTGGCGCGGCGGGTCGGCGTATCGATCCTGATGGTCGGTCTGCCGATGGTAGCGGGCCTGTCGGTGGTGCATGCGCTGGTGCCGCCGCATCCGGCGGCGATGATGGCGGTGCTGGCCTATAACGCGTCGGTGGGGCAGACGGTGCTGTATGCGATTTTGATCGGCATACCCACTGCAATCATTGCCGGGCCGCTGTACGCCAAATTTATCGTGCCGCGCATTCACCTGCCGGCGGAAAACCCGCTGGAACGCCAGTTCATCGACCGCGAACCGCGCACCCGTTTGCCGAGTTTCGCCCTGACCATGGGCACCATCCTGTTGCCGGTGGTGCTGATGATGATCGGCGGCTGGGCCAACCTGATTTCCACGCCGGGCACCGCGTTCAACCAGTTTCTGTTGT
This sequence comes from Pseudomonas sp. BIGb0558, assembly GCF_024807515.1. Taxonomy (NCBI): domain Bacteria; kingdom Pseudomonadati; phylum Pseudomonadota; class Gammaproteobacteria; order Pseudomonadales; family Pseudomonadaceae; genus Pseudomonas; species Pseudomonas sp. BIGb0558. The sequence continues at coordinate 1,725 of NZ_JANUEW010000010.1, forward strand.
TTATCGGCAACTCGGTGATTGCACTGCTGGTGGCCACTTTGGTGAGCTTCTGGACCCTCGGCCTGGCCCAGGGTTTCAACCGCGAATCGATCCTCAAGTTCACCAACGAATGCCTGGCGCCGACCGCCAGCATCACCTTGCTGGTGGGCGCGGGCGGCGGGCTTAACCGGATCCTGGTAGACGCTGGCGTCACCAATGAAATCCTCGGCTTGGCGCATGCCTTCAACCTGTCGCCGCTGGTGATGGGCTGGTTGTTCGCCGCGTTGATGCGGATCGCCACCGGCTCGGCTACGGTTGCCATGACCACCGCGTCGGGCGTGGTAGCGCCGGTTGCGATGGGCCTGGGTTATCCCCACCCGGAATTGCTGGTGCTGGCCACCGGTGCGGGCTCGGTCATCTTTTCCCACGTGAACGACGGCGGCTTCTGGCTGATCAAGGAATACTTCAATATGACGGTGATCCAGACCTTCAAGACCTGGACCGTGCTGGAGACTCTGATTTCAGTGGTCGCCTTCGGTCTGACTTATGGCCTGTCCTGCATTTTGTAACCCGGAGCCGAACCGATGGACATCCTCTACCAGATCCGCGCCCGCCAGGATTCCTTCAGCGCCGGCGAAGGGCGTATCGCCAAGCTGATGCTCGATGGCGTCGGCTTTGCAGCGTCCGCCAGCCTGGAAGAGTTGTCCCAACGTGCCGAGGTCAGCACCGCCACCTTGTCGCGCTTTGCCCGCAGTGTCGGGTGCCGTGACCTGCGCGACCTGCGCCTGCAACTGGCCCAGGCCAGCGGGGTTGGCAGCCGTTTCCTCGACCCGGCGGGCCTGCCTGAGCAGTCGGCGTTTCACCGGCAGATTCTCAGCGATATCGAGGCGACGTTGCGCCGGCACTTGTCCGGTTTCAACCAGCGCAGTTTTGTCGACGCCGTGAGCCTGCTGGGCAATGCCCGGATGATTCACGCGTTTGGCATGGGCGGGCCGTCGAGCCTGTGCAGTGACGAGTTGCAAGTGCGCCTGGTGCGCCTGGGCTACTCGATCGCCGCCTGCCACGACCCGGTGATGATGCGCGTGACCGCCGCCACGCTGGGCCCGGAACATGCGCTGATCGTCTGCTCCCTGACCGGCATCACCCCGGAGGTATTGGGCGTTGTGGCGCTGGCACGCAACTACGGCGCAAAAATCATCGCCATCACCCTGCCGGATTCCCCGCTGGCGCAGTTGGCCGACGTGCTGCTGCCGCTGCAACCGGCGGAAACCAGTTTTATCTACAAGCCAACGGCGGCGCGCTACGGAATGCTGTTGGCCATCGACGTGCTCGCCACCGAGCTGGCCCTGGCCATGCCGGACGACAACCAGGAACGCCTGCGACGGATCAAGCTGGCCCTGGACGATTATCGCGGCGGCCCCGACAGCCTGCCGCTTGGAGATTGAGATGAAGTACCACACGCTGATCCGCCAGGCTTTGATCATTGATGGCAGCAACACCCCCGGCTATGTCGCCGATGTGGCGTTGCGCGAAGGGCGTATCGAGAAAATCGGCGACCTGTCCCAAGACAGCGCCGAGCATGAAATCGACGCCACCGGGCGCGTGCTGGCGCCGGGGTTTATCGACGTGCACACCCACGACGATACGGTGGTGATCCGTCATCCGCAGATGCTGCCCAAGCTCAGCCAGGGCGTGACCACGGTGATCGTCGGCAACTGCGGCATCAGCGCTTCGCCGGTGAGCCTGCGGGCTGATCCGCCGGACCCGATGAACCTGCTGGGCAAACGTGAGGCCTTCGCCTATCCGCGTTTTGCCGATTACCGTGCTGCGGTGGAAAGCGCCCACCCGGCGGTGAACGTGGCGGCGCTGATCGGCCACACGGCCCTGCGCAGCAACCATATGGACGACCTGCACCGCACCGCCACGCCCGGCGAAATCACCGCGATGCGCGCGCAGTTGCAGGAGAGTCTCGCGGACGGTGCCCTGGGGTTATCCACCGGCCTTGCGTACGCCAGTGCGTTCAACGCCGAGACCGATGAAGTGCTGCAGCTGAGTGAAGAACTCACGGCGTTCGGCGCGGTGTACACCACGCATTTGCGCAGCGAATTCGAGCCGGTGCTGGAGGCCATGGACGAGGCGTTTCAGATTGGCCGCCACGCCAGGGCGCCGGTGATCATTTCCCACCTCAAGTGCGCGGGCGCCGGTAACTGGGGTCGCAGCCCGCAACTGTTGGCCTCGCTGGAACACGCGGCGAAGACCCATCCGGTGGGCTGCGATTGCTATCCCTATGCGGCCAGTTCTTCGACCCTGGACCTCAAGCAAGTCACCGATGCGTTTCGTATCACCATCACCTGGTCCACGCCGCATCCGGAAATGGGCGGGCGGGACCTGCAGGACATTGCCGCCGAGTGGGCAGTGCCGCTGATGGACGCGGCCCGTCGCCTGCAACCTGCCGGCGCGGTGTATTACGGGATGGATGAGACGGATGTGCAGCGCATCCTGGCGCATCCGCTGTCGATGATTGGCTCGGATGGTCTGCCGGAAGATCCGTTCCCTCATCCACGCTTGTGGGGCGCGTTTCCACGGGTGCTGGGGCATTTCAGCCGGGACCTTGGGTTGTTCCCGCTGCACACCGCGGTGCACAAGATGACCGGCTTGTCGGCGGCGCGTTTTGGCCTGGCCGAACGCGGTGAAATTCGCGAAGGGCACTGGGCGGACCTGGTGTTGTTTGATCCGTTGCGGGTGCGCGATGTGGCTGACTTCAAGGAGCCGCAGCGTGCGGCGCAAGGGATTGACGGTGTGTGGGTCAACGGCGTGCTGAGCTACAGCGACGGGCAGCCCAACGGCCAGCGGCCCGGACGATTCCTGGCGCGCAGCGGGGATTTGCGTAAAGGGTTTGCGGCTTTATAGTGGCCGCTCTCAAACACGGAGCAATCGCCATGCACTTAGGAAAAGTCACCCCCATTCTGCGCAGTTTCGACGAGGCCAAGACGCTGGAGTTCTACGTCGACTTCCTGGGGTTCAAGGTCGATTGGCAGCACCGGTTTGAAGATAATTTTCCGTTGTACCTGCAGGTGTCGCTGGGGGAATGCGTGCTGCACCTGTCCGAGCACCATGGCGACTGCTCGCCGGGTGCGGCGGTGCGGATTCAAGCCCGGGGCCTGGAGGCGTACCAGCAGCAGTTGCTGGCCAAAAACTACCGCAACGCCAAGCCCGGAATTGAAGACACGCCGTGGGGCAGTCGTGAGATGAGCATCAGCGACCCGTCGGGGAACCGGTTGGTGTTTGTCGAAGAAGTAGCGGTTTGAACCCGTTCTGATGTGGCGAGGGAGCTTGCTCCCGTTGGGCTGCGCAGCAGCCCCAAAACCAGGCGCCGGGTTTACCTGAACGGTCTCGGTTGTTTGGACTGGGGCCGCTTCGCGGCCCAACGGGAGCAAGCTCCCTCGCCACAGTTTGAAGGTGCTTGCGTTGAAGGTGGGTTTACACCCGGAAGTGGCTGACCATCTGCTGCAACTGCCCGCCCAGGCGCGCCAGCTCCACACTCGACTTGGCTGTCTCGTCGCTGGCCGCAGCCGTCTGCTCCGACACGTCCCGCACGTTCACAATACTGCGGCTGATCTCTTCAGCCACGGCACTTTGCTGTTCGGCAGCGGCGGCAATCTGCTGGTTCATCGACTGGATATTCGACACCGTACGGGTGATGTTTTCCAGTGACACACCGGCCTTGCGCGTCAGTTCGACGCTGCTGTCGGTGAGGCTGCGGCTGTTGTTCATCACGGCGGCCACTTGCTGGGTGCCGTTCTGCAAACCGGCCACCAGGCCTTCGATTTCTTCGGTGGATTTCTGGGTACGCTGGGCCAGCCCGCGGACTTCATCGGCGACCACCGCAAAACCGCGACCGGCTTCACCGGCACGGGCGGCTTCGATGGCGGCGTTGAGTGCCAGCAGGTTGGTCTGCTCGGCCACGGCCTTGATCACGTCCATCACGCTGCCGATCTTGTTGCTCTCTTGCTGCAGGTGCGTCATGGCGTCGGTGGAGCGGGCCACTTCGGCAGCCAGGCGTTCGATCTGGGCGATGGCTTCGGCCACCACCTTGTCACCGGCACGGGCTTCACCGTCGGCGGCCGAGGCAGCCTGGGAGGCTTGTTCGGCGTTACGCGCGACTTCCTGCACGGTGGCGGTCATCTCGTGCATGGCGGTGGCCACTTGATCGGTCTCGATCTTCTGGCTGTTGACCCCGGCGCTGGTCTGTTCGGTGACCGCCGACAACTCTTCGGCAGCGCTGGCGATCTGGGTGACGCCGTCGCGGATGCCACTGATCAGCTCACGCAGGGTTGTGCCCATGCGCTGGATGCCTTGTTGCAACACGCCGAGCTCGTCGCGACGCGTGACCTGGATGTTGTGGCTCAGGTCGCCGGAAGCGATGCGTTCCACCACGGCAAGGGTCTCGCGCAGTGGGCGGGTAATCTGGCGGGTGATGATCACGGCCGCCACGATGCCCACCAGCAACGCCAGCAACGTGCTGATCAGTTGCAGGCTGCGGGCCTGTGCGCTTTCGGCGTCGCGGCGTTGCAGCTGGATGTCATACAGCTTGTCGCTGATGGTGACGATGTCGGTGCCCTGGGTGGTCATTTCTGCCCGGGCCGAGACGATGTTGGCGTTGGCTACCTTGTAGTTCTGCACCGCGCTGCGATAGGCACCGAGGGCCGTTTCCAGTGAACCCAGGGCGGTCTGCTGGCTGGCGCCGAAGGCTGCGTGCAGGTCTTTCAAGCCGTCGATGGCTTTCTCGATCTGCGCAGCCGCACGGGCTTCAGTCTCGGCGTTGACGTTGCCGGTGTAGCCGCGCACTTCGTAGCGGGCCAGCTGGAATTGTTCCTTGGCGCTGGTCACGGCCTGGAACTGGGTGAAGCGCTCAGCGCTGTCGGGCATCTGCCGCACGCTGGAATCCAGGGCACCGATCTGCGCATTGGCGATGTCCGCCTTGTCACCCATGACCTGGCGTGCGGCGTTGCCGTTGCGGTAAGCCTCACGCATTTTGTTCAGGGATTGCTGGTAGGCGGTGATGATCGCTTTCTGCTCGTTGAGCAGCTTGAGGTTGTCCGGGCTCTTGAAGCTGTCCAGCAGCTTTTGTTGCTGGGCCGAAAAACTGTCGAGGTTGGTCTGCACGTTTTGCGCCACGCCTTCGTCACCGTTGGCCAGCATATATTGCAGGCGCACGATCCGCAGTTTGGTCAGCGAAGCATTGAGCTGGGTAATGTCGCTCATCCAGTTGCTGCGGTCGATCAGGCCGCCCAGGCTGGTCCAGCCAGTGAGCGCGAGGATCGAAGTAAGCACCAGGACCAGGCCGAAGCCCAGGCCCAGTTTCATATTGACGCTGATGTTGCCGAACCAACTATTCATCGCATTCCTCCAGGAACAGATTTGCGGGTACATCCGGTTGCTGGAAGTAGCGACCAGCCGATGGGTAGTCAGGGGGTATCGGCAGGCCTGGCGAGAGCTGAAACGGTTTTTTCGTGGCGGCTGGGTTTATGGATCGTGAGCGACCAACGGTAGTCAGTTAGCCTCTGCGCACGGGGTCACGGTCAACACCATGCGCGAGGGATATCGCGGTGTCATGTGCACGGTGTTGCGCGCGACCCTCGGGTATTGCGCCTGGCCGGGTGCTTCACCGCTATTGGGGTTGACATCGAACCGCGGAAAGTTGCTGCCGGCAATGTCCAGGCGCAGGCGATGACCGCGCTGGAACAGGTTGCAGGTGGCGAAGGGTTCGATCACTACCTTGACCGGCTTTCCCGGGGTCAGCCATGTCGGTTGCTCCCACGAGTCACGGTAGCGGGCGCGACGAATGCCGTCGGTGATATTCATGGCGAAACCATCGGGGTAGACATCCACCAGTTTGGCGGTGATATCAGTATCGGGTGCATCGCTGTCGATCCACAGCTCAATGGACACGGGGCCTGCGACGATCAAGTCCTGAGTGAGGGGCTCGGTCTGGAAGCTCAAGACATCGTCACGTTCGGCCAGGGGGCGATTGTCGCCACGGGTACCAAAGAAGTCGGCCCGCTCGCGCTGGTCGAACGCGCCGCCGACAAAAATGGGGGCACCGGAGGTCAGCGCACCGCCGACGGTCGGCACGGGGTTGGCCGGGTCGGCGCAGTAGCTGAGCTGGCTCTCGGTGCTGGGTAGTTCACGTTGCAGGCGCCGCTGCGCGGTGAGGTGCAAGGTCATCTGGGTGCTGCCCGGCAGCGGCCATTCGCTGCTTTCGATCCAGCGACCGCCGTGTTGCAGGCGACCCTGTTGATCCCGCACGCCCGTGCCGCCGCCCATCAAAAACACCTTCACCGATGCCGGGCCCGGCAGCGGTGTGTCCTTGAGGGCGCGCTCAAACCAGTCCAGGCGACAGCTCAGCCAGTCCCTGGCGACCTGGCCATCGAAGGCACCCAGGGCGCCGAATTCAACCTCACCACTGTGGGTGATATTGCGATCGCCGTGGAGCCACGGGCCCATGATCAATTGATGTGCCGAAGTGGTGCCGGCGCTGAAAGCTGCATGGTTGGCCAGGGTCGAGCTGACATAGGCGTCATACCAACTGGACATGAACAGCACCGGAATATCCGGCAAATCCTGGTAATGCCCCTCGGCGTAAATTCCCGGCGCCTGCCAATACGGGCCGAAGTCGCCCTGGGCCCATTGCTCCAGCAAATACGCCTCATATTCCGGCACATGCCGCAGAGGCGAGTGCCCGGCTTGCCAGGGCATGCGCGTGAACCACTGGTGGATATCTTCCTGTTCCAGGGCCTCGAGGATCGCCGGGTCTGCCAGCGCCGCCGGGCTTTCCTTGGCCTGGCGAAACGCCCAGGTGGCCTGTTTGAGTTCCAGTGCACCGCCCTGGCGAATCCCGCACTGGTAGGCATTGGCGAAGCCGCCGCTGTCCAGGACCATGCTGCGCAGGCCCGGCGGGTGCAGGCAGGCCATCGCCAGCTGGGTGTGGGCGGCGTAGGACAGGCCCATGCTGCCGATCTTGCCGTTGCACCACGGCTGTTCGACGATCCAGGCCAGGGTGTCGAACCCGTCCTCGCCCTCGGCGGTGTATTTGGTGAACACACCTTCGGAGGCATAGCGCCCGCGGCAATCCTGGAAGATCGCGACAAAGCCCTGGGCCGTAAACTGCGCGGCCATTTGCTCGCGGGAAATGTGCTGGCCGTCGAGCTGTATTTCCGAGCGCGACGGTTTGCTTTTGTCGTAGGGCGTGCGTTCGATCACCACCGGAAACGGGCCGGGACCTTGGGGCAAGTAGATGTCGGTGGCCAGGTGGATGCCGTCGCGCATGGCGATCATCTGGTTGTGCAGCGTCTGCATGGAAAAAACACTCATCGGTTCAGTACCCGGTGCCTACGGCAATGGCCAACAGCACCATCGCCAGCACGGCATAAATCAGAAACAGCGGCAGGATGTAGCGCGCCCACTGGCCCCAGCCGACGTTGGCGGTGGCCAGCAATACCAACAGGCCGCTGGAGGTCGGGGTGATCATGTTGGTCAGGCCGTTGCCCATCAAAAACGCGAACACCGTGGTTTGCGGGCTGACGCCGGAGAGTTGCCCCAGCGGCCCGAAGATCGGCATGGTCACCGCCGCCTGGCCCGAGGTGGACGGGATCAGCACATCCAGCCCCAATTGCGCGAAAAACATGCCATAGGCCGAGACCACCGGGCCGTGATCGCCCACCAAGTTGGCCAGGCTGTTGACGATGGTGTCGAGCACCTGGCCGGTGCTGAGGATGATTTCCACGGCGGTCGCCAGGCCGATCAACACGCCGGCAATCAGCACCTTTTTCATGCCGTCGACAAACGCGCTGGCGGCGGTGCTGGCGCCGAGCCCGGCGATCACGCTGAAGGCCACGGTCAGCAGGAGGTAGAACGCCGACAGCTCGTGGTATTTCCACTCCCAGCGGTTGGAGGCGTACACCAGGAAACCAATGCCCGCACCGAGTACGATCAGGTTCAGCAGGTGGCGCAGGGGCAGCGGTTTGCGTTCGAAGGTGATCTGCGCGCTGGCATCAAAGCCGTGCTTGCGGATGCTCCACAACACGAATGCGATGCCCACCAGCAGGAACGTGCAGTAGGCCAGGACGCGCATGCTCAAGCCGCTGAAAATCGGCAGCCCCACCATTGGTTGTGCCACGGACAGCGCCACCGGGTTGGAGATGGAGGCCAGGTAGCCGATCTTCACCGAGATGGTCACGATGGCCAGCCCGATCAGGTTCGACAGCCCCAGGCGGTTGGCCATGGCCACCATCAACGGCACGATCAGGATGAATTCCTTGGCCAGGCCCATGAAGGTGCTGCCGGCGGAAAACACCAGCATCAGGCTCGGCACCAGCACGTAGATATTGCCCCGAGTCAGCCCCAGCAGGCGCTCAAGACCGGCGTCGATCACCCCGGCCTTGTTCAGTACGCCGAACATGCCGCCGATGAACAGCACCATGAAAATCAGCGCCGCGCGTTTTTCGATGCCCTGGGGAATGGCCATGAAACCTTCCACCAGTGACACCGGCCGGGCGACTGTATCGCCGGCCTTGCGCGGTTCCAGGGAGAACAGTTGGCCGAGGGAATCGTGTTTCTCCAGCACTTGGTAGGAGCCGGGAACCACCAGGCCATTCTGGCGCTGGAACTTGCCCGAGTTCACCGCGTAGGTGAAGGCGACAGCCAGCAGCACGATGCTCAACAGAATGATCGCCGGGTTGATCTGCTTGCGTTTCGCGGGTTTTTCCACCGGCGTTTCAGTCGGCGAGTGGGTACGGACGATCTGCGGTTCGGTCATGCTGGTTGCCCCGGTGTGCGCTGTTATTGTTGTGTCGGGTGACACTTGTGGAGCGGACACTAGGGCAAAGTTTTCGCGGCGACAACGTTATGCGCGGGCTGGGTTGGGCTATGCGTTTTGTGCGGCCAGGCGCTGCTTGAGGTGCTCGGCAAACGCCGTCACCACTTTGGATCGGGGCTCATTCGCACGAAACGCCAGGCCAAATGCATAGGGCAATGCAGGCCGAAACGGGCGGACCACAATCGGCAAATGCATGAAGTGACTGGCCAGCAAACCATTGACGATCGACACTCCCAACCCCTCGGCGACAAAGCTGCACGCGGCGCCCACCGAATGCACTTCGACCCGCACCTGCGGCGTCAGGTTGGCCGCGCGAAACACCTGGTTCAACTCGGCCCGCAGCGCCCGTTGCCGGCCCAGCATCACCAGCGGCACGTCCCGCAGGTGCTGCACCTCAATGCACGCGTGACGGGTCAACGGATGGTCCGCCGGCATCACGCACACGCCTTCGGTTTCCAGCACCGGTTCAATCTCGAAGTCGGGAATCTCGGTGGGCAAGCGCACAAAACCGAGGTCGGCGGAACGGTCGAGCACGGCCCGTTCGATCATGTCGTAGGACCCGGTCAGCAACTCGACGACGATGTCTTCACGACCCTTGAGAAACTCGGCGACGATCCGTGGCAGCAGCTCCTGGGTCATGCTGGTGGGCACCCCGACCTTGATCAGGCTCTTGCGCGAACGGCCCACGCGCATCTCATCCGCCAGGCGCTGGATACGCTGCATGCCGTCCACCAGGCCGGCCACTTCGGTGAGCAGTTCTTCAGCCTCCGGGGTGGCCATCAAGCGGCCCTTTTTGCGCAGGAACAACGCGAAACCCAAGGCCTCTTCCAACTGGCTCAATAACCGGCTGACCGCCGATTGCGACAGGCCCATGCGGGTCGCCGCACCGATGGTCGAACCGGTGGACATGATCGCCTTGAAGGCTTCGAGCTGCTTGAGATTCACCGTGATGTTCCTGTGGTTTGAGGGCTTTGCGCATAGCCTGATGCGCTTCTCGCATAACGTTGCCGGGGGTTCGATCAGCCGTTAGTGTCCGCCGCAATGCGACACGCCGTCCAGCCTGTCGCAGGCAGCAACTGCCCATAAAAAACCACAATACGGCATTCGGGAGACGGTTATGCGTGAGCTTTTCACGAGGGGAGGAGTGGTGTGCGCAGGCTTGTTGGCGAGCCTGTCACCGGCGTTGATGGCCCAGGGTTTCTGGGAGGACTCCCACGGCAAATTGACCTTGCGCAATTACTACTTCAACGACGGTTACCGCGACGGCGGCGAGGACCGCAAGGAGTGGGCCCAGGGCTTTTTGCTCAACCTGCAATCGGGCTATACCGAGGGCACGGTGGGTTTTGGCCTGGATGCGTTGGGGCTGTCGGGGATCCGGCTTGACTCCAGCCGCGCCCATGCCGGCACCGGCTTATTGCCCGTGCACGACGACGGCCGCGCGGCCAGTGAATTCTCCAGCCTGGGGGTGACCGCCAAGATGCGCATCGGCGAAGCCGTGGTGAAAACCGGCACGCTGCTGCCGAAAATTCCGGTGCTGGTATACAACGATGGCCGGCTGTTGCCGCAAACGTTCCAGGGCACTCAAGTGGAGTACAGCGGCATCCGTAACCTGTACTTGCACGCCGGGCATCTGGACAAGTTCAAGCTGCGAAACTCGACCGACAGCGTGGACATTTATCCCCAGGGATACAGCGGCAAAAAAGGCACTGACTTTGATTTCGCCGGCGCCACTTACGCCTTCACGCCGAAGCTGAGCGGTACCTGGTACTACGGTGAAATGCGCGAATTCTATCGCCAGCAATTCTTCGGCCTGGTGCACAAACAGCCAGTGGGTGCCGGCAGCCTCACCAGTGACTTGCGATACTTCATCAGCAACGAAGCGGGCGAAGCACGCAATGGCAAGGTCGACAGCGACATGTTCAGCGGGCTGTTCACCTACCGGCTGGGGCCGCAGGCGCTGGGGGTGGGTTATCAGAAAGTCACCGGCGATACCGCGCTGCCCTACGCCAGCGTGTCGACGGTGTACTCCTTCAGCAACGCCGGCGTCGGCAAATTCATCCAGGCCGGTGAGCAAACCTGGATGCTGCGCTATGACTACGACTTTGCCGCCATCCTGCCGGGCCTGACCTTCATGACCCGTTACTACAAGGGCCAGAACGGTGACTTCAAGGGCCGCGAAGCCCGTGAGTGGGAGTCCGACACCAACCTGCGCTACGTGATCCAGGACAGCACCTTCAAAGGCGTGGGCATCGAGTTGCGCAAGGCCACGTATCGCTCGACCTATGCGAGCGATCGCGACAACTACCGGGTTTACCTCACGTACGACCTGGCGCTGTGGTAACAGGCCTTACTGCTCGATGAAATAGTACGGCTGACGGTTGACCGCCATCTCCTTGACCACCGTCACCGGTACGTTCAGCCGGTCTGTATTGTCCACCAGGGCCACATTGCCGGGCTTGGCCGCGAGGTAGCTTTTGAGTTCCTCCGGGGTTTGCAGGATCGTCAAATAGCCCTGCATGTAAAACACCCCGGCCCCGGCAATTCGCTCGTTGGCCTGATACAGCACCACCTCTTTGCCTTGTGCCTGCATCGCCTGGATCTGGCTGATCACCGGCACAAACGACTGGCGCACATCGGCCTTGGGTGCGAACCAGAAAGCGGCAACCAGGTAGCAGGCAACCACCACCGCGAAAAAGCCACCCACCAGGCCGCGGCGATGTGCATAGACGTGTTCGGCAACGTTGGAGACCTGCCCGCGACTTTTCAGCCAGCCCAGCAACACGCCGCCATACTCGGCGGCCAGCACGGCGGCGGCGGGTGTCAGCGCCATCAGGTACACCGTGCGCTTGCTGGAGGCGAGCGTCAGCAAGGTGAATTGCGCCACCAGCCACACGCTGAAAAACAGCCGGTAGCGGTTACGCACCAGGCTTTTGCGGAAGTGCCACAGCCCGAGGTACACCAGGATGTTCCACGGCAAAAACGCTTCGGGCAATTTGACGATGTAGTAATAGAACGGCTCGTAGTGGCCGGCTTCGACAAACGAGCCGCTGAAGCGCCCGACGCTGTTGGTCAGCAACACTTCACGTACCGCCTGAAGGCCGTCGCGCTGGTACAGGAAACCCAGCCAGATCATCAGCGGCACCAGCGCCAGCAGCGTGAACAGCCCGGGTTTGATCCAGTCCCCCAGCTTGAATCGTTTGTCCATCAGGCTGGTGCTGGCCAGATAGACGAAGATCACGATGCCCGGCATGGCCAGGCCCAGCACACCTTTGCTCAAGGTAGCGATCACCATCCCCAGGGTGAACAGCAACCAGGTACCCAGATTGGAACTGTCGCGCTCCGACTCGGGGCGGTTGGCCTGATAGAACGCAAGCAAGGCCATGGTGATACCGAGGGTGAGCAGCGAATCTTCACCCACGCCGCGCACATTGCTCCAGTAACTGGCCATGGTCGCCAGCATCAACGCCGCGACAAACGCCAGCGTCTTGGGCCGGCCAAACTTGCGCAACATCCCGTACAGCAGCATCACACTGAACAGCCCGGCAAACGCCGACGCCAGGCGCACTGCCCAGGTGGTGCCGCCGAACAGCCGAATCGCCCCGGCGTCGAGCCACAGGCTCAGCGGTGGTTTCTCCAGGAACGGTTCACGAAACAATCGCGGCACCACCCAGTCGTTATCCAGGTGCATGGCCATGGCAATCCCGGCCACACGGGCCTCGGTCGAGCCTTGCAGCTCGTGATTGCCAAGGGCAAAGAAGAACAACAGCGCAGCAAGCAGGAGCAGCAGAGGAGCGGAACGCGTCATGGATTCTGGCTACCGAGGCAGGGGACCGTTCGGGGGAACAGTCCGGGCGATCGGTGAGTATACGAGGGCGATTCTTAATAATTCGTGAATGAATGTGAGGTTTTTGTAGGGTCAGGGTTGTTTCAGCAGCGGCCAGAGGGTGAGCCAGCCTTTGGAGGTGATGCGCTGTTGGTAAATGGCGTGTTTTTCTTGGACGAAGCGGTGTGTGGGTTTGAGTTGGAGGTTGAACAGGTCGTCCAGGCCGAGAGGGGCTGATACTTCGCACAGGTCTTCTGCGGTTCTTCTGACGGCGACTGCGGTGGCCGTCTCTGGCCAGAAGCGCATTGCATCGCTGGCGTTTCGATAGGGCGCGTCGCCGTTTCGTTGGTGCATGCGGGCCTGGTTTTTGACTGACCAGTCGATGGAGGGTTCTGCTGCGCGTAACAGCGCTTCGAGGCGGCGGTCTTCGGCGGGGTCGGTGCAGGTGGCGTCGAACCACAATACGTCGACATCGCCGGTCAGTGGTGATAGGGGGCGACCGTGCAGGTGATCCCACACGGCGTTGCGTACGAAGCCGGCGCCGATCCAGCAGTCGGGGAGGGCCAGGGCGCGGACGACGGCCAGCAGGTGCCAGCGTTGGACATTGCTGCTGATCAGTGTCTGGACCATCTCGTGCTGGTCATGCATTCAAGGCATCTTCAAACTGGCAAGTGCGGCTTTACCCTTGGCCGACAAAACAGGTTCCAATTGCTCCCAGGTGAAACTCAGGTCATTGTCGCAACCGTCGCCATTGGCCGGTGTGGACAGCTTCATGCCCTGGGTGTCGAAGCTCAGGTCGAACGTCGAGTAACTGGTGACCGCCGGGCAGCCTTCATCGGTGGTGGTTTGCTTCTCCAGCCAGGCGCTGAATTTGGCGGGCAGTTTCAAATGGCCGGAGTAGGCGTCATACCATTCCTGCTGACCGCCGAGCCAGGTCCATGGGTCAACGCTTTCGCCGGTTTGCAGGTTCCAGGAATGCAGCCCCCAACTGATGCCCCGGGCGCCGGTGCCGGCAGCCCATCGGTAAAACCTGACGGTGATCCACTGGGATGACCAGTAAGTGGGTTCGACGCTGATTTCGCTGGTATAGGCCGCGCCGTTGCGTCCCAGGTATTCGCGTCGTTCGCTGAAGTAATCGGATTGATCATCGGCGTTGACGGCCAGGCTCGCCAACTGCCGGTTGACCTTCTGAATCGCCGGGCTGTCGCCCTCGAGCTTGAGCGTCACCTGGGCGCCTTGGGTCTCTATCTGGTAGCTGTGCCCGGCGAAGGACTGCTTCTGCGTCTTGACCGGTAGAGGCGTGGCTTCCATGGGCGTGTTGTACGCATCGCTGGCGCAACCTTCGGGCGGCGTTGCCATGCGCTGCAATGCCAGGGGCAGTGGATTGCTGCCCTTGGTTTTGCGCCAGGTGCCTTTCAGGGAATCGCCCTGTGGCGCCTCCAATTGCCAGACACCGCTGTTGCCTTCTTCGGCCCAGGGAGCATCGGGTGTTTCCTGGGTGAGTTGAATTGGTGTCAGGAAGCGCTGGTAGTAGTAACTGCCGCCTGTATTGGGCGAGGCGTTGAAGCAGGCGGTGATTGGCGTCTTGCCGAGTGTGCCCTGCCAGACGCCGGCGAGGTTGGCGTTGGCGAGGGTGGACAGGGCGGCGAGGGCCAGGAATAGAGAGGGCTTGAGCATGGGGTATCGGACTTCCGGTTGTCTGATAGAGGTGGTTTCAGGTGGGGCAGTACTTGGCACGGGATGGAGAAGTATCACAACCATCCGCAATAGAAAAAGGTGACGGATATATTTTCAAGAAAATAGCCCGCTCACCCTTTTCTCAATGTGTGGCGCTTGCGAGTTGGATCGCTGTTTTTAGTACTGGGAAGCTGTACTTCCCTGAGTTTTCGAGTCTGCCGTTGGCACAAGAATGTCCAGTGCACGCGTCACCAGCAACTCACCCAAGACGCTCAATTGTTGGGTGGCGAGAAGTTTATGGCGAAACGCACCATCAAACTCGAAGGCCAGATCAGTAGTGAGCGCGTTCAGCGAAGCTAGAGTTTCGCAGGCTTGTACCAGCAGGGTTTCAGGGTCGATGTCTTGGGCGATACAGAAGATATCCGTGCCGGATTGGCCCGAGCATGGCGGATTGGGAGTGATCTTTTTCATGGTGACGCTCCTACACTGGTGACGGGAGCTGCCATTCCCCTGCTGTCAAACAGGTGTGGGTGGCAGCTGTACGCGGGTTGACAGACCGGAAGTGTAGGAACCCGGCGCACCCGAAGATGCCCCACGCACAGCCGCCATGAACGAGGCGGAATGCGCGAAGCATGCCGACTTATCAAGGGGAGTGAAAGGTTACACTTTTCGGCCTGTCAAAGCCGGTCGCTGATGAGCAGCAACCAGGGAAGGCTAACTTCGTGGGGTGACTCGCGCCAGTTCATGCAGGGCGCGACGTCTTGAAGGAAAAATCCGAAGGCTCATTCGGCAGTGTATTTACAGGACCCCAGAAACAGCAAAACCCGCACAAGGCGGGTTTTGATGGTGCTTCGTATTTGGTGGGCTGGGGTAATCTGAATTGGCGTCTTATGGTATTGATTATTATAAAAATATTCGTTTCTTATATTTATTTGAATACCAGCAGGAATACCTTACGTGATAGCCCTGCCAGAGCCCGTCGCTTGTAATCGATCTAACAACCTTTCTTCACCTTCCATCTATTGCCGGACGAGATAACCGACTTGGATCATTCCTACCATATCCAGAAGGGTACGGTGATCTGTATATTCGCCTTCTACTTGTTCCCAAGTAGGAATGCAGGGCCGTGAAGAAGGCTGGACCGATGATATCTGTACTGGCCTGTGTTTGGCCCTCGCATTGGACAGTTATACCAAACTATATACCCCGCCCTATTAAAGGCAGTTGTCACCCCATATAAGTCTCAAAATCACTTTCTTCGAGTTTTGCGATATTTAGCGAGCTTATCTTGTTGGCATCCAAGTTAATTAAGATGTCACATATTACCGCAAACAAGCCGCACTTGTCAGCGCACTCTTCTAGCTTGGGCTTGGATAAATAGCTAGAGGACGAGTGAGCGCCAACATTTGACAGCTTGACCGCACTTCCAAAAGCCGCCAGATCCAAAAGGTTGTTAATTGTACTAAATGTGATTCCAGAAATATTAGAAACTTCGCCTAGAAGATTTTGGTTCTTTTTTAAAAGAATTAAAACATGCATGACGCCGAACATTAACGTCGAACTTAATTCTTTCTTCAATCCTGCGCTCAGGCTTCCCTTGTCAATTTTGTTAAACCAGTGTTTTTTAGTCTTGGATATTTTTATCCACGAAACATCGAATATGCATCTGATAGAGCAAGCTATGAGAGGTAGATATTCATCTCTATTGCGAGATTGATAGGCTTTGTCTATCGCATAAATTAGGTTTGAAATAACACCCTGGCTGATAAGATACCCAGATTCTGATTCGATTGTGAAAATTGACCGTTGTGGTGATCCAGTTACATTGGAGATTTTCTTACTAAACTCTAACTTTATTTCAGTAGAAACCAAGCTTGTATGAGGGTCTCGATATCGAAAGCTTATTAGTTTATCACAGGGATCTTCAATTGAGTGCAAAACCCCATTTCTCGATGGTATTCCATCAATAGAAATTTCCACTTCATTTTTGTTAACTTCTATACCAAGGCTATTTCTAACCTGAAAAATATAATTCTCCAACTCAATTTGATTCGAGGGTGTATAGATTTTCAAAGGCATCTTTCTATTGATTGATATTGATGCCGCCATTCTTTTCTGCTCATCCGGTTTCGAAACTGGGGCAGCCTTACCTGTAGGGACCTTTTTATTATAACTCTCTTTCTGCAATTCTCTTTTTAGCTCAGAGCCATTAGTTTGAATAAGTTCGTTAAGATGCTTAAGGTTTTTGATCAGGCTTTTAGTTAGGGAATTGTCGACAAAGTTTGTTCTGTCCGAATTGAATTCCACCTCCTCACTCTGGCTTCTTAGGTTGACTCGCCCAATCATCTGGGGTAATGAACTTCCCGAACTGGTTTTTCTGAGCAGTTCCGGATCGAAGATCACAATATTATTAAAGAGATTTCGATTGAAATAGACTAGAGGGTACAGCGCGTCATCATGCACCCTTTTATTTAATGGGGATACGGTTTTTGAATTCCTGCCTCTTCCAAAATGAAATATTATCAGTTCTAGAGTTATTGAGTAGTCTGTTCTCCGCATCGGCTCAGGCAGGCCTGGAATTGACTTTGCTAGCTCTCCCTTGTGATAAAATTCAATATTGTTGTTTTCTGAATCAAAAGAAACATAAAATAGTTGATCGTTATCACTTTCTAGCTTGAAATTCTTAAGGTTTCTAGTCGAATAGCTAGTTGCCTGGTTCTCTATCTGAATTTTTATGTCAAAATTTTGATCTACGATGGCTGCAGCAAGTTTTTCCGAAACCTTCTCACTATTTAAATCATCAAGCAATACCTCGATTTCTTTTGGGCTTGAAGAAATAATAATTGTGGTTCCTTTCCCTTCGTGAGCTTTCGTTATGATGGGTATCCTAGTCCCTGCAAGATCTTGCTTACTGACTAGCTCTGATTTTTTCAGAGAGAAGGTGCTCTGAACCCCGTCCTTGCTCGTGATCCATTGAACCTCATCGCCAAACTTAAATGCTGCAAGAAAGCCTAATCCTTTAGAGCCTTGAGTGATTCTACTAGCACCATTTTGTTCGATGACGTGGCCATATTTTTTAGAGCTTTGTGATATGTGAAAAAGGCTTTCAATTTCATCAGCCCCCATTCCATTTCCGTTATCAGAAATGGTCACGGTGTTTTTTGAAGTTTCGACCTTGATTATAATATCTGGCGAAAAAGCATCATAAGCATTCTTTATCAGCTCGTTAAGCGCAAACAGTGTTGATGGTATCTTCTGTGACAGCTCTTCGATTAATTTTCCGCCAAACTTCAAAGAGGCTTCCGACATATGAAATTCCTTTTTTACAGATGAGAGCACATTCATGGACGGTAGGTGGTCGTAGTGAGGCTGTCAGATCACCCTTTTCTCTTTGTTCATGGTTTAAGAACTTTTGGTTTCGTTGCCAAAAAGATATGCTTCAGGAACTATATCTCCAGTATCGGCGCCCGTTAGGTCTTGAGTTTTAATGCTTGCACAGATCTTACTAGCATCTGCATCGTAAGAGTTTTTTACTAACTCCATGAGAGCTTGTATGTTGTCAGCTATGAGGTCGAAACTAAAATTAAATATTGTGGAGATGCGAGCCTCAAGCAAGAGCGTATCGATGATAGCTACACCGGGCGCCTTGTCATAACCTCCTCTCATACGCACCCCCATGAACGAGTTACTAAAATCCACTCACTAGCCATAGTTGATCCTTCACTATTTTTAGATGCCATCCTTTTACGAGAACCAGGCAATACACGTTCTACAGTGGTAACTATTTCGTGCCCATTCGCGGTAAGAAATTCTTTAGTTATATCTACCAGAGGAAACGTCTTGCCTCCTATTCTTCTTTCTCCAAGGGTGAAAAAACAAAAAGCCCCGAGCTTGAGTCTATGGCTAATCACTATTAATGACTCGCGATAATCTCGACAGAAAGACAGGGTTTTCTTTCTTAGAGGGCCAGCATGCTCGATTTCTATTAAAAAATTCGCCAATGAGGGCGATGCTGTAGAAAGTTCGTTTCTTGCTTGGTCAGCAAACCTCAACGAGCCACCTAGACTTAATGTATCAATTCGCGAAGTAGAGTCTAATAAAAAAGGGTCGAATCCATCATGCAAATCAATCGGATCAATCCAACGGAGTGGCAAGTAACTATGCTGCCCATAAGGGACTGTAGTTTTATTGTCTCCGTATGGAGGGGAAGTCATTAATACGTCTGCAAGTTGCGATGCTTTCCATACACCCGAGACCGAGCCGGATGATAGTAACGCGGCAGGGACAATTTCTTGGTTTGGTCTTGTCGAAATTCTTGACCAGTGCAACTTAAGTCGAGAGAGATTTTGCTCGCAGACAATCTTGAAGACTTTAATGGCATCAGTCTCTCGTCTTGCGATATCCTCAAGGCTATATGCATGTAACTTGAACGTTGAAATTCTCGAGTTTGATACTAATCTTATTGTTTCAGCAAAACAGACCCATAAGAATTTTCTAGCAATTTTGTTAGGCTGATCAACTATTGACTTGCGCAACCTACTCAGCCCATCTTTTATTTCAGGTTTAAACCACTTATCTATGTTGGGGAAATTAAAAACGCACGACGCCGAGGCTTCTGCCAAAGTGACTACAAGAGACACAGCATTAGACGCAATCTCAACGTCCGGTGGAGCAGATTTTACCTCGCACAATAATATAGCCATAGGATTAATATCACTTCCGTAATAATTAATCCCTCTATATAAACTCTCTAACATGACAGTGCCCGACCCCGAAAAAGGGTCATACACTAAAGAAATATTGTCTTCCACAGCAATCAAGTCATCCAGCAATGCTCCTTGCAGCTCAGGAACCATCATAGCGGGGTACTGAAAGAGAGCATGATTTCCAGATCTTCTTCTCAGCTCAGAAAATGCCCAAAAGTTGCTGTCGTAGTCAGTCCGTGAGGATAATCGAAGGCGCAACTCTGCTGATTTATCATCCGTGCTACCACTTAGGCCGGTTTGCCTAGCAGTCATGTCAACCCCCAATCCGTAACCAAGCCCTAAATCCAAATTTGCCCGAGTTTCTTCCACATTCGCCAGTCATATTCCTGCCTTGGGACTCATGCTCGAGAAGCTACTCAGATCTACCCTTCGCAGGCTTGTAAGGGCGTCTGCCAAACCATCACGTAGAGTAATGGAAAAGTAATTGCAAACACACTCTAGCCATCAACAGATAGCAATTTGCAATGTGTGGTGACCCTTCTGAAATATCATTCTGCTCTCTAAGCCCCGCCCCTTGCCGCGCCCGAGCCCTCTCAAGAGGCTTCGCCTGGTAGGCTGGTACCTTTCCTTCAGTTCGACATAGTGCCATCACATGGTTGCTGCGGACTAGTGAGGCATTACGCTTGCGAGAGCCCCTGGCCATTCTCTGATCGTTTCCAGACCTTCGGATAGGACCTGCACTCGCTCGACCAACAGTTCATCCTCCCCTCAATGGCGGTCGTGTTCATCGAGAAGATCGAGAGCTTGATCAGCGTGCACGACAGCAGATCAGCCACGAATTGGGACATAACCGTATCGATGTGGTGAGTGCCTACAGCGGAGGTCGGCGATGACATCCAAGTTCGACATAGCGCTGTTTCTGCGCCCCGTGCTCAAAGGTACACATGCCACGCGGCAGCGGCACATCAGGCAAGCAGAAAGGATGCACGAGGTGATTCGTGAGCGCAGGGGTTGCGCGACTCACTGGTCTGGGAAAGAAAAGCACGTGAGATGGTTTCTGGAGCATTACCTGCGATGCTCAGCCCCGGCTACCGTCGTCGACTACGAGTTAACACCAGGGTTGATCCGCCGCAGAAAGGCAAAAGTCGCGGTTGCCTGATAGATCTTTAAGCGTGAGCCCCTGAGTATGGGCATGCGCAGCCTTCCCATACTCAGGGGCTTGGCTGAAGAGGCGCAGGCATACCCGAGATCTAGCGACCGTAGTCACTCCTCTCTCCCTGCTACACGACACGGATCGTAGCCGGTGTCGCGCACCTTTTGGATGCTCAGCGAATTGGTACGACGTTGCGGTCCCTGGTATGACTAGTGGACGAAACTGGCCTAAAGATTTCTGGCCCGTAGCGATTTACAACAAGAACGGTAATCTCTATTTCATTGGTATGTAGTCGTCGGCCTGTGCGGCTGGCGGCTATTAGCCAATCATGCCGGGATTTTATCTGCGTGATCAGTCATGCAGGTTCTCTCGTAAGGCGATGGTTTTCAGGGGCAAGTTTGAGTGCACAACAAGCAGGCAGTTTTCCCACCCAGGGGAAGGCATTGAGTTCAAGGCGCTGCCGCACCGTGCGGGTGTACTCCGGGTCCCAGGTGGACTCGCGAATACTCAACCACTGCGTGGCGACCGACTCAAAGGTGTGCTGGCGGTCGAGCTGGCTGACTATCTGGCCATGCGTCTTTGCAGCGAAGGGTCTTGTCCGCCGGCAAGCTGAACACGAGCGTCATCACGTTTGCGACGAGCCTTCTGCAGGCCGACCTCTGAGGAAACGCCAAGAGCCAGGCGTTTTTCCTTTCCCAGAAAGCGGTACTTCAAGCGCCAGTAACGGCCTCCGTTGGGCTGCACTTCCAGGTACAAACCCTGTTCGTCGTACAGCTGATAGGGGTTGTCCTGAGGCTTGGCGTTGCGGCAGTTGGTGTCTTTCAGGGGCATTGGGGGGCACATCCTCTCCGAGCGAGCTGATGAGCGTTTTATGCCCCCATATATGTCCCCGTCAACCGTGGGATGCCCTGGGATTAGGTGGGAAAACGCGGGCAAGAAAAAAGCCGTAAAGCTTTGATTTCTCTAGGCTTTACGGCTTTTCTGGGTCTTCCTGGGAAGACTAAATGGTGGGCCGGGGTAATCTGAACGTGTCTCTCAACTATTTGATTTAAAACTAAATTATCGGTTTGAAAATTTTTGTGGAATACCATTTGGAATACCGATTTTAATCCCCACAACTGTTTAGGGTGAAACCTAGGATTCTGTTGATTGGTCTTGTTGAGTATATAGTCGACGACCTGAATTGGCCCCACGTCAGCCCCCATTAGAAATGCTCGATGCTCGATGCTCGATGCTCGAGACCAGAGCAGACCTTCGTTGCGCATAGCAGGGGGCGTGGCACTGAAAATTGCGCCATCAGCCATCAGCCATCAGCCATCAGCTATCAGATGTGTCATACCTACGCCGCGGTAGCGCATATCCATTTTCATTCCAGTTCTAGCAGAAAAAACCTTCCACCTAACAGGAAAGTGACTTCCGTCAACATTTTTGGCTATGACCGTTATAGATGAGGCCGTATTCGCTTTATTCCTAGCACTTCCTATCAGCAGCAACGGGAAGGAAAGCTCACGCAGGAGCGGCTCCAAGATAGAGCGCTGAGCCAATACGCTTCAGAATGAACACGTTGGTGCAAGGAGCGGGCGCTTGGGAAGCGCCTATTTTGGTGTCTGGGGGGATGCTGTAACGTGATGACGCAAATGTAGATGCCCAAGCACGTAGGCTGAGTCATGGTGGGTACACCATTTTTGACGCTGAATTGTTCAAATTGCAAACGATCTGAACGAGAGACGGGCGGCTGTCCCTTGCACCCCTTGTTAACGGCGCCACCGTTAGACCATTATCAACCACACTTAGCTATAAATGGAGGGCTTTGGTACGGAAGCTCCCCATCTGCCTGCTGAAAAATGAAGCATGAGCTTTGGATTGTGAGGTGGGTTTGGTTCAGCTTAAGAGCAGGTGATCCCAGCTTCTGTATTTATGGGCTCTCAGAACGACGTTATTCGCAAGTGGTTTTTTCACAGATGCATATTTTTTAAAAATAACTAGTGGGTTTTTATATGAGCCAAAGGAACGCAGCCGTAGCAGATCGAAAGGGAACGTCGAGCGTTACAGGCCAAGCAGGCGTGGGTTTTCGAGTAGCTGCTCGTACGCTTATACACTTGGGGCGTGAGCTGATTAGTTCAGATGAGATCGCAATTAACGAATTAATTAAAAATGCGTTTGATGCCGGTTCTGAAAAAGTTGGTGTGCGAATTATTTGCCCGATTTCTACCGTAGATTTGAAACAAATTATAAATGATCTCCTTGATGGGGCTATAGCATTTCCAGAGCGGCGGGACGAGGTTCTCGATGAGTTGGTGTCTTTGTCGGAGCTCACTGAATTGGGAAGTGAGACCGTCGCTCATTTACAGAGTAAATTGGATGAGCTACAACAAGCTAAAACTCTGGAAAACTTCGTCAGTTTATTAGAAGAGATTAACTTTATTGAGGTCTCAGACGCAGGGTGCGGAATACAGAAGAAGAATATATATTCTGTGTTTCTCACCGTGGGGACTGATTATAAGGTTAGGGAGCATACTCCAGAGGGTGTGGACGCATATTTGGGTAACAAAGGCATCGGGCGTCTTTCCATGATGAGATTGGGGGAAAGGGCCCAAGTTACAACGTGGACTGCTTCAGGTGAAGCTACCCTAATCGATTTTGATTGGAGAGCGTTCCAAAATGAAGACGCTCAGGTAAGTGATATTCCGGTGAGTGTGTCGGATGTTAATATTACCTCATCTACTGAATCAGGAACTGTTGTCCGTGTTTATGCGTTAAATAGTGAATGGTCACAAAGCCGGGTCGAAGAAGAAGGTTTAAAAACTTTCATCCGGCGGTTGAGAAATCCATTTAATAAAGGTAAGAAATTTAAAATAAGATTGACAGTAAACGATAATATTCCGATACCTTTTTCGCCACTATCCGATGAGATAAAAAAACTCGCAGATCAGCATTTAACTTTAACGTTTACTTCTGGTGATGTAGAAGACGAAAGTGACGCTCTGATCACTATAAAGATAAGAAGCTCTTTAGATGGCTCTTTAGAGGACACGCAAGTACGTAGCGCGGGCTCCGTATGTAAAAAATTTGGTGTTAAGTTAAGAGATCTTTTATCAATTGGCCCTTTCTCAATAAATATTCTCCGTTTGAATCGGAGGATTTTAAAAGAAAAGGTTAAGCAAAACTGGGTGAGTGTTAGGCGGGAGCTCGATACATGGTCAGGAGGTATAGCTATTTACCGCGATGGGTTTCGTGTAGGATTTACTGGGTCGGAACAAGATGGTGATTGGTTAGGTTTGGATCATAAAGCGATCCGCGGTGGCGGTTATATAGTTAACAGAATTCAAGTTATTGGAGCTCTTGAGATAACACACGACCACAATAGAGGGTTGGTTGACCTTACAAATCGTGAAGGTTTGGTAGATACTCCAGAAGCGCGCTTGTTAAAAGAATTGTTGCTTGAGTTCGCAATAAATCCGCTCCGATCTCTTGTAGAGGAACAAGATGAAAAGCTAAAAAGTGCTGCCTTAGAGCGATTGGTGAACGATGGTACCTCCACTTTAAACGACAGGCTTGCCCTAGCGAAGCGAGACGTGTCGCAGCTTAAAGCAAATGTACCCAAGGATCTAAAATCTTCAGTTAATTCTTTGGATGAACATTTACATTTTATTAGTACGCAAGTAAAGAAGTTTGAAAATGCAATAGAAAAAGTTTCGGAAGGCCGAGAGGATATATTGGAGTTAGCAGGTATAGGGAATGTCATGCATGGAGTTATGCATGAGCTAACGAGAACTACTGCACAAACTCGCAAGTTAATGGTTGAGCTAGCCCAAGACGCCGATGGGCAAACCAAGGATATGTTAAATAAACTTGAAGGCGAAATCAAGGCAATCAACACGAGACTTAAGCAGTTGGATCCTCTTATGCCGGGGGCTCGGCACTCTAAAGCTGATATAGATGTAGTTAAGCTAAGTAGAACGGTGTTGGCTGGTTATGCTTCGCGATTTGAACGGCATAACATCGAGGCAAGTATCACAGTTGACGGTTCGCATAAATCAACGTCTGTGAAGGTTAGAATGGTGCCTGGGTTTTTAAGTTTAGCCCTAGAGAATATTATTAGCAACGCAGTGTATTGGGTGGGGCAGCGAAAGGATCCAGATGTCACTGGTCGTATTGATATAGAAATAGATTCAAGGGCAAGTACTGTGTCGGTCACCGATAATGGTACTGGGGTGGATTACGCTGATCGGGAACGTATATTCCAACCAGGTTTTAGTCTGAGAGAGAAAGGTAAAGGCTATGGGTTGTATTTGGCTCGTGAAGTAGCCGAGTATCATGGAGGGAAACTATTTCTCGACCCTGATTCGGATAAGGATGGGCATTTGCATACATTTACTCTTGAGCTTCCAAGGATTTAGGTTATGACTGTAGCACAACTTCTCAGAGAAACTGGCGTGACACGGATACTGCTAGTTGATGACGACCTTGACATGACAGTCACCCTAAAGGGGCTTCAAGAACACGCTGTTGGTGTGAATATAGAGGAAATGCTATCCGATGACGAGCATGATATTACCGAAAAACTTATTGAAGAGCTAGAACGTCATGGTCTACCGAGTAATACAGTGTCCGATCGCGTTGCAGGGTTGCGCGTAGATGCAGTAAGAAACGCGGCTGATGAGTTACTGCAGAAGACTTACGCTGCTGTTCTCGAGCAGCGTGAAGGGTTTAATAAACCGCTGGTACAAATTAAAAGTTGGGTCACTGGGAAGGGTATAGCTCTAGACGAGTGGAGCGCGCCAAAGGTTGAAGAGTTCCCTGAGCGTTATGATTTATTGATCATTGATTTTTACCTTGAGCAAGATAGTTTTGAGGCGACAATTAAGCTTATCAATAAAGTTAAAGCGATGCATCAGGAGCAAGAAAATCCATTGCTGGTCATCCTAATGTCATCCAACGTTGCTGGCTTGCAAGCTGAGTTCGAACATGTTCGAAATCAATGTCGGATGTCTGCCTCACGGTTTCGAATTTTGGCAAAGCCGGTTCAAACTAACCTGGATAGCCATGTTAAAGCGAAATGGGAAAGGGCACTTACACAGCTTGCTCGAGAGAGAAAGATAGTTAAACCAATTGAGGAGTTTATTGACTCTTGGAAACGAACTTTAAATCAGGCTTGCGAAAAAGTTGTTGAGCGTCTCTATGACCTAGATGCCAGCGCTTTTGCTATGTTGTCAGCTACTGCTGATAAAGATTCTATGAAAATAGAGGAGTATACAGCTGACATACTGTCGCGGCGTATAAGTGCTGAAACTGAAGAGGCTGGGTTTCCATTTGAAGAGATAATAAAACTGCAAACGGCTTTAGCAGAAACTCCCGAGGTAGGGCCGATGCTTGATCAGGGGGTAGAAGTGCGAAGTGCTCAGCACGGAATCCGGAGCCTCATGTGCGATATCATCTGGCATAGAGAGCCCTGGTGGCTTCCTAAGAGTGACGCTCCGGCTTATCCCCAGGCGATCGGTGAAGATGAGCAAGGACAAGTAGATAGGGAGGCGCATAATCATAAGCCTCAGGCTATTTTAACGGAGCGCCTGGTTTGGATGAAACGGTACCTCCGGTTCGGTACGTTGGTGAAACGAAGATCCGACGGACAAATATTTATAAATTTAACCCAAGCTTGTGATATCCAATCAGTTAGGTTGTCTGAAACTGAAGATGTTCATTATCTATTTATGCGCGGTAATCAACTAAGTGTCGATGCCGTGGGTAGTGGAGAGAAGGTAGTAGACTCCTCCTATTATTGCACCACAGTAGATTCGGATGAATTTTATACAGTTCAATGGAATCTGCGTCGCCCATATACGCCATCCATGAGTGAAGTGCTTGAGCATTTAGAAGATTATCAGTTGATAGGGCAGCTAAGGAATGAGTCTGCTTATGGCGTACTAACAAAATATACTTCTCAAGCGTCTCGAGTTGCGCACATACGGATGCCTAAGGTTTATCGCTATAGTGCAAAAATTTATAAAAAATCTGCGCAAAATAATTATGCTAGGTTAGACACCTTAGAAATGGACGCTAGTGTTTGGCAACGTGATGATAAATATTGGAAGGTACAGCTGTCCGTCGAATTCGCTCAATCTATGTTGCAGTATTTTGAAGGTCTTACAGTTGACCAAAAAGATACCGTTGCTGGCGGGCTTGCTACCGGAGTTAAAGTTGAGAGTGCAAAGGATTGGTTGCCATGCAAAGTTATCTTGCCAGGAAAGGTAATTCTTGCTCGATTAGAAGCTAAGACGGTTGTTAATGAGCAGGATGTCATAGCGTTGATGCAGAAAAGCGAGGCTCTTAAAGGTCTTGATGACGGGTTTTTCGTTGTGTTCTGTTGCCCGTAAGGTTTTGGTTGGGAGAAGTAGTTTGCCCGTGGCAAACTACTTCTCTCGATTTACTTATGACACACTAAACAAGATCCTCCCCCTTCGTCGACGCCATATAAATCATCAATATCTATGAGTGCTATTCTTTCGGGGCGCAAGGGGTTAACCACTTTCCTGCTTTGCTCTCGGGCTTTTCTTTCTAAAAAATCTGCTTCAATTTGCGCGATGCGCGCTGGACGTTCCAGTTCTTCGAGAGGCTCTCCTTTAGTCCATGTGAATGGCGACCCATTATCAAGTGCATTTTTCTCGTATTGTTTAGCCTCTTCAAAGGCCTCCGGATGTTGTCGTTTTAAATTGACCCATTCTATTTTTTGCTGAAAAAAGCAGAAAGTGCACCCACTTCGCGATCTCCATTCGTAGTACTTAGGCAAGCCAAGGCCGGAGGAGTCCAACATATCGATCACGCCCTGCTTGTCGATGGAGGCCTCTCGGAAGGGGTATTCAACGGTTAAGCCTTTTTGAGTTGGGGCATACCCTTGTCGATAGTCTTCGTCAGCTCTAATCGCGACATAGCTGATTATCTGTTCCCCTCGAGTTAGAAAGGGAGTCAACCACTGGCGGAAGGGAAGGAGCTTCAGCTGTCTAGTGCACCATCTGGTGCTTGGTGATGGTAAAAAATTTCCGTATTCGCGCAACCAGAAATCAAAATCCCTATCTGGATTTAACCGCAGAATTGCCTTTCCTAAAAATCCTTCTAAGCGATTTAAGAATTCATATACTTCAGGAAGCTCCTTGCCTGTGTCAGTGAAGAAGTATTCAATATCCAGTTCGGGTCTAGTAAGTCGCATATAAACCGCAAGCGCAGCGCTGTCACGCCCCCCTGACAGCCCAAGAACATGCCTATGCACCGTAATTTCACTCAACGTCGTTTGAGACGCCGCTTCTAAATTTTTTGGTAATAACGAACTACTCATTATTGTTGCTCCTGGATACGTCTTCCATCTCTACTAAGAGAGTACCTGCTTGGGCAAGCGCTGCTAGGACCACTTCACGGCGTACTCCCTGAGCGCTGAGCATTATCAACTCCGAGAGTTCTCTAATATGGGTTGTATCTTCAGGTGAAATATCGAAAGACTCAGTTACGGTTTTTCCTGATTCACCAGTCCCAAATACCACTGCTATTGCATTTCTCGTTGGGGGGCGACCTTGGATAGAGCTGACGGTTTCGATCTGACGAAAGCGCAGAGCCCATTCGGCGAGCTGAATAAGAGCCGCATTTATATCTCTATCGTTCCAATCGCGAGGGGATTTATTTAGTGAGAGGCTCAGGAGCCCTTCAATAGACTTTGTATCGCTGGTAATGGTAGAAAGGTGTAATGCAAATGCTTCTAGTTGTAAATTGCCTGATATACCCGATACCGTTTTTGATCTCTCATGTAACATCTTTATCGCTTGATCATTTTCCATTGATGCGTCTAAAGACGATAATGTGCGTCGAACGACATCATTAATCATTTTAGGGTATGCATCAAAAAGCTCAGCCAGAGCTTTAGTAAGCTCCTTCAGATAACCTGAGGAGTCAGTCGTTTTTAGCAAGAGCGGTAGGTCTACAAAGAGAACCTTATGTGGGTCACTGGCTTTTATTAAGGTGTCTCGAACAAGCTTCGTTTTCGAGCTAAGGTTGGCGGTTCGATATGTCCACTGTGGTAGCTCAAAAACAATAGATACTAATTTTCTTGCAATCTGTAGTGGGTCCGCTTGGGTAGGCGTCCCTAGATACTTGAGATGCTTCGAGATTCCACGAAGGATTTCGAGTTTGAATTCGTCAATTGCAACATTTTTGAACGTGAATCTATCTGCACTTTGTAGCATTTCGTCAATATTTACTTCTGTAACCTCAGATAGAAACATCCCGTCCTTATACATCGCCATCCGGTGTTTGTTTGCCAAATAAAAGGCAAACCATAAAACCGGTAATACGCCAGGTCGTATGCCGAAGTTTGGGCCTTGCCAAATTTCGTACAATGTTGGTAGCGATGTGGTGCTCTGGTCGGACGAAATAAGCTTTTCAGCTACAGCCCAAAAGCCTTTAAAACTGTTTGCTCTCTTGGCTGCGGGATTGTCCTCTGTAGGTGGACGAAACCCAAATCGTGGTGGTGAGCCAAGTACTGGCTTCTCCACTAAACCATGTATGCCGCTAGCTTCCAATATATTGTGATAAAGGCCGGCCTCCGCTGGATAACCCTCAAAGCCAAGACGCTCTTTGCTTTCGTGACGAAGCATTGAGTACATGAGATCTCTTCTAGCTTTAGCCCCGTTCGAAGATGGAGTATCTCGATTTATCAATTCACTAAATATTTGTGGACTCAGTGAGAAAAGGTTGTCGGCTAGCTGTGAAGTAATTTGAGCGAGTGATAAGGTCTTATCGCTTTCAGCGGGCTGTTTAATAGAAAGTCTGTCGCAGTTTAACCATTTAATATTAACTAGGGCATCTCGCAACTGATCTTGTAGTCGAGTGCGAACGTCGGTTATACGGATGATTAGTTCTCTGCGAGCGACTGAGTCGTTCTCAAGTTCCGACGTGGTCCGTCGAATTTTTTCGTATGCTACTAATTCGCGACCAAGTTCGCGAATGTTCTCGCCGTTTACAGCCACTCCTACGAGTATAGGTGAAGTGACGCTCCTGTCCGCCTGTAGTCTTATGGACTCAACGGTTTGTTGAATATTCTTGTTTCTCGCGGGCAGTACGATGCAAAAAGATCCAAAAGCGCTACTTGAGGCGTTATTTTTTCCTCTTTTCTTATCTGTCGCTATAGAGTTAGTATTTTGATTGTAGATGTTATTTGGATGCGCAAGGTAGGGCAACATCCAGCGAAGATTCCCGGTCTCGCAGTAATGTCGTTTAGCAAGTATAGGTTGGAGTTTCACCAGTTCAGAGAGTTGCTTGAGATCGGGTTCTTCAATGGATGCTAGCTCTTTATCTAGCGCGGAATCGAGGTCGAAATCACTTCCTTCAGTCAAGGCCCAAGATGCCTGGTGCCTCTTGTAAATAACAATTGCCCAACGCTGTAAATCTTTAAGCGCTAATTGTAGCTGATCTACGGATACCTGCTTTCCGGAACTATCATGCAGGCAAGTTAAAAGAGTTCCTTCGTCTGCTAATAACCCGGATCCTGAACGGAAAAGCTCAATCAATGCTATTGTTTTGACAATCTTGACGTGCAACTCGTCGTCCCGTTGTTTGGCCTCTGTACGCTCTACAGCGTCAACCCCCTGCGCCCAGCGATGACCATCTGGTGAGGCCATAATGCTGGGCTCTAGATTAATGCGTAAGTAGTCCCAATAGTCGGCTGGAGTGTATGTGATCTTTTTATTCAGTGCCGTTGTATTGAGAAACTCTCGGAAACTACGAGGTTCAACAGACGCAAGGAAACCGAACGCACTTCTTTCATTCTGCCCAAATCTGCGTCTTGAAGCTGGGCCAAGCAATGCGGCTGTAATTGGATGGAGAGGCCAGCAGCGGTCCAGGCTTTCGGCGAATGTACTACTCAGGCCAGGACGCCTGTGACGAATGGCTGCTGCTATTTGATTTGCGATAATCAAAGATTCAGGATGTTCATGCGATGTGTGGATTGCTTTTCCCGTGAGCTCTACCATTTCGTCAGAGGCGGCAACTAATGGGATATCAATGTATCTACCTTGAATTTTGCGCCACTCATCTCTAAGTTCAGAGTTAAGTCGGTTCGCATATTGATCAAAAGATTGGTGAAGGATTCCGACGATGACAATTTTTTCTTTGCTTCTGGAAGCTGTGTCATACAGTTCTTGGAAGAAATATATATCATCTCCGTCGTTAGCTGAAGCTTCGAGGAATTTCCCTAACTCATCGATAACCAACAGTACCCCGTTGCCAGGTCTCTTCTCCGCTTGTTCTGAAAGTGTTTGTAGTACTGCGATTGTTCTAGTTCGGGTTGAACCTTTTGTTTGTTCAAGGATATTCGTGCGTGCATGGTTGTCCAAACATCTTGCAAGTTCATCAACGATGCTGCCTCGAAATCCTACAATTGGAAGTACCAGCCAACCTTCTTTTGTAGTTGCAAACGCTTTTGAAATATCCGTTTCGCAGCTTTTGCTTTCCTTAATGCCTAGTAAGTCATAGGCGGTATTTCTTAGCTTTTTATTAGGTGTGACTAGACTGCATAATGCTAATGCTAGTGATGATTTTCCTCCGCCAAAAGGACCTGTCCACGTAAACGCACGCTGAGAGCTATTTATTATTTGTTTTGCTGTTCCATCAAGAACATTACGAGCTGTCCCCTGGCAAATGTAACCTTTTAAGGCTTCCGGATTACCATAGTCCTGATCAAGAGTTACTGCTCGTTGGAACTGCCTGGTTAATGTAACTACGCCTGCGAGATTCTGAGTGATCTCTGCTGAAGGCTCTTTTTTTGAATTCACGGTATGAATTGACGTAGTATCCACAGTCGTTTTTTTTGGGGTGTGTATTTTTTTAGCTGTGGACGACTTACTCATAAGCTAGCTCCAGGGCAGTTCTTAGTTCCATAGGAGATTTACGTAGCACTTGACGTAAACCAGCGGTGTCATCCCACTGATACTGTTTGTTTGTAATTGTTTCTAGATTCATCAGTTTTTCGGCAACTGAGTCTTCATCAAGCTTAAAAACTCTTCCAGGAGAACCTATTTCATAAGCTATTGTTTCAAAAGATAATGAGCCTTGATCTGGAGAGAACTCATTCCAAAATTCGATAAGGGCGTATAGAAACGCACCGTCGGTGAGGGTTGATTTGTTGCCTCTGCGTAATGAGAACTCATCTCTGCTTTGAGATGAAATGAGTCCAAGCTCACTGAGCATCGAATCCGCATGTTCATCAACTGAAGTACCCTCAGCTCGATCCGAGTAGCACCGAATGAAGACTTCAATATCTCGCTTTAACGTGGCAGGAGAAATAGTTATACCGCGCTCGTGTGCAAATTCTGAAAGGGACTTAATCAGGGCTTGAGAGGTAAAGCTTTGCTCGTGGATGTGATTGAAAGCCCAAAACCAAGTGGAGCTACGGTGAGTTCTTCTTTCTGGCATTCCCCAGCCACCTGCCAGTTTCCAGTGCGCCAACCACATGGTAGTTGCGTGCTCACAGTATGGGTCGAGCCCGTTCCTATCGAATATCTGATTGCCAAATGCGGTCGCAATCATTTCACCATTTTTGTCGGACAATACGTCACAAGCAATCGCCCAATGCTTGATCGCGCTTACCATATTTTTCCCAACGCCTAGCGTCACGATGGCGTACGGATCCGCGAAGATGTTCTTGGAGCGATCTCCCCGTTTCGACGTTGGTGCGAATTGGGAGCTGTCCTTTACTGCGTCATATGCTTTTTTGAGCCAAAGCTGCCGCAAGGCGAAGGTTTCGTGACCCGAAAAAAGGGGGCGATAGTTTTCAGAAAAAAGCAGTCCGCGCATATCAAACCATAGCTGGCGTAGATCGCCAGCGCAAAAGGTGGGTGACTGGCGAGGTCATCCAGTCGGTTGCTTGGTAGTATAAGAGAGGGGTGAAGCAGGTACTAGGGGTTTCACTCGCCTCCAAAAAAGCAGCAGGTCGGCAGAGATTCGCCAAGAAGCATTCCTGCCTGTGGGGGGCTTTCCTTGAGGGAGATGAAGTGGCGGAGCGTAGGGCCTGACAATTTTTGAGCTTGTGTGCAGAAGAGGAAGGCGTGTTTGGATCACACTTAATTACCCTGTTACTCAGGAATATTTTGATATACCCGTACGGAATGTTATTGGATGTGCGGCTTGTCGAGGAGTGCCTTTGTTGGCCGTATGACTCTACACATTTGATAAGTTATCCGCTGAATATTGCTCTGCTCTGATGATGTTGTAGTGGATCTACGAAATGCGGTTTGATTCGTTCGAGACGCTTGTTTAAAGGCCGCTATTAGCACTTGAGATTTAGTATTATAGGTCTCGAAGAATTTTTAGTTTCTCGGCTATATATATTCCTTTTTCTGACTCCATTTGAATTAATATTTCTAATATTTTGGCGCGTTTTAGCTCATGTGTAGCAGCTAGTTTGTCAAGAATGTTAATGCTCTTGTCAGAGAGGAGGAAGTTATACTGCTTCTTTCCAGTGTTTTTTTCTCTGTATTTGTTTTGGCTCCAGCGTTTTTTTATTGAATCTACACAGATAGTTTTTTCGGCTTCTCTAAAGTTTGTCAAATCAAAAAAAATTAGTAATTCTTGGTAGTTATTAAAAGGTTCTTTATATGCGGTTAAGAAGGGAGTTTTTTTGCTTATTAGTTCCCATGCCAGTTGGTATTTTTCGCTTTCTTCTGGGTTGATGAACCATCGAAAAATGTAGTCTGATTGTTTATGTTGATTCCATAGGTTGCTAATATTTATTATTTCATTTGCCTTTTGCATTAACTCTATTGCCCATATGTCTATTGTCGCAATCACCAGCTCCCTACCGGTTAAGTTTTGCAATAAGTTATGGCTATGAAATCCGGCCCTTTCTGATACTCGCTGGAGTACCCATTTTAGTTGTCTCGTATCATCGGTGATCCATTGTAAGCTGGCGTCGGTCAGGAAAAGTGCGTTCTTTTGTTGTTCAATATTTATCTTTAACCATGGAGTTTCAGTAATGAAGGCGGCCATCCGGTTTCTAACGCCAGAGCTTTCAAGTTCGCCAAAATTTACTTGTGGGTACTGGAGTCTCAAATTTATCCATAACCATACGGTTAGACGACGATCCACTTCGATCTCATTTAGTACCTTTGAGAGTGAATCATTCCAGTTCGTGGTCATTTATTGGATATCCATTTTTTGTGATTGATGATTTTTAGTCTTTAACTCTAGTAGATTTATAGATTAAATGATGTTGATTTGTCTACGTTTTTCTGAGGTTTTTTCTGGGTTTTCTAGTGTTTTTATTGTAGTACGCTCGCGCCCCGGTGCTCACTTTTCGCTTGAGCATCCGTGGGAGCTTCGACTCGAGGAGTTTTTTACTGAGTCCTGCTTACGCGGGGGGGTGATGGAGGCACCTTTATATTAGGTCAAATCTCTCTAAAAAGTGCTCACTCCTAGGCCAGTTCTGCCCAACGTCGGTCCCTGCCACCTTCCAATTGGCATATGTTTGATCAGGGTTAACTCTTGAATGATCTTGATTAAATAAAAGTGTTTTATTTGTAAATTCAGATTGGTATTTCTTTGTTTTGTAGAGTTTAGGCCTGCTTGCTGATGTTTGGGCTGGTCGTGTGAGCCTTTGGCTTGTTCGTTAGCTGTCATCCGATGTGAAAAATTACGTAGCTCCCTTATCCATTGAATGGATATGAGGGTTGAGTTTTGAAAATTATTCGTCTTAAACAAGTTTGTGAAGTGACTGGATTGGCTCGCTCTACCGTGTACAAGTTCATTGGGGAAGGAATATTTCCTAAGCCAGTTCCTTTAGGGGATCGTTGCGTCGGTTGGCTGGAGAGTGAAGTTTACGATTGGATACTAAGCAAAATCCAAGAGCGGGACCAGTTGGAGAAGAAGGGTGCTTGAGATGCTGCTACGTTTGGCGCTGAAGTCTTGATTGGCTCGGTTCTAGTTAACGCCATGAAGAAACTTCTTCATGGTGTTTTTCCGGAGTTGTTATTGTCGCTGGATACTTGTGTCTTAACAGGAAATACGAATGCTTTTATCTGGTATTGCGTGGATGGGGTTTTCGGTATTGGTACTATGCTTATACAGTATCTCTATTGTGAGTTTGGCTTGTCTGTACTGGTTAGGTGTAGGAGGTGTGTCGGAGGGAAGATAGGCGCTCTAAGCAGAGCAGTATTGTGCTCTGCATTCTTAGGTGTAAGTAAAAATGTACTAGTGGGCCTGACTATATGAAACTAAATACTCGGGGCTCCATCATGGCTAGATATCCAGGCAACACGAACTTAACCCTTCATTGCGAAGGTTCTTATCAAGGCTTGACCGTGCAAGTGGATAAGGGACCTTTCATCCAAGAGTACCTAAACCGTCTTCATCAGACGGTATCTCGAGCGCTTAATCAGTACCCTCGTGTGTTCGCATTCAGGTTTGACCTGCGGCTACCAGCTAACAGTCAATTGCCCGATTACGCTTTCACGAACGAAGTTATTGACCGCTTCATCGAATCCTTTAAAGCCAAAATCAAGCACAATCGCCAAATGGCGAAACTTGTGAATAAGTACGCACACGACACCAAGGTGCGTTACGTCTGGGCTAGGGAACAAGGGCAGCACGCGCGACCACATCATCACTTTGCGATCTTGCTGAACTACGATGCATTCAATGCGCTGGGTAAGCTCGAATCAGGCAGAGACAACATGTTTAATCGCTTGGAAGGAGCGTGGGCAAGTGCTTTAGGACTATCAGTAGAAGCCGTCAGGGGGTTGGTCGAGATTCCACAAAATCCTTACTATCACTTGTATCGCGACGAGATAGCCGGACAGGCAGCCTTCTTCCATCGTGCGAGCTACCTGTGTAAGTCGAGCACGAAGGTTTTTGGGGATGGTTCCCATGGTTTCGGGTGCAGCAGAACCTGAGCACAACGCTGAATCACGACAAAAAAAATAGAAGGACACCGTGCCGACGACCACCCTGGCAGTGCCAAAGGCGGTCCATCGGACGGTGTGTACATTGGAGTTAAAGGTAACCTCGTTCAGCCAGCGATACGCAGCCTTCATGACCTACAACGATGTGATCCAACGTCTGGGTGCCAATCATGCTGAGGGCGTTCTTGAGCGCCTGGGTTAGCGTGCGATCAGCTTGGCTGGGTTCAGGGTCGCCGGATGGATGGTTATGTACCAAAATCACCGCTGCCGCATTGTGCTCCAACGCAATCTTGACCACTTCTCGCGGGTAGACTCTGGCGCCATCCAGTGTGCCTCTGAATAGCTCCCTGAAGGCAATCACTCGATGTTTGCTGTCGAGCAGTAGTAGCGCAAAGACCTCGTGCTCGTGGTACTGCAGCAGTGTTTGCAGGTGGCTGAAAACCTGCTTTGGCTCCGTTAATGCCCGGCCTTTAGACAGACGGCTCATCGCCAATTGTTGTGCCATCTGCAGTATGTCAGCCTCGGTAACCGGGGATTCCATGACATAGGTACCGATTGTTTCACCGGCTATCAGCTTGTGATATTTCATTCGGGTATTCCTGAGCGAATAGGGAAGAACGCAGAAGAGTTGATGGCTACTGAACCGAAGACCTGCTTTTGTGCTGCGAGGCTCGCGATTCCAGCTTCTGGGCAAGTGAGCGTTTGGCAGGCGCTGCCGGTGGAGGGGGGTTGAGTTCTATACGGCTGGGCTGATCTTCAATGACAGGGAAGAACTCCTCGACGATGGCACCGGTGTCCTCCACGGTGTCCTCAAAGGCCCCATTGTTAAAACCCTGCCGTGCCGCTTGATCCAAGGCGCTCTGATCAAAGCCTGCGGCTTGACGGGCTTCCTCCAATTGCTTGGCTGCGATTAAGGCATCCTCCATGCCCAGACCACTGCGTACCGTGATGTCTACGTAGAAAATCGGTGCACCGTGGCTTTGGCGAGTGGACTTACCGCGAAGACGCAACTCCAGCGGCAGGCAGGCCAGTCGATCGCCGGAGATGGCTTGCAGATAGTGCAGTCGCGCTGCCAGGGTGCGGATGCTGTTGTAGCCTGTGGTGCGAAAGACAAAGCTGCCAAGTGGATCGTCATCGCCAATCACAACGTTGAGCCGGCCGTAAGGTTTGCAGGCATTGCCTTGAGCCAGTGAACAGCCATCCGGAGAAGGGCAGGGCAACGACTGAATACCATCCTTGGTCAGACGCTTGCAGGTCTCACCATTGCCGACGCACAGCGGCCGGCCGGTGTTACGGTCGAACAGGCTGTAGTCAGCCCGAAAGTTGAGGTCCGGCTCGTTGAACAGCAGCCGGATCGGAATGCTGCGCAGCTTGCCGTCCTTACCGTTGCGCAGTTCTTCGTTAAGGGGATGCAGCAACCAGCCGTCACGGTTCTGTACTTGGGAGGTGAGGGTGAATTGATCGTCTTTTTCTGGCAGACGCTTACCGTTCTTTTCGACGACCTTGCCGATGGAGATTCGGCCTAAAACCGGGGGTGTGATGGCTAAACCTTTGAGCATGGGAGTTCTCCTGACACTGAAATAAAAACGCCACCGAGACCGCACGAGCGACCAGGGTGGCATTGAAGGGAAAGGGCACGGGGATAAGGGAGGAGCGAACGATCGTTTAAGCCAGCAGAAAACGTCGACTACCGGCTTTGGTGGTCGAGTAGCGAACTTGCAGATGAGGCTTTTCTTTTAGCAGGCGGGGGATATCCAGAGCCAAGCTGTCTTTGGCTTTCTTCCACGTGATGCTGCCGGTTGCGAAGGTCGCCCGACTGGCATCGTCTATGGCCTGTTGCAGCGTTTGCTTAAGTTGAGCTTCCTGCGCCTCCTGTAGAGCAATCGACTTGCGCACGTTCTGCAGCTCGGTAAAGGCCGTGCAGAGCAGTGTGTCTTGGCTAAAGTCTAGGGTTTGTCCATTGTCGTGCGGATACAGACAGCGCAAAGCTTGCTCCGCTGAGGCCGAACCGTCTGCCGGCGGTGGGGTGTCACTGACGACGTAATCCCAGAAGAGCCGTTCCAGGTCAATCAGCCGGGCTATCAGTGACTCATCGCGTTCAATGCGATGGATTTCCAGATGCTGACCTCCGAGCAGTACCGCCACATCCGCCGCCTGCTTGCCAGTCACGGCCAGCTGGTGAATGACCTGCAACTGCACATACTCGGGCACGCCTTCTTTCCAGAGACGTGCGCCGTTTATGCCGGCGGTTTTGCATTCGAGAATCTGCACTTCTGACGCACCGATAACCTCACGGTCGATATTGGCCAGCATCCAGGCCAATTTGGGATCAGGATGCTGCAGAACCGCATTGACCCGGCGGACCCGATGACCGCTGCGCCGGGTGTAATGGGATGCGACAATCGGCTCCAGGATGTTGCCCCAGTACGCGGGGCTTTCCTCATCCTGCGGATCGAGCATGGTTAGTAAGGTGTCACGCCCGGTTTTTTCCATCCACAGTTCCAGCTGTGATTTATAAGGGTTCAGGCCCACAGCGGCGGCGGCATCTGAACTGCCGATGCCTTGCTTGCGCACGGTCAACCAGTCCTCACGCGGCAGTTGTTTGGTGCCGACCAAGCGTAAGGCAGGACTGGGTTTAGTTCTGAGATGTAGTAGGGATTGAGAGCTCATAATCATTTCCTTGAGGCATAAAAACGCCCAACCAGCACGAAGCTGATCAGGCGTTTAGGGAGTGGAAGAACAGAATGGGGAAGGGGTTTATGAGGACAGTGAAAACTAGGCCTAAGCTGCAAGTTGTAGCGCCGCCTCCAGCGCCCGTTGCTTGAGCTGTGCTCCTTGCCCGAACCAGGCAGAGTCCATACGGTACTCGATGCTTCTCGCACGGCGTTCGTGGTCGACGTACTCCGTCACGGCGTTGAGCAGGCCCCAGGCGGTTCCTTGAGCTGACTCCAGGGTTGATCCGCGGCCCTGGCCTTCATATAGACCTTGCACCTTGCGTAGCGCCCGCTCGTTGGGAAGTACTGCCGGTAGTGGCATGTTCGGATTGGCATCACACAGCACGTTCATGAAGAATCCCATGGCTTCATGCCACTGAACTTTGCGTTCAGATAGCATTCGCATCCGGTGCATGAAGTTGTCCCATTGCGAGACGGCGATACCGAGTTGCTTTTTAACTGCCTGTGGATCGAAACGCGTGCTGTGCGGCACCTTGATCGCTTTGGCCGAACCGTCCAGCGCAATAGTCAACGTGTTATTGCAAACTACCCGCACAGTTGTAGGTGTGGCCGTGGTAGCCAAGGTACCGTCACAGGAGGTGGCCAGCAGGAGATAACCATTGACCTGATCGTTGCCTCTCAAGGTCGTACCTTGGCCAGTGCGGGCCAGCGCCCAAAACTTGCGACCGCCTTTGAGTACGCCGGCCGTTTCCAGCTCGAAGCCCGATACTTCAGTGAGGTCCCGATAGAACTCCAAGACCTCGCGCGGCTGCACGACCTGGTAGCGCTGAGAAACCACGGACAACGGGGCCTTAGTATCGGAGCGGTAGAGAACCTTCTGGTCAGGGAAGGTGTGAATTGAGCCAAGTGCACCGATGCTATCGGATTTGAAATGCACCGGGCTGTCCTGGATCTTCCAGTCCATACCCGCTTCGCGCTGCCAGATTTCGATGGGTTGTTTCGGAGAAAGACGACTACCCAGACCGTGCCAGGGAGTTGCGCCAACATAAGCCATTTGTTCAATGAGATGAGCCATGGGAATAGGTCCTTTCACAAAAGGGGCGCCCCTGTTTGCATGAGAAACAGGGGCTGACTCGATGAGTTAGCGATTAGCGCTGAAGCTGTAACCGCACTCTAGGCATTGATAGTTATTCAGTACCTTGTCATCGATCTGTTCACCGAGCGTGGCCCCGGCGATACCGCCAGCGACCCCTCCAAACAACCCCCCTAAAATCGCCCCAGCGACGCTCCCGATTGCGATGCCTATTGGGCCTCCGACGACACCTAAAACAGCTCCAGCTTCGGCGCCGGACAGAGCGCCAGCTGTACCACTGGCGGCGCCGCCTGCGGCACCGATCAAACCGCCTGCTTGTTTCCCAATATTTTTCGTGACGATGCGTCCAGAGTTACAACTTGGGCAAGGGCTATACATACGCAGATCCTCTCAAATGATGAGCGTGCTAAGCGAAGTGCAGGCACGCCAAAATCCCAACTGCAGTCGATACAGGTGGGCGTTCATAGAGGTGATATAGGTCTGAAATATTTTTGATTATCCACGGGCGCACAGCCAATGGCCATACAGAATGGACGGTGGAAAGGCACTGGGCTGACCTACGTGGCCTGGCAAGATCAGCAGTTGACCAGTGCGACACTCGAGCCGGAGGGAGTATGAGGCAAAGCTGAACGGAGTAAGTGCGGAGATGAGCTTGAATGTACTTGCCTACAACTTGAAACGGGTCATGAAAATCATCGGTACCCATCACTGATGAGGGCGCTAACGGCGTAAAAACCGGCGTGTTTTTACGTCTCCCGATGATCTGGCGCGTTGCTGGGGCGGTTTAGCTCATCAGGAAGGGAAATCGTGCCTTGATCAGACTACGGAGCCGGACAGCCACTCAGTCTTGAAAATCAAAACGGGATCTAGAGTTTTTACACACTCTGGGCCGATTGCTGCCTGTTGTGATCGCATTGGGATTTTCGGTTTCGGACGTAGTAACGTCTTGAACAGACGAACCACTGTCCAGTTCGGGCGGAGAAGCAAGTCCCGCCAGCCAGTCTTCGGTCTGATGCAGTTGTCCGATGACGGCAAAAACTGCAGACCAAAAATCCCAACATCGCTCGAAAATATTTGCTTTAAATGTTGCCCGACAACGAAGAAATTTCTGAAGTCAGCTCGTCGACAATCATGTTCCGCAACCAGCGAATAGCATGATCCGTGTTGGACCGGCGATGCCAAAATAGTCGAATCGTCCGTAAGGGAAGGACCATTGGAACGTCAACAATCTGTAGGTCCCAATGCGCGTTAAAAACGTCCGCAAGTTGGCCGGGTACTACGGATATGAACTCTCCCGTTTCAAGCATCATGGGCGCGTGGAGAAAGCTGGGAATTTCCATGGTGTTGGCAGACGTATGTCCACGCTCGGCTAGCTCTTGACTGATGATTTCATGAACGCGTGACGGCGATTTGACGACCAGCTGTGGCGCTTGTGCAAATTGCGCCAGCGTCATTTTTTCATGGCAGAAAGTACTTCCCTTGGCTGCCAGGCATACGTAGTGGCGTTCATAAAGCCGTCGTTGAAACACCGTCGATCTGTGGCATTCAAAGGGACCTAGCGCTAAATCTGTGCTTCCCCGCTCAAGCGCATCTTCAACAACCTCTGTCGACAATGTCGTGAGTTTGAATTGAATGTTGGGCGCTTCCGTGCGCACTCGTTTGATGATGCGCGCGCCCAGTACGAAACAGCCTACCTCCGAAAGGCCCAGGGTAATGCTCCGGGTGGACTCTGCAGGGTTGAAGCTTTCGCTGCTCATCAACTCATCGCGAACCTGATCCAACACGAGCGACACAGTCGCCTTTAGTTCCAGCGCTCGTGTCGTAGGGCGCATGCCGCGGCCCGTGCGTACTAGCAGGTCATCTCCCAGCAAAACTCTAAGACGACCGAGCGCGGCACTGACTGCCGATTGGCTCATGTCCAAATCATCCGCCGCGCGAGAAACGTTTTGGTGGATCAGCAAGGCTTCCAGTACGGGAAGAAGGTTGAGGTCGAATTTTCTGATATCTACCATGTCGATTTTGCTTATCCGTTATACGCGCTGGATCGATACTCACACACTCTGTAGATTTCGGTCAATGCAGTGGGGCGGTCTTTGGGCAAGGCCGATTCTGGGCTCAAACAACAACAAGCTCTGCTGTCACCGCTCACATCATTTAAAGGTTCAGCTCATGGAACTCAAGATCGACACTCATCACCATATTGTCCCGCCTGATTACGCAAAGTGGTTGGATTCGCGCGGGATAACAGCCGGTGGGTTGCCTATCCCAGTGTGGTCAGCCGAGGGCAGCCTGGATCTGATGGAGTCGCAAGGAACCTCCTGCTCCATTCTGTCGGTCTCCACGCCGGGTGTTCACCTAGGAAACGATCAAGAAGCCCGCGCGCAAGCTCGGGAGGTGAATGAGTACGCCGCCAGCGTCATCAGAACCTACCCTGGGAAATTCGGTTTTTTCGCCACGTTGACTTTACCGGATGTTGAAGGCGCGATTGCTGAAGCGGCTTATGCGTTCGATAAGCTGGGCGCCGATGGCGTCATCCTGCTGGCTAACGTAGGCGGCCGCTACCTGGGCGAGGCCGCATTCGAGCCGTTGATGGAGGAGTTGAATCGTCGGAGCAGTGTGGTGTTCATCCACCCCAGTGAACTGCCATGCGAGCCGGTAGAAGGTATTCCGCCCTATGTGGCCGACTTCCTCTTGGATACAACCCGAGCGGCAATCAACATCGCCAAAGCGGGCTGGCTAGAGCGCTATCCAAACATTTCGTTCGTGCTGTCTCACGGCGGAGGCTTTCTCCCATTCGCTGCCCAGCGAATCGCTCGGGCGGTATCGGATGGCGGCCCGGATGACGTGGGGATCGAGCGGCTCAGAAAGTTCTATTTCGACACCGCGCTGGCCAGCAGCCCGTTTGCCCTTGCCGCCTTGTTGGAGTTTGCGAAGCCGGAACGAGTTTTCTTCGGCAGTGACTGGCCATATGCGCCTAAAGCCAGGTCCATGAACTTCTTGAGCCTCCTTGAAAACTACGCCATGGACGATGCGACGCGCCGCCGTATTTACCGTGAAAACGCTGCGCAGTTGTTCAAAAAAAGAGCCGGCTAAAGCGTCGTCAGAATTCGCCTCATGCGGTAGCCAGCTTTCGCGGCTGTAGCGATCGCCAAGAACAAAAATTAGGAGAAGTAGCGTGACATTAGAAATTGACGTGAAGAACCCGCGCACAGGCACCGTTGACTATCGCATTGCTCGCTTGTCAGAGACGGATTTCGACACGGTTTGCCAGGAGCTACGCAGCGGGCAAAAGACATGGTCGAAAGCCGGACTGGAAGCTCGGGTGAAAGTGCTTCTTCAATGGGCCGATGCGATCGAAGTCAACGCAAATCTCATCGGCTCTGCCGAAGCCTTGGATACTGGGCGGCAGCGGTTATCTCACGAAGTCCCGCACATGGTGGTGGGTTCAATCCGTGATTGGTGTGCAAAAGCGCCGCACATCTTCGAGTCCGCACAACGTACCGGCACGTCAGTAATCAATGCTAATGTCGTGTTTGAAACCCAACTGGTGCCGTATGGCTTGGTGGGTTTTATTACGCCGTGGAACCACCCCTTCCTTCTGTCAATGATTGACGCCATCCCGGCGTTGCTGGCCGGTTGCGCAGCGGTTATCAAGCCCAGCGAAATTGCTCCCAGGTTTATCGAGCCGGTTATGGAAACGGTGCGTCAGTTTCCTGAGCTGGCGGCTGTGCTGAGGTACGTCGCGGGAGACGGCGCAACAGGGCAGGCACTGATTCAGCGGGTCGATGCCGTGTGCTTCACCGGCAGCATCAAGACTGGTCGTTTGGTGGCAGAAGCGTGTGCACGACGGCTCATACCGGCGTTTCTCGAGTTGGGTGGCAAAGACCCCGCAATCGTCACCGAGCATGCGGATCTAGAGCGTGCGGCCACTTCGGTTCTTCGCGGGTCGGTATTCGCCATGGGTCAGATCTGTTTTTCGGTTGAGCGGGTGTATGTCCATGAGTCCGTTTACGACGATTTCGTTGCTTTGTTGGCGGGCAAGTCGCAAGCGCTGGAGCTTGCGTACCCAGACCCAGCGCATGGGGATTTGGGCCCGTTTATTCTCGCCAGCCAAGCAGCGATCGTTGATTCCCACATCGATGATGCGGTATCGCAGGGCGCGAAAGTCGTAACCGGTGGCAGAAGTGAAAACCTGGGTGGCGGCCACTACATGCGAGCGACGGTTATCTCTGACGTAACGCACGACATGAAGTTGATGACCGATGAGACCTTCGGGCCGGTTACTCCCGTTATGAAGTACCGCACGGAAGACGAAGCGGTCGCGCTGGCCAACGACTCCGTTTATGGCCTGTCAGCGGCAGTCTTTGCCGGTAGCGAAGAAGAGGCGATGCGTATCGGCCAACAGATCGATGCCGGCGCTGTGGCCCTGCAGGATGCGGCCATCACGATTTACATCCTTCGCGACGCGGAAAAAATGTCTTTCAAATCATCTGGAATTGGCGGGTCTCGCATGGGCCCTAACGCGTTGCTGCGTTTTGTCCTTCGCAAAGCTTTGGTGACCAACCGGGGCGGGGTCGCCGACCTGCGCGATCTTGCCGAGCATCGGCGCTGAAAGTTGTAGTCGAGTCCGTATCTGGCTGTTGCAGCCTCTACTTATCAGGTGATTAACGTGGTCGCTTATATTCAACATGTTGGCAGGATCCGATTTGGCTGTGGCGCGTTGGCCGAGCTGGCTAGCGAGCTTCAATTGCTGAGTATCTCTCGGCCATTACTCATGCTGGACGACGGCGTATGCAAAGCCGGTCTGAAGGTAAAAGTGTTTGAAAGCCTACCGCTGGGTGAGCAAACCCCAACGTTTAGTGATTGCCCGAGCCATCCCTCTGAGGACGCGGTGCTTTCGGCATTGCGTGTTTACCAAGACGAGAATTGCGATGGCCTGATTGCCCTGGGCGGCGGTGCGGTTATCGACCTGGCCAAGGGCGTCGCGTTGATGGCGACCCACGAGGGCAAGTTGGCTGACTATGCAGTGGGGAGCGCGCGAGGGGCACAGATTGGTCCCTTTGTCGCGCCGCTGCTTTGCATCCCCACCACTGCCGGCACCGGTAGCGAGGTGGGACGCGGCGCGGGGATCGCAATAGGCTCTGGTGGCGAAAAAGCGATCTTTATGAGCGTAAACCTGGTGCCAAAGGTCGCGCTCTATGACCCGGATCTCACCCTTACGCTTCCCGCGCGGCTGACTGCCGCGACCGGTATTGATGCGCTGGGTCATGCAATCGAAGGGTATCTCTCACCGGCGGTGAACCCGCCAGTCGATGCCATTGCACTGGACGCTATA
The DNA here is from genome assembly GCF_024807515.1 of Pseudomonas sp. BIGb0558. Classification (NCBI taxonomy): domain Bacteria; kingdom Pseudomonadati; phylum Pseudomonadota; class Gammaproteobacteria; order Pseudomonadales; family Pseudomonadaceae; genus Pseudomonas; species Pseudomonas sp. BIGb0558. The sequence goes on from NZ_JANUEW010000010.1 coordinate 45,980, forward strand.
GAAAGGCTGTGCCGCAACCTGGGCACAGCTGTGGCCAACCCTTCAGATCGCGAAGCTCGTTCGCAGGTGTTGATGGGCGCTATGGAGGGGGGCATGTGCATGTGGAAAGGGTTGGGCTGGGCTCATGCGCTTTCCATTCCTCTGGACACGTTCAATTTGCACCACGGCACGTTGATCGGCTTGCTTCTCCCTGAAACCCTCAAGTGGGCTCGGACGGTTGTCCCGGAAAAGTTCGAGCGCCTTGATCGTGTCCTGGGAGGACGCTGCGAGGACATCGTTTCGGCGCTCGTATCGGAGATCGGTTTGCCTCGTACGTTGAGTTCATTGGGCGTGCCCTTCGACGCGTTGCCCGAAGTCGCCGAGGCAGCCACTAAAAGTGTCTTTAACCGGACTGCACCGTTACCCGCCGAAGCACCTTACTTCCTGGACCTTTTGCACAAGGTCTACTGAACACACTGCTTTTGAATCGTACAGGCCTGAATGGCTGCCGCCGTAAGGCGAGCAGTCGTTCAGAGGAGCTCATAATAAAAATGCCTGATCAAATCAAACACGGCCCGAACAAACACGACAACAGCGAAGACTGGCGCTCGGCGATGTTCGCCACGCCCGACGTCGACTTACGCGCCTCGCCAGACGGTAGCCTCTACCTCACTTCACGCCGCATTTTGAGTGCGCGCGTACGCACGGTCGTCGACTGGCTGGAGCAGTGGGCGCATGACACGCCAGCCGCTGTATTTATTTCCGAGGCGATGTCGAGCGGACAGCGTCAGGGCCTGTCGTACGCCAAAGCGTGGCATGACTCAGGGCGACTTGGCGCGGGGCTGCTTGCAATAGGGCTGAAGCCCGGAGATCGGCTTGCTGTATTTGCACCTAACGGTATCCGCCATATGCGCATCGCACTGGGTGCGCTGCGTGCTGGAATTATCTATGTGCCCATTGCAGCCCAGTATGCCGCGCTGGGTGGGGACAAGGAGAAGCTTGCCAGTGTGCTAGAGAAGCTTAAGCCAGCAGCCGTTTACTGCGACAGCTTTGCCGATGCCCCTTTGGCGGCGAGGGCGGCACGGCTGGTAATCGAGGGCGATGCCGGTTTGGCGCAGCTGTTCGAAGCTGCCGATGGTGTCGACGATCCAGACATCGCCTGGCTTGACCCGTCTGCGCCAGCAAAATTGTTGCTCACCTCAGGCTCCACTGGCCAGCCCAAGCCGGTTCCCTATAGCCACGCCATGATGACGGACAATCTTCTGGCAACCCTGGACGTCTGGCCATTTGTGCTCCGCCGCAAGCCCGTTTTAGTGGACTGGCTGCCTTGGAATCACGCGTTTGGCGGCAATAACAATGTCCACATTGTCCTGTCGCAGGGCGGCACTCTGCATATTGATGAGTCCAGGGGCAAGCCGGAGCGTTTCGACCTCCATGTGCAGAACCTTCGCAGGTTACAGCCCACCTTTCACGGCGCTGTGCCGTCGGGTTGGGCAGCCTTGTTACCGGTGATGGAGGCTGATGACGAGTTTCGCCAGGCGTTCTTCGGCAATCTCGATGCAATGTTCTCTGCCGGTGCGGCAATGGCGCCGGACATTTTCACGCGCTTGTGCCGCAACTCAGCAGCCGTGCGCGGTTTACCGGTGCCCATTCTGACCGGATGGGGTGCGACCGAAACAGGCCCCGGCGCCACGCTTGTACATGCGCCAAATGCTGAGCCCGGCTGGATTGGAACGCCCTTGCCGGGCGCCGAGATTCGCCTAAGCCCCAGTGGGGATAAGTTTGAGCTGAGTGTGCGCGGGCCAAGCGTCATGCGCGGTTATTGGGGCGCTAGCGCCAGCGCAGCAGTCGATGAAGAAGGTTTTTATCGGACGGGCGATGCAGGCCGTTTGGTTGACCCCGAACGCCCAGAGCTCGGTCTGCGTTTCGAGGGTCGGCTAGCTGAAGACTTCAAGCTTGAAAACGGGAGCTGGGTGAATGCCAGCGGCCTTCGGCATGAGCTGCTTAGGCGCGCCGATGGTGCCTTGCACGATGTGGTGATTCTTGGCGCCGATCAGGCGTATATCGCCGCGCTGTGCTGGGTCGCGCGACCCATCAGGCTGGACGATCTGTTCGCGCAGCACAATGCCGAACACGCCAGTCCCACCAAGCGTATCGAACGCTTCGCCATTCTCTCTCCACCGCCCTCGACTTCTGAGTTGACACCGAAAGGTGAACTGGATCGAAACGCGTTGCGTAAAAACCGGCCATTTGAAATCGAGGCGTTATTCAACGCCAAGGGGGCAAGCATGATCGAGGTTGATCAAGGTAAGGACCTCGCCGAACACGTAGGCGCGGAGCTGGGCGTCAGCGATTGGGTACTCGTGGATCGGGAGTTGATCGCCAGCTTCGGGCGGACTACCGGTGATACCCATTGGGTTCACATGGATGAGGAGCGCGCTCGACGCGAAACGCCTTTTGGCGGGGTGATTGCGCATGGCTTTTTGGTGTTGTCGCTGGTGACGGGGCTCTCTACACAGTGTTTCCGGGTGAAGAGGGCAGAGCGCTGGCTTAACTACGGGCTGGACCGAGTCCGGTTTCCCGCGACCGTCGCCGCCGACGCCCGCGTACGTTTGCGACTGACACTGGTTGATATCGGTCAGCAGGCTGGCGGTACGCGTTTGCAGCTTGGCTGCGTCATTGAAATTGAAGGTGGCACGCGCCCGGCAGCGGTGTGTGATTGGCTCTGCATTGTGTTCGATGGAGATGAAAAATGAGTGCGCAGAGGTTTGAAAGTGTAGGCCAGGAGAACAGCTTTCTTGGGCACGTGGGCGGGATCGAGCGAGCGATATCCGAAGGTGTTGTTGAAACCAGACTGCGGATACAGCCCCATCATCTCAACCCCAATGGGTCGGCGCATGGCGGCGTTTTGCTAACCCTTATGGACATTACGCTGGGCATGACGGTCGAGGCATTTCTGAAGTGCGATAACGGCCGGCATCCTGTCACCATTCAGTTGAACAGCAACATGATTGCGCCAGCGCATTTGGGCGCGACCGTCATCGGACGGGCCAATGTCGATGGCAGCACCAGGACCATGAGTTGGGTGAGCGCAAGCCTGGTTTCAGACGGCATCACCTTAATGACCGCCACCGCTGTATTCCGTAATCCCCCATCTGCCGAACGCGCTGCTTAAACCAGCGCTTCGAGTCGAGACCGATAACAACAACGCGCTGCCCATGAGCACCGCACCTACCGAATAATAAGGAGATTAAGGTGACTACCTTAGCGAGCATTCAGCCCCGCACAGCGGGCAAGTTGACGATTGGCTTGTGTTTCTTAGTGGCGTTGCTGGAGGGGCTGGATCTTCAGTCGATCGGCGTCGCGGCGCCCCGTATGGCGCGCGAGTTTCACTTGACCCCAGGCGAGCTTGGCTGGGTTTTTGGTATTAACGCGTTAGGGCTATTGCCGGGTTCCGCGATTGGTGGATGGCTTGCTGACCGCATTGGCCGCAAGAATATGTTGATGCTGGCGGTAGCCTGGTTTGGCATATTTTCCATCTTGACCACTCAGGTCTGGAACCTGGACAGCCTTCTGGTTGCGCGGTTCTTGACCGGTTTGGGCCTGGGTGGCGCGATGCCTACCCTCATTGCCTTGTGCTCGGAAACCACGCCACCGGAGAGACGCGGTACCGTGGTGGGGGCGATGTACTGCGGCCTGCCGTTCGGCGCTGTGTTTGCCTCTTTGATAGGAATTATCAGCAATGCCGAAGATGCGTGGCGGCACATCTTCTACCTGGGCGGAATCGGCCCACTGCTCACGCTGCCCTTGTTGGCACTGTTCCTGAAAGAGTCCAACCAATACATCAGCGCCAGTGAGAAAGGTGGCGTCCAAGCGTCGGGGGCTGTCGTCGACGCGCTATGGAAAGGTGGACGCGCTAGCACAACACTCGCTCTATGGCTTAGCTACCTGTGCACGCTCATCGTTCTCTATTTCCTGATCAACTGGTTGCCTACCCTGGTGCTCTCTCGCGGGCTGACGCCGCTGCAAGCCAGTAGCGTTCAAATCATGTTTAACATCGGCGCGGGTATCGGTGCCATTTCCATTGCCGCTCTGTTTGACCGGTCAAGCAAACGCGTGGTGGTTATCGCCACCTATATCGGCGTAGTGATCGCGCTTCTGGCGCTCGCCGCCGCCACCAATGGTGTGGCGATGGCTGCGGGTGGACTCTTTGCAGGTTTGTTTCTCACCGGCGCGCAGTCGGTTTTGTACGCGCTGGCCGGCACGGCTTATCCAGTTGCCGTGCGCGGCACGGGGATTGGCGCGGCAGGGGCGGTGGGTCGGCTCGGATCGGTGATCGGGCCTTTGCTGGCGGGCATCCTCTTAGGGCAGGGGCAGAGCGGGGTAATGCTCGTGGCATCCAGTGTCTTGTTGATCGTTTTTGCGGCAGCCGGCCTTCTGAGGGCTAGCCGCAATATCTTCTCGTAAACGCGTTTCGGTTATCGCTTCCACAGTTACCCTGTCACCGCGGTGACCACTCCCAATAACCCGCCACGAGCTTTTCGTGGCGGGTTCATTTCCACGCTGAGAATGCCCAGCGCTGAGGGTCTTATGATCCTTGCCTCCCAACGTATTCCATCGCTTACGCGCCAAGAAAAATTAGCTGTCGTTCGGGCATGGTTCACCTGCACGAAGCAGCTTGAGCCACTGAAAGAGCCAATTGGCAGGTAGCCAAGCACCGCTAGTGTCGGACCGCGACAGCGCGACGTTCTTTGCGATAAGTGTTCGGGTCGATTGCTCTATGCACACAAAAAAGCCCGCAGCCATTGAGGCCCGGGCTTTTGCGTAGTCTTGGTTAAAGCGCAGGTTGCGGTCTGCGCCGCTATCCCGTTGGCGCTTACCAGAGTTTCAGAGGGTAATCGAGGTAGAACCGGGTTTCGGTGAAATCACGGGAGAAGTCGTTGTTATACGTGGCCTGGCGAAGGCGAACATTCAGCCCTTTGAATGTGCCGGACTGGACCAGGTAGTTCAGCTCGACGTCGCGTTCGTTCTCTTTGGAAGCAGCCGGGTTGTTTGCCAACGTGATATCTCTACCCCGTAGATACCGCAATGTTGCTCCGAGGCCGGGGACACCATAGCTGGTAAAGTCGACGTCGTATCGAAGTTGGGTGCTGCGTTCTTTTGGATTGACGAAGTCCGCTGCCTGTGCGCCTTCTGAGTTGACGTTGACGTCTGTCCCCGCGATGTAGGGCATTGCCGAGGATCCATTTAGCTGCATATAGCCCAGGCCAAACGAGTGCGCGCGCCATTTGTAGGTGAACATGGTGCTCAGCGTGCGGTTGTCTACGGTGCCTGCTTTGGAGGCGCCATCCCCCGTGCTGTCGAGGAAGCGTATATCGCTTTTAAGCTTGCCTTCGCCCAGTGGCATTGTGTGCAGCAATGCCACGTATTGCTGACGATACAGGTCATCGAGCTCGGCGTAGTAGTAGGTGCCGGTGAGATGGTCATTAAAGGCGTAGTCGGCGCCCGCGAAGCTGAACGAATCGGATAGTCCGCTGGGGTTGAATCGCCCGTTGAGGCTGCTGACGCCCATGCGTTCTTCGTCGGTTGAGTTGCGCAAAATAATACGGTCGACGTTGCCCGCGTGCAGGGTCAGGCCGGGTATTTCCTGTGAGCGCAGGTAGCCGCCTCGGAAGGTTGGAGGAAAGAGCCGTGTGGTAGTAATGGCCAAAATCACTGGGAGTAACGGTTGGAACGTCCCCACTTGTAGGTCGGTTGAGGAATATCGGACTTTGGCGGCTACTCCCAATTTGCTGTACTCGTCGGCCGGCTCCCGGGTCACCGCATCAAAAGGCAATAGACCTGTTCCGCTTCGGCCTGCGCTGGAGTCCAGTTTGATACCGCCCATTGCCAATACATCAAGGCCAAAGCCGAAGGGGCCTTGGGTGTAACCCGAGTTCATGCGCAGGATAAAACCTTGCGCCCACTCCCTGGCCTCAGACGGGCCCGTCCCATTGGCATAGTCCCGGTCGAAATAATAGTTGCGCGAAAGCAAGGTGGCTGAGCTGTCGCTCAGCAGGTCGGCCGTCGCAGGTAGACATACGCCGACGGCGAGCACGCCGACGAGACGGCGATCAATGCGTTTCATAGCTGTTGTACTCCGGTGTTTTGTTTTTATTATTGGAATGCCGTGCGCAGACGCACGGGTGTAGCAAGGCCCCCCTGGCGAGGGCCGTGAAGTGATTACCTGTTGAAAATGAAGGGGCGGTTCGCAGCAGGGATGTCCACCGCTGCTGGGTCAAAACGTCTCGTCGGTCGCTAGCGTTTGAGCAGGTCCAGCGCCACATCGACGATCATGTCTTCTTGGCCGCCGACCATCCGTCGTTTGCCCAGCTCGACCAGGATGTCGAGGGTTTTCAGGCCGTACCGGGCGGCGGCGATTTCGGCGTGGCGCAGGAAGCTTGAGTAAACGCCGGCGTAACCGAGTGCCAGCGTTTCGCGGTCTACACGCACGGGCCTGTCCTGCAGCGGACGGACGATGTCATCGGCGGCATCCAACAAGGTGTATAGGTCAGTGCCGTGGTTCCAGCCCAGGCGCTCAGCGGCGGCAATAAACACTTCAAGTGGAGCATTGCCCGCTCCCGCGCCCATGCCTGCAAGGCTGGCATCGATGCGGTCGCAGCCTTCTTCAACGGCGGTGATGGAATTGGCCACGCCTAGCGACAGGTTGTGATGGGCATGCATACCTGTTTCGGTGCTCGGATCTAGCACCGCCTTGAATGCACGGAACCGGTCGCGTACGTCCTGCATGCTCATCGCGCCGCCGGAGTCGGCCATGTACACACAGGTCGCCCCGTAGCTTTCCATCAGCTTGGCCTGCGCGGCCAACTGCTCGGCGGGGATCATGTGACTCATCATTAGAAAACCGACGGTGTCCATCCCCAGCTCGCGGGCATATTCGATATGTTGTTTCGATACGTCTGCTTCAGTGCAATGCGTGGCGATCCGTACTACACGCGCACCGGCACCGTAGGCGGCCTTCAGGTCATGCACCGTACCGATTCCCGGCAGGAGCAGCGTAGCGATTTTGGCTCGACTGATGACATCGAACGCCGCTTCAATCCATTCCAGATCGGTGTGCGCGGCGAAGCCATAGTTGAAGCTGGAGCCTTGCAGCCCGTCGCCGTGTGCGACTTCGATTGAGTCGACGCCGGCTTTATCCAACGCGCGGGCGATGTCCTGAACATTCTGAATGGAGTACTGGTGACGGATTGCGTGGCTGCCGTCGCGCAGAGTGACGTCACTGATGTAAAGCTTGTTGGCAGTTTTGAATGTCATAGCCGTCTCCTCAGGTACTGAGCATCGACAGCGCCATGCGCTCGGCTGTGGCCAAGGCTGCGGATGTCATGATGTCGAGGTTGCCGGCATAGGCCGGTAGATAGTGGGCAGCGCCTTCGACCTCGAGGAAGATTGAGGTTTTCAAGCCGCTAAACGTCCCCAGGCCGGGAATTCGCAAAGGCGCGCTGGGTGGGATGAGTTCGAACTGCACGTTCTGTTTAAGCCGATACCCAGGCACGTATGCGATTACGGCAGCGGCCATTTCTTCAATAGATGCTTGGACGTGCGCCTGGTCGGCGAGGGCGGACAGCACAAATACTGTGTCTCGCATCATCAAGGGCGGTTCAGCCGGGTTCATCACGATGATGGCTTTACCCTTGGTGGCCCCACCGATCACTTCGATCGCTTTGGAGGTGGTTTCGGTGAACTCGTCGATGTTGGCGCGAGTGCCAGGCCCTGCCGATTTGCTGGCGATGGAGGCGACGATCTCGGCGTAATGCACCTTGGTGATACGCGACACGGCTGCAACCATTGGAATGGTTGCCTGCCCGCCACACGTGACCATGTTGACGTTGAGTTGCTCGAGGTTCTGCTCCAGATTCACCACCGGCACGCAGTAGGGACCAATGGCCGCAGGTGTCAGGTCGATCAAACGAATGCCAGGTTTTACTGCGCGCAGAAACGCATCATTCTTCACGTGCGCGCCAGACGAGGTGGCATCAAAGACAAAATCGATGTGTTGGAAAACGTCCATTTTGGACAGCCCCTCAACCCCTTCATGGGTGACTTGCACTCCCATACGTTGCGCTCGGGCCAGACCGTCGGATGCCGGGTCGATGCCGACCATCACTGCCATTTCCAAGTGCTTTGCGTTGCGCAAAATCTTGATCATCAGGTCGGTACCGATATTCCCGGAACCCACTACGGCGACTTTTAGTTTTTTCATGGTTGTTGCCTCACTTGTGCGCTGGCCACGGATCTCTCGGCACTAAAATTCACGCTGACTCGGCCTACGCCGTCGATCTCAGCCTCGAATCGGTCACCCCCAGCCACCGCCACCATGGGCCCCAATGCGCCGGTTAAGATGATGTCCCCGGCGCGCAGCGGATCGCCCAGACGAGCGAGGGTCCGCGCCAGCCACGCAGCTGCATTCAATGGGTGGCCGAGGCATTCTGCTCCACTACCGCTGGACACCAGCTCACCGTTGCGGGTCATGCGCATGCTGGCTTGACGCAGGTCTAGCCCGTCCAGGCGCCGGGCCGGGCCGCCCAGTACAAACGCGCCGCTCGATGCGTTGTCTGCCACGGTGTCGACGAAGCGAATGTTCCAGTCCTGGATGCGGCTGCCGACTATTTCGAGTGCTGGCATAACCCAACCAACGGAAACTGCTACATCAGCAAACGTGGTGTCTGCAAAGGGCAGATCACGCTCCAGAACCAAGGCGATCTCGGCTTCTATTTTTGGCTGCAGGACGCGGCTGGCAGACACGGTCTCGTTATCGCCGTAGCACATGGCCGCGAATAAGGTGCCGAAGTCCGGCTGATCCACCCCCAGTTGCTGTTGTACTTTTGGGTTGGTCAGACCAATCTTGCGACCCACAACACGGCCGCCATTGGCGACAACGTGAGCCACGTTGAGGCGCTGAATGGCGTAAGCCGCATCGGCATTGTCTTCGCCGATCTGTTCGCGCAGCGGCGCAATCGCTTGGCGGTGAGCGTCCGCGTTACGCAGGTCAGCAGCGAGCTGATCGAGTTTTTCTTGAGCAGGGTGCATGTCGGCCTCGATCATCAGTGGGTCAGGAAGTCCAACACCAGGCGGTTGTACGTCTCGGCGTGTTCCCACTGAGCCCAGTGGCCGCAACGGTTGAACACATGCAGTTGGGCATCCGGTAGGCCGGCCAGCAGGCGCAGGCCGGTGTCCATGGGCACGAACCGATCTTCACGGCCCCAGACGATCAGGGTTTGGGCTTTGATCTCGTGCAGGCGGTGGCTGACATCGGGGAATTGTTTGGGGTTCAGCGTGCTGCTTTTGACAAAGTTTTCCAGGTGTTCCTTACGGGCAAGAATGTTGTCCAAGCGCGTCTGGAACAACTCTTCAGTCATGCTGCTGGCGTCAAAGACGAAGACGGTCATCATCTTCTTCAGGTTCTCAATCGTGGGATCGCGATACAGCGCGCCGATCAACTTGATGCCCTCGGTGGGCTGCGCCACAAAGGCACTGTTGCCGCCTGTACCGCCGCCCATCAGCACCAATTTGCCAATGCGTTCGGGGTAGTCGAGCGCGAATGCCACCGTGGTGTGGGCGCCCATCGAGTTGCCTACGATGTGCACCTGGTCGAGGTCTAGCGCATCAAGTAAACCCTTGAGCGCTTGTGCGTTGAGATGCGAGCGCGAGCCTTCGCTGACGATTGGATCGCTTTTGCTCCAGCCTGGGCAGTCCATCAGAATGACGCGGTAACCGGCATTCACCAGCGGCTCAATGTTGCGGTTGAAGTTGGCCCACCCGCTTGCGCCAGGCCCGGAGCCATGGAGCATCACTACGGTTTCAGTGCCTTGGCCTATGTCGTTGTAATGCAGTTGCAAGTCCAGCTTGCCCTCACGGATACGTACCAGGTGGCTGGTGGAGGACTCAGTAAATGCGGCGGAAGTCATAGGGGTTCCTTGTATTCAGAAGTGACTGTTCACGGGGTGGGCGCCAAGACCGGCGAAACCGGCAATCCATTCAGGAATAGGGCGGTAGTAGCGCCCCTCGCACTCGTAGGGACCGAAGGCTGATAGCGCGGCGAAGGCGCAGACCCACGTCTTGACCTCGTGAGTGGACTTGCCGGCCAGGGCCGACAGCTCATCGTTGCCCAGGGCATCGAGATTGCTCAGGCACCCTTGCTCCAGGGTGTCAAGAAACTGCTGATCCCACGTCGGATTGAGGGGGTGCAGACAGTTCTGGTCTTCAATGAAATGGTGGGCGGCCTGAATGACGCGTTTCTGGCGTGCATCACGCTCATCAGCCGACAGATTTCGGCCACTGCCCATCAAGTAGTCGGCCATGGTCGCGTCCACATGGGCCAACTCGGGCACTGGCGGTTGGTGAGACAAACCGCCGGAGGCAAGAAACAGCACCCGTTTATTCAGAGTACGTGCCCACTGTCCGAGGGCTTCGCCAAGCAAGCGGGCACGCTTAAAGCGGGGCAGGGGGACTGCAACTGAGTTAATGAAAACTGGAATGACCGGGCAGGCTTGCAACCCGCCCAGCAGCGACTCCAGGGGTTGGGCGAACGCGTGGTCAACCTGCATGCGGTAAGACACTGCGATGTCGATACCGGCATCGAGCAACGCACCAGCGCAGTTCTCGGCTAAAGCTTTGGGGACGTCCAGCGGTCCGGCAGGCGTACCAAAATCACCAATTGAATGGGCGGCTACGCCTATACAAAACGCCGGCATAACGTCGTAGAAAAAGCCGTTGTAATGGTCGGGCCCCAACAACACGATCAGTTCTGGATCGAAACGCGCAATTCGGGCGCGGGCCTCGCTGATCATGTCCTCGACTTCCGCGAGCACCTCGGGTGCCGGATCGACGTAACCCACCAGTGGCGTGTGCGACAGGCACTGCAGATACACACTCATATCAGGCCACCTTGCTGGCAGCAGGCGCTGCAGTGCGTTGTGGTAATGCGTGTAGCGCCAACGCCAGCTTGTCACAGGTTTGACCAAGCGTTTGCGGGATAGCCAAACCCGCAACGAAGCGATCAGGGCGCAGTACTGCAATGGAGGATGAGCCGCGTGCGAACCACTCTTTCAGGCGCCCGGTGGTATCGCCAACGCGAATGACATCGTCGCCACCGCTGCGGGCTGCCTTGAGCTGGACGTCGGGTATGACCTGGATGAACCGCGCGCCCAGGGCTTGCCACTGTTGGAGTTGCGCGGCATTCAGCCCCCATGTCGGGTCGCAGCCCCACGCGATGATGGCGAACCCGTTGCCGATGACGTCATCAAGCAAGGCGGTTTCACCTGCTTCTGTGAGCACCTTGGGCTGTATAAACATCTTGCCTACAGGCGAAGCCTTATCCGTCGATGCGACCAATGCCCCCTGCGTGTATTGCGGCATGGGCTTAAAGCGCATTTCCAGGAAGTAGCGCTTGATAGGGGGGAGGTAGTTGAGTAACCACGAAACCCCGTCGCGCAGCGAGCCTTGCCAGCGTTTCGGTGGGGCCAGCACGTGCCCGGCAAGCACAGAAAGATCGATCATCGCTTTCGCGTGGTCGCGACGTTCCAGTTGGTAGGTATCCAGCAGGTGGTCGGCCGCCAGCCCCTTGACCACCAACGACAGCTTCCATGCCAGGTTGGACGCGTCGCGCATGCCGCTGTTGTAACCCTGTCCTTGCCACACGGGCATGATGTGCGCCGCATCACCGGCTAGCAGCAGCCGGCCTTGCCGAAACTGCCCGGCCAGCCGTGCGTTGTGGGTGTAAACCCGGCTGCGAATCAGCTCAATGTTGTCGGGGTTTGGCAGCACCTTGCCAAGCAGTTTGCGCATGCTTTCGGGCTTGGTCAGTTCTGCTTCGGTCTCGCCGGGCATGACCATAAACTCGAAGCGCCGAACGCCATGAGGCAGCGCGGCAGAAACATAGGGGCGCTTAGGATCGCAACACATGTACAGATGTGGCGTACCGAGCGGATCGTTAGCGAGGTCCAGAACGATCCACTGATTGGGTGCAGTCTTTCCTTCAAAACTGATATCGAGGACGCGGCGAACCAAACTGTTGCCGCCATCGCACGCGACCACGTAGCGGGCCCGCAAGGTATCTTCATGGCCGCTTTGGTCTTTCAGGCGCAGGCTCACTGCGGTTTCGTTTTGCTCAAAATCCTGAAGCTCAAGACCGAAGAGCACCTTGACGTTGTTGAAACGCTGCAGCCCTTCAAACAACACGCGGTCGGCCAACGGTTGGATAAATGCGTTGCGCCGCGACCAGCCAAACTCATCGGTCTTGGGCTGGATATCGGCAAAACAACGACCCCTAGGCGTCATGAAACGCATGGCGTGTGACGGCGTTGTATGCGGCAGTACTGCCTGCGCCAACCCCACCGCCTGGAAGGTGCGCAGGCTTTCGTCGTCAAGGCCAATGGCGCGGGGGTAGTCGATTAGGGTGTCGAGCTTTTCCACCACCGTAACATTCACACCACATTGGCCCAAATAGTTGGCGATCATTAGGCCGACGGGACCGGCGCCGATGATGGCAACGTCGGTGGTGTGCTCAGGAGGGTAAGCAGATGACGTGGAATTCATGTGTATCTCCGTACTGCACTTTTTGAATTTCTTGTGCAGCGGAGTATGGAAATCACCTGGGTGGTGTACAACGGCAACAGTTGCTAGTGTGCACCTAGTGCACAAGGTACATTTTCATGGTGTGGACAGTACGATGAGCGAGACCCATTACAAGTCAGTACGCGGGCTAACGCGCGGGCTGGCGCTAATTAACGCTCTAAACCGCTTCGACGGAGGGGCCAGCGTCGCCCAGTTGGCCGAGCAGAGCGGGCTGCATCGCACAACGGTACGCAGGTTGCTGGAGACGCTCCAAACCGAAGGATATGTGCGCCGCAGTGAATCAGATGACAGTTATTGTTTAAGTCTGAAAGTGCGTGAACTGAGCGAGGGGTATCGCGACGACCAGTGGATTTCGTCCCTCGCTGCGCCATTGCTTGGCGGTTTGCTACAAGAAGTTGTCTGGCCAACTGATCTATGCACGTTGGATGTCGACGCCATGGTCATACGGGAGACCACGCACCGTTTCAGTCGTTTGTCCTTTCATCGGTCGATGGTGGGCCGACGTTTGCCGTTGCTCAGCACGGCAACCGGACGGGCGTACTTTGCATTTTGTCCGCCCGCCGAACGCGAAGGGCTGATTGAGTTGATGATTAGCCGTGACGATGAACAGTCAGTGCTAGCTGCAGACCGGCGTTTCGTAGATCGCCTTGTGGACCACACGCTTGCTAAAGGCTATGGGGAAAACCGATCTCATTGGGCTGAAGAGCGCAAAATTGCTGCCATTGCAGTTCCGGTCGTTCATGAGGAGAGGGTGATGGCCTGCCTGAACCTTGTCTACATCGCTAAAGCGATGCCAATTGAGGAAGCCGCTCGCCGGTACCTGCCAGCCATGCGCCATGTTGTGCAGCTGATTCAGGCTGGGATGACGTGACGCCAGCAAGCGCGAAGGAGATAGGTCGGTAACTTTACTCCATCGCTCACACGCCGCCTCTAGTCTCGAGCCCGCGAGAGTTCGTTGACCACGGCATCGAAGAGAAGTCTGCTGGTCGTTTCTACATCCTTGCGCGCGACCTGCTGTGCGGCCAGAGAGAGCGCGCCCTGTGACGCAGCCCACACTGCGCGCGCCGCCATATCGACGGGCTGATTAAAGCGCCCTGTATCGACTAAACGCTGCACTCTGGCCTTCATTAGCGCGTAACCCTCCGCGCCCAAGTCAGGGTTGGCGCCCACGTGTTGCGCGAACAGTGCATAAAGGGAAGGTCGCTTCAGCGCGAACTCCACGGCCACATCCCAACCGAAACGCAGTTGTTCCACTAAGTCGGCGGTGTCGGCAGGGGCGCGTTTGCGTTTCATAAAATCGGCCATTGCGCGTCGCACGAGTGCCAACTCCAGCCCGACCTTGTCGCCGAAGTGGTGGTAAAGCGTTGGCGCTTTGACGCCGGCAGCTTCACAAACCGCTCGCGTGGTTAACCTCACAGGGCCGTGCTGCTCAAGCAACCCGGCGGCTGCGTCCAAGATTACCGTTTCAGTATCCATGTCTAATTCAAATTCTATGTTGGCGGCATGAGGATCCAATGCTTGCTTACTATGTATCACCGATATACCTTATGTATATCTATGATATAGAGGTGTCACATGAAATCCACATGCTTGGTTACGGGGGGCTCCGGCTTTGTCGGTAGCCGACTTATCCAAATTCTACAGCAGCATGGGTGGCAGGTGCGCGCCCTGGCGCGCAGTGATGAAGCGCTGCGAACTGTTCGCGCACTGGGCGCTGAACCTGTGCGAGGGTCGTTGGAAGACCGAGCTTCCTTGATCGCTGCTGCACAGGGGTGCAGCGTAGTCTTCCACGTAGCGGCACATTTCAGGCTATGGGGCGACTGGGCTGAGTTCGAGCGTTCGAATGTGCAAGGTACCCGTAACGTTCTGGATGCGGCTGCAAGCGCATCCGTCGAGCGCTTTGTGCAGTTGGGTGCGGCAGCAGTCGTAATGGGGGATCTTGAGCCGATGTTCGGCGTAAATGAAGCGTTGCCTCGGCAGGAGCGCGACTGGGCACCCTACAGCGCCTCCAAGGCGCGCAGTGAAACGCTGGTGCTAGCCGCCAATCGCCCGGGGGTTTTCGAAACCGTGGTTGTACGTCCCCCGATGATTTGGGGGCCAAATATGCCGACCTTGGATCACATGATCGAGACCGTGAAGGCAGGTCAATTCCGCTGGGTCGGCGGTGGTTCGCAAGCGATGTCCACCGCACACGTCGACAACGTCTGTCTAGCGCTCGAACTGGCAGCAGAGAAAGGCCCTGGCGGCGAGGCCTATTTCGTCAGTGATGGAAACGACAGCACGCTTAAAAACGTGATCTCTGGCCTGCTACAGACGCGCGGCATTGCACCACCGCGTTCCTCCGCTCCGTTGCCAGTGGCCTGGGCGATGGCCAGCGTAACGGAGTGGGTATGGCGCACGTTCTCACGTCCGGGTGAACCGCCGATGACGCGCCAAATGCTGCGCCTGATTGGCGCGCCATTCACGCTGGACATCGGTAAAGCCCGGCGCGACTTGGGTTATGTGCCCGTTATTTCGAGAGAGCAGGGGCTCGAGGCGATGAGGTCCAGCTAAGTCAGATTGCTCTGCCAAAACAACGTGCGCAGCACTGGGCAGTCGTCCAGCGGCATCAACCTTGGGGCGTTTCATGCGAAGGCGGGTTACGGAAATAAAGGCGAGAGCGCGGCGCGCGGGCGCATTCCTTTCCGGTATGACCATGCTGGTAGGGCTGGTAGGGCTGCTCGGCTGTACGACGCAACATGCCGACCCGGCGACCAATCACTTTGATGGGCGCAAGTTCCGAAACGCCGAGCCGCCCCCTGCATATGCATTTTGGGGCTTCTTACGCTGGCCACTGTTCGAGCTGGGTGTAGCTTGTCCGAGAAGTGTTCAGTGACCATGACCGCCCGCCCCTGCGTGTCTGTGGCAACATCATTAGTATGTTCTACGTCGGGCACGCCACCGTTGCACTGCAGGTGGTAGGCATGAGTATTTTGACGGATCCGGTTTTGGCCGAGCGGGCGTCACCGGTTTTATACGCCAGTCCCAAGCGTGTGCGTAACCCAGCGTGGAACTTGAGGACCTGCCCGCAATAGACTTGGCGCTCGTCTCTCACAACCACTACGACCACTACGACCACTACGACCACTTGGACGCTGCCGCACTCGTGCGGCTTTGGCGGCCTGACCGTTTCTTCATAGTTACGGCATTGGGCTATCTGAGCTCAGTGCGCGAAAAGTACAAAAACCTGCGGGCTGTCGAACTCGAATGGGGAGAGGCAGTTGATAGGCGGACCTTCGCATCGCCGCTGAACCAATGCAACAGTGGGCCGTATTCGTGGTGAAAAAAACACCGGTCGGCTCGATCTATTTTGCTGGTGACATCAGTTACGGGAGTGATGAGTATTCCCAGTCTTCGTGGCGCTGTACAGCCAAACGGTAAGCCGCTCCATGTACAGGGTTTTAGCGGCATTCAACAAGGTTGCGATACGCAATGCCAGGCACTTCAGGCCTCAAGTCGATTAGGTGTGCGCCTGGTTGGCTTGGATCCGGCGATGAACTGGTGTACCGCCAGGAGTACCCAAAAGTGCCGGGTTTGACTGAGGCTCCCGGGGTTAAGTAGCCTCGGGAGTGGTTACTGGATTGTCTAAGTGAAGCGACGGATCGCAGGATACCAAGGACATTTCGCTTGCTCGCCATTGCACGGAGAAGACCAATGTGCCGGCGAGCAGCAAACAATGGGTTGAGGTATTTCGGCGATTGAGTTTAGGACTGAGGGTTGAGGGGACTGGTTGATGCGGTATGTCCGGTACCTATGGTCATGAATCACGTAATCAGGAGACATCGCCGACTATTTTTGATCAGTCATGGAAACTGAAGCTTGCAGATGACATAGGAGGAGAGCCCTTTGCTACTGGTTACTCGTGCCGTAGCCAGGTGAAACGCCTTTCTGATCGAGCCTTGAGGCACCCACTGGAGATGCTTCTGGAGGTGTATCGGGACATCTAGGCAAACGACTGTTTTTGGCCGATCAGGATGTGCTGTACCTATCGATGTACCCATAAACCGCATACTCCACACGACGAAGCAAACATTGCGCATCGTGTTCACCTCGAAGCCCGGCGGCATCCACCATTCCTTTAATGATGGCGAGCAGGTCCTCGCATAATTGATTATTAGTCACCGGCGCCAGCGAAGTGTCTTTAAGCAAGTTACACAGAATATTCGAGATAGCTGTCCCCGCTTGATTCACGTCTTCCTGTATAGGCAGCCTTGCCTCTTCGATGTCCAGCATCCGGGCCAGAACAGGCCGTCGCAGTTGGTGCCGAACAGCAATTTCAAGCATTCCTTGCAAGGCCGCCATACCTTTTGAGGTTGCTTCCAAGGCAGCGAGCTCAGCAAGTAGTAACCCCATCTCTCTCTCAATCAGCGCACGCGTAATTGATGTCTTGTTCGGAAAGTATTGGTACAGGGATCCAATGCTTACGCCAGCGTACTGGGCAATAGCGTTTGTTGAATAGCCAGCAAAGCCTGCCGTTTCAAGAATGTGAGCTGCACCTTCCAGAATCGCCGCGACTGTGCTTGAGGAGCGGCTCTGTCTTGGCGTTTTTCGAGGGTTTAGCGTTGTTTCGATAGAAGGTTTTTTCATAGTGGGAAGGCGAGTTGTCAACGTGAGGTTTTGCTCACATTCTATTGTCTTAGCAACCAGATAGCGACCACTATGAAAACGCCCGTTGATGATTTGATAATGCTACGGCCATACGTTGTAGCGGCAGTTGAGCGAGCTGGCAGCTTGCTTCTATCGCGCTTTAGAGCGTCTGCGAGACCGGCAGACATTGAGAGTATTTTGACTTCGATTGAGGAAAACGACGCTGCTGTTATCCATCCCTTGCGCGAGGCTCTATTGGCTGCATTGCCAGGCAGCCGCTGGGTGGAAAATGAGGAAGGTGAGGGCGCAATGCCGGCGGGAGATTGGTGGATCGTCGATCCAGTGGAAGGAAATATTAATCATATCCACGGGCGGAATGGTTGGGGTGTGACCGCTACGCTAATTCGGGACGGCGCAGCGGTGCTCACCGTTGCAACGGTTCCACTGGCCGGGGAAATCTACACGGCTATTGAAGGCAACGGTGCTTTTCTGAATGACGTTGCGCTTGTTACTTCAGCGAAGCGGGAGCTGAACGCCGCGATTGTGGGGACCTGTCAGGCTCGCCCTGGGGAAGATGTCGCCACCTACGCCCGTGTGGGCTGCTCAGTAGAAGTCATGCTGGCAAATGCGTTGCTCGTTCGCATGTCGGTTCCCTCTACCCTCGAATTGCTCGAAGTCGCATCAGGAAAGATCGATGCGTTCTGGCAGTTCAGCCAAATTCGCTCCGGCCTTGCTTCGGGCGCTCTTTTGGTTAAAGAGGCAGGCGGAAGTGTGTCTGATTGCCGAGGTGAAAAATGGACTTTTGAGAGCAAGGATTTTGTTGCTGCCGCTCCTGGTGTGCACGCTGTAATGATCGAGTGCCTTAACCAAACCCAACATTTGACCGTAGAGCAGTGCGTATGAAAACTTACGCAGTTGTGGGCGCAAGCAGTGGGACAGGGCGCTATCTGACTCAGTTACTTGCAGACAGAGGTGACAGGGTCCGAGCCATTTCTCGTCATCCGCCTGAGCAGCGGTCAGGTGTAGAGCCGTATGCAGCTGACGTAACTGATCGTGATGCCACAAACGTGGCACTCGCATCCCCCTTCGATGCCGTATTTTTCACCGTCGACATTCATGGTCTGACACAGTCCCGCGAGTCTATTCGTGCTGTGATGTATGATGGGTGTGTCAACGTGATGAACGCGGCGCTGGCGGGTGGAGCCAAGCGTTTCGTACTGCTTTCCGTCATAGGTGCCGATCAACCATCGTGGGTGTGGTGGATTTTGAACTCCTTGAAGCGCGGGATGCAGCGAAATATCGTCGACCGGGAACAAGCCCTGAAAGCGTCTGGGATGCCATATGTCATCATTCGCGCACCAAAGCTTAAAGACGGGCCTGTAGGCACTATGCCCCTCGCGGCCACGCCGTCTCGGCATCGACTGGATATGAAGTTGGGTATTTTTCGATCTGAACTGGCTATGGCGCTTCTCGCTGCAGCTGACGGAGCTCCGAAAAACTCTCAGTGGGACGTGTTTACCGCCGAGGCCGGCCCGGTAACAGCGTGGCTAGATTCAATCAAAGGAAGCGGGCGAATATGATGCTCGTAGTGAAAGCGAGCATGCGTAAAGCTTCTGTAAGCAAGCCTTGAGAGTTCTCAGGTTGGACATCACGGAACAAACGGGTGTCCGGCTTCATTAGGCCACTACAAGATGCATCGGTCGCCTTTCAGCCGGTATCCGGCCGCCTAGATAGCGATGCCTCTGTTCTTCCCTTGCCGCCACGGCCGAAGGGAAGCCCGTGGCCGACGCTTTCGCAGATGACGGGGCACTCTACAGCCCTGAACATTCGAAATCGATAGCACTGCACACTGCAGAAATTCGTAGCGTCGTCCGTTTCAGCCGTGCTTTGTAAGGGTCTGGCAGACACACCTTGCTGATGCTTAAACTGCTACCTTTCGTTTTTGGGTGTGATGGAGCCTACTTATAGGGTAAGCGTCTGGCGATGTCACCTGCATCACCCAGTATCACTCATGTGAAGATTGCGTTCAGCCAGGTGCTCCCTTTTCATCCATAAAATCGTCTAGAAAATTATTGAGGCGCGCATGCCTAACTGCTGCCCATCAAGCATCTCCAGCTGTCTGAAATCCCGAAGCAAGCTTGAGTAACATTGTGTGGAAATGTTCAATGGTGAAACGCCTGCCCTGATAATCCCTGCCTACGGCTTGGGTTTGTAAAGTCGTACAGCGCAGAGCCCATCAGCCCAGCAGTGTAGAAGCAGCGTGCGACCCCTACCATACCGATGGCGTCTAACCGGTTACTGTCCTGGAGAATTTTGGCCTCCAGGCGTAGGGGCTCTAACCCTGCTGAAAAGCTGTGGGTCTTTACCGCGTGAGCAACTCGCCCAATTCGTGATGCAGATCCTGACCCTGGGTTGAAACTTTCGCATAGCCGATAAGCTGAACTAAATTTTGCATGTGGCACCAGTCGCATAATTTGTCGCATAAAATCTACCATCTGCGACAGACATATGCGACGAGTTGGCGCCACCAAAACTGGTCCTGGCTGACATGTCGCACAATTTAGGGGATGCGCGAAAAAATGGAAGTGATCCCGAAGCACGTTCAAAAATTAACGTCCGTGGCAACGGAGTCGTTCGCCTCAGCGCACCTTAAGCTTTAGCAAGTTCTCGGTACCGAACGCTTGATAAATACCGGCGGTTACTTGGGCTAGTATTTGGTTCATCTGTTCAACATGTTCGCCCATTCCTAAACAGTCGACAGTGGTTCGTGCTTGACGTGTGCCATCCGGGGCTTCGACCAGGCTGAGTATCGTTTTGGAGACGTTGGCCGGATCTTGGTCCGGCCGGGTGGCGAGTAGAGCCTCATAGGCTTTCAAAGCCTGCTCTGGTACATGAGAAAAGTCGCCGTATTGTTCTAAGCGAGTGCGGTCTTGAGGTAATACTAAATTGTCGATCCATGAGGTAGCGAAGCCGCCCGGCTCGACTAATACGAAGTCGACGCCGTACTGCGACAGCTCTGCTCGATACGTATCGCTCAGGCTTTCTACAGCCCATTTTGTCGCGCTATAGGGACCGTAAAATGGCAGTGATAAACGTCCCAGCAAACTGGAAACGTTGATGACGAGCCCCGTTCCCTGCTCGCGTAGCGTCGGCAACACGCCGCGAATCATGCGATGCACACCCACAACATTGATATCGAACAGCTTCAGCATCTGATCGGCACTGAACCCCTCGGTCAGCCCGTGGGTGCCTGTGCCCGCGACGTTGATCAATGCATCAAGGCCGCTCAGGGCCTCGATTGCTGTAGTAACACCTTGGGCGACACTGGCGTCATCCGTAACGTCAATTTCGATGACGGTCGCGCCGGCATCTCGTAACGTTTTAGTGACCGGGGCGTTTCGGCCCTGAGGCTCACGTAATGTCGCTGCAACGTGGTGGCCGGCCTTCAGTAACGCTTGAACCGTGAGCAGACCAAACGCGCCATTGGCGCCGGTGATCAGTATTTTCTTTCCCATGCGTTCGTCACTCAATAATGGCTAGAAGTGCTAGTATCAACATCGTGATAAACCGAACAACTAGCCGATTTAAAATCTATGGTTCAAGAAAACAGAACAATTGATTTCCGTGAACTTCAAGCCTTTATCAGCGTTGTTCGCGCGGGCGGTATCACCGCTGCAGCCGCAAGTTTAGGCGTGTCAAAGTCCACTGTTTCCATGCAGATCACGCGTTTGGAAAAACGGCTAGGCACGCGCTTGCTTACGCGCAGTTCGCGCCAGGTTGCCTTGACGCGTGAAGGCGAACAGTTGCTGCCGCGTATTCAATCGCTTCTGGCCGAGACCGTGCATTTGCTCGAAGAAGCGGGCAGGACGACGGCGATGCCCCGTGGAACCGTGAGAGTTGCGTTAACTCCAGCTCTCGGCGGGAGGGTGTTGGAACACCTGGTGCCATCTCTCAAAAAACACTATCCCGAGGTACGCCTGGTGGTGGTACCGACCTATGAGTTCAACGACTTGCAGGATCCTGCATTCGATTTTGCTATCCGGATCGGCAAAATTCATGACGAGGACCTAGTCGCAGATAGGGTCGGAAGTTTTTCGCGCATTCTGGTTTGTGCAAGCTCGCATCCTGCGGCGCAAATGAGAGTTATTGACAGCCTCAGCGAGGCAGCGATCTTGAACTTTTCGGGACGCTCGACCCATGTTGATTGGCGGTTGGAGCCTATCGCCGGCTCCGCTCAGCCCGTGACGCTGGATTGCGAGGCACTCTTCACTGTTCAGGACTTTGATCTGCTGTTGCGATTGGTCCGACTAGGCCAAGGTGTGGCTTTGGTTCCGGATTTCATGGTTCGGGCTGATATCGCTAGTGGTCGACTTGTACATGTACTCGGGCAATGGAGATCGCTCCCTATGGACGTGATGCTGGCTTATCGCGCAGGAACTTCACGTCTAGGAAGAGTGGCCGCAGTGCTGGAGCAAACACGGTTAGCTTTGGCGCTAGTGCTCAGCGGAGAAGGGGCAGGGGCATAAGCAGCGTAAGCGTACGGGGAATACGCCTTGCGCAGATCAGTCCGGCATCCACCGATGCGGCATTAGCCGTTCGATCTCGCTGGCCTTCTGCGTCGGCAACCGCATCAGCACATCCTTGAGATACGCGTACGGATCATGCCCGTTCATGCGCGCCGACTGGATCAGGCTCATGATCGCCGCAGCCCGTTTACCACTACGCAGCGATCCAGCGAAGAGCCAGTTCGACCTACCGAGTGCCCACGGCCTGATCTGGTTCTCCACGGCATTGTTGTCGATGGGCACGGCACCATCATCCAGATAGCGCGTCAGCGCTACCCAGCGTTTCAAGCTGTAATCCAGTGCTTTGGCCGTGGCCGATCCCTCGGGCACAAGCGCGCGCTGAGCCAGCATCCACTCATGCAACTTTTCAGCGATGGGCACCGCTATTTCCTGGCGTAATCGCCAGCGATCTTCATCGTTCATGTCCTTGGCCTGCCGTTCGACTTCGTACAAGCCGCCAATGGAGTGCAGCGCTTGCTCTGCCAACTGGCTTTTGTTCGCCACATGCAGGTCGAAAAACTTGCGCCGGGAATGGGCCATGCAGCCGATTTCGGTGATGCCCTGCTCGAAGCCAGCTTTGTAGCCTGCGAAGTCATCGCACACCAGCTTGCCGTTCCAGGTGTCCAGGAAGTTGCGCGCATGTTCGCCTGCACGGCTGGGGCTGAAGTCGTAGACCACCGCTCTCAGTGCCGAGAATGGTGTCGTGCAGTAGGCCCAGACGTACGCTCGTTGTGTTTTCTTTTCGCCCGGTGCCAGCATCTGCACCGGTGTTTCATCGGCATGGACAACTTGCTGGGCCAACACGGCTTCGCGCAGTGCATCGACCAGCGGTTGCAGTTGCACGCCGGTTTGGCCAACCCACTGGGCCAGCGTCGAGCGCGGGATCGCCAGGCCGGCACGGCCGAAAATTTTTTCCTGCCGATACAGCGGCAGATGGTCGGCGAACTTGGCCACCATGACGTGGGCCAACAAGCCAGCAGTGGGGATGCCCTTGTCGATCACCTGTGCCGGTACCGGTGCCTGAATCAGTGTTTCGCACTGGCGGCAGACCCACTTGCCACGTACATGTTGCTCAACCGTGAACACGCCGGGGGTGTAATTCAGCTTCTCGCTGACGTCTTCACCGATGCGCTGAAGTTGGCAGCCGCAGGAGCACTCAGTGTTCTCCGGCTCGTGATGAATGACGGTACGAGGAAACTGCGGCGGCAACGGCGCGCGCTTGGGTTGTTGGCGTGGTTCGTCCGGTGCCGGGGCGGGACGAAGTGCTTTCAACTCGGCGTCGATGGCTTCGAGGTCGGTGCTGAGCAAGTCATCCAACAAGCTGCCTTGCGCCGTGCTGATCTGCTCACTGCGCTTGGCAAACTTGTGGCGTTTAAGGATGGCGATCTCGTGAGAGAGCTGCTCGATGACGGTCTTGTCGCGGCGGCTCTCTCGGCCCATGGTATCGACCTTCGACAGCAACTGCGCAGCGAGTGTGCGCAGTTGATCGGGCGTCATTTGGTCGAGATCGGGCGAGGAAGTCATGCCGTGGATTTTACCCAAACAGCCCAGCTGGCACAGCTAAAAGACCCGATTCAGAGCAACGTAATTGCGCCGTTTGCGCCAACCCGCTGCCAAGGCAGGCCCAGCACCAGTGCTTGAAGTTGTTCGGCGTCCAGTTCAACTTCATGGCCTCGGTGCGTGCCAGGCCAATGAAACTTACCTTGGTTTAACCGCCGCGCGGCCAGCCAGATACCCACGCCGTCGTGCACCAGTACTTTCATCCGATTGGCACGGCGGTTGGCGAAGAGATAAGCGCAGTGTGGCTTCGCCGCACCGAACACGGCGACCACGCGGGCCAGTGCTGTGTCCGTGCCAGCGCGCATGTCCATGGGCTCGGTGGCGAGCCAGATGGCGTCGATGCGGATCATTGTGAAAGGCTACGGATAAAGCGGGCACAGCCGTCCGGGTCGGAGACAGGCCATTTGACCGTGATGGTTTGAGTGCCCAGCGGCAGTGCGATAACCACCACCTCATCAGCGTGCCGCTTGGGCATGGGTTGCAGTGGTACGAATGCAGGAAGTGGCGCGACGGGTTTATCACGGTAAATCGGCAGCCACTTGCGAATCACGTTGGCATTGATGCCGTGGCTGATGGCGACGCTGGAAACTGATGCACCGGGTTTCAGGCATTCCTGCACGACGTGGGCCTTGAAGGGTTTGGGATAGGAGCTTCGTTGGCGCATGGAAATCCTGGCGATAAGGGTGATCGCGTCCGCTTAAAATGATCTGACCCCGAAGTTGGACACCTTCTATGCCCGCCGTGCTTGAGTCCGGTATTCCACAGGGCTCAGGCCGCTTAGTTTCAGCCTGATTCGCGAATGATTGTAGTAGTGTATGTAGTCCTCTATACCTGCTTCAAGCTCATCGAGACTGTTGAATTTGTTCAGGAAAAAGAACTCTGATTTCAACGTGCCAAAAAAGCTTTCCATAGCCGCATTGTCATAACAGTTTCCTTTGCGGGACATGCTTGGCTTTACCGCACGCTCGTTCAGCACGCGGCGGTAGATAGGCATCCGGTACTGCCATCCCTGGTCGGAATGCAAGATTGGTTTATCGCGTGGCCGCAGCCTCTCAAAAGCCTGCCGCAGCATCGAACCAACCATGTCGAACAGCGGGCGCCTCGCGGTCTTGAAGGCGATTATTTCGCCGTTATAGAGTAAGCGGATGGGGAACACGCCTTCAAACTCCCAGCAGTAATGGCGATGGTGTCCGCGTATTTAGGCGGATGCAATTACCCTCAATATCAGGATAGTCTTATGCCAACGTAAGTCTTAACCGAAATTCTTTAAGTCTCAGGTCGTCCAAAAATGCCAAGAACTCGGTCAGTCGCGGACATCGCGTTGAGTCATGACATCGCCTCTTGCTGAAAGCGACTGGGCTAGCGCGCGTTCTGCATCGCTATGGCGACAAACCGTTATTACCAGTAGGCCGTCCTTGTACAAGCGCGTCAGATGGCGTTCTCCCTAACCGCTTGCCAGGTCGTAGAAACCTCCGGCTTGAAGCCGAGGCTTCTGGCCAATGAACCGTCCATGACTCCAAACCAAGGTTTCACGAGCGGCGAATCAACGGTATCCATCGCGGAGCCGGCTATGTTGCTTAGTTCTAGAACGCTCATAGGCGACTCGTCTACCACATTGATTGTGGCCTCATCCAAGCGTCCACTCAGTCCCATATGCACAACATTAGCTATGTCACGGTGGTGGATCATGCTCAAGCGGTTTGATGGGTGCAAGTCCATTAACTTTGCGATGTGCGGAATTTGCGCAACATGGCCGTCATTATCTCCGTAGACGAATCCGAAGCGCAGAATGGACCAGGTTAGCCCACTTTCACGGAGCAAGATTTCAGCAGCGATTTTACTAGCTGGATAATCACGCGCAGAGCTAACGCTATCACTTTCCCCGGAAGGGCGGTGATTATTGTCCGCATAAACAAGGCCGGTACTTGCCATTATAAATCGAGCATTCGGCGCAAACTGCTTCGTAACCGCGATCAGATTCCGTGTGCCCTCAAGGTTGACGTTCCATATCTGGGAAGCATCAGGTGTCCGTAGAACCGCCGCTAGATGTACTATAGCGTCAACGCCCTCTACAGCTTTGATCAGTGATTTCTGATCTAGCACATCTCCTTCGAAGACGGTGACCCCATCTGGAGCTGTCTTTCCTGGGCGAATCAACACACGACATTCGAAACCTGATTCTGAAAGGCGGGGTAATAGGCGAGTGCCAACGAGGCCTGTGCTGCCAGTGACGAGAACTTTCATCTTTCAACTCCTTTGTTGATAAGGCCATTAAGGCGCTCTGTGCCAGTGCTAAGAACTCGAACAACGACCGCAAGGTCATCGCTGGGAATTCCTTCGAAAGCGGTTTTCAGGATGAGATCAATCGGATCAGGCAATACTTGCCATAAGGCTTGTCCCGCCGGAGTGATGGATAAAATCTTCTGGCGCTGGTCTTTACTGTCGGTTGCCTGCTCCACGAGTCCTTTGCGTACCAATGCGGAGGTAACGCCACTGAGCGTCGTCTTTTCAATATTTAGATACGCCAAAAAATCCCGCTGAGGCGTCGGCCCGGCATTGATCAACTGCCACAATACGTACCATTGCGTTGAACCGAGATCGTACGGCTTCAACATAGCTTCGATTACCGAACGCGCAGCCTGGTGATATTTCTTTGCCCAGGCACCGGCCGAATTCTGTTGGGAGAAATTCAAGTAGACTCCATTATAGTGCGCTACCGGACTATTATGGTTCGGTAGCGTACTATGTCAAGGAGGGATGTGCTGTTTCTGATAAACAGTCTTGGTGCTGCAAGCTCTGGGCTCGTCTACCCGCTGGGGCACATGGGTGCCTGCTCCTGTTCCATGAGCGGCGCAGAGGTAGGCTCAAAATGTTCGGCAATCCCTACCAACACCGCCCAAGCTTCCGCCGGAGTCACTTGTCTGGTCGGGCAGGCGTCCACTGATGGGGC
The DNA here is from genome assembly GCF_024807515.1 of Pseudomonas sp. BIGb0558. Lineage (NCBI taxonomy): Bacteria > Pseudomonadati > Pseudomonadota > Gammaproteobacteria > Pseudomonadales > Pseudomonadaceae > Pseudomonas > Pseudomonas sp. BIGb0558. The sequence goes on from NZ_JANUEW010000010.1 coordinate 72,296, forward strand.
AGCAGTCGCTCGATCTCGTTGGCCCGCTGTGTCGGCAGCTGCCCGCGAAAATCCCTTGATCGAGCGTTGGTGCAAGAGGGAGAAGCGCTTGATGAAATAACGGATGAGCAATGGGATGTCGTTTCGCCGCTCGCGCAGAGCCGGAATGTGAATGGGCACTACGTTGATGCGATAGAACAGATCTTTACGGAAGCGGCCCTGCCGGACGTCCTCTTCCAAATCCGCATTGGTTGCGGCAATGACCCGAATATCGACTGGATAGGGGGAATCACCAACTAACCGATCCACTTCACGTTCCTGCAGCACGCGAAGGAGCACTTCCTGCGCCACTGAGGTCAGGGTACCGATTTCGTCGAGGAACAATGTGCCGCCATTAGCCTGATCGAAACGCCCGGGCCTGGTACGCGTGGCGCCGGTAAAGGCGCCCTTTTCCACCCCGAAAAGCTCCGACTCGATCAGCGTTTCTGGTAGCGCGGCGCAGTTGACGGCCACGAACAGTTTGCCTGCACGGTGGCTGAGTTGATGCAGCAGTCGGGCAAAGCGCTTTGCCGACGCCTGTCTCTCCTTGGAAAAGTACGGTGACATTGCGAGGCGCGATCTTTTCGATCCGTCTGCAGGTAGCGAGGAAACTAGGGTCGGCCCCAATGAGATCGGAGACAGCCAGGGCGTTATCGAGTATCGGATCATTGAGCGAGGCGTTGATGTAATCGGTGGAACCGAACAGCTCCAGCTGGTCAGCATCAGGCCCCCATTCCTCAATAGGCTTACCGATGATACGGCACTGTGCATGCCCCATACCGCGACACTCAATCTCACGAAACAGCACCGTGCGGCCGAAGACGGCGCTGGTCAAACCGGATGCATGCCCTATCTGCATCCAGCAGACCGGTTCGGCGGAAAGGGGCAGATGCGCCGAGTGGGCGCTGGCCTCGATGGAGTCGTGCCAGATCTGATCGGAAACCCTTAGCGTACCATTTTTTCCGAATTCTGTAGGTTTCCCCTGTAGGCCATAGTGCAAAAAATTCACCAGACGGTCTGATGCACCTCATGTATTCCAGCGGAGAATTTTGATTGAAACGATTTACCTATTAAATCGCCGTTAAAAAAAACCGCCCAATAAGGGCGGCAAAGGTCGATGAACAACAGCAATAGATCATAAACAGTGAATCAGGAAACACCTGTCTCGGCGAATAGCCGGGTCAACGGATGCCAATGGCGCGCAAGGCGGCCGGGGTGAAATCGGATGATTTGGCCTTCAGGCCAAACTCGTAGGCATTTTTAATCTGGTTAAACATGTAGTTTGCCACGTAGCGCCCGGATTGCAGGTCGTATGTAAGCTCACCGGCCGATACTTGGGCTTGTACGTCGTATAGCGGCAGAACGTGATTTTCCGAAACTCGCCAGAGAGTGCCGCGGTTGTCGTAATGGTCGGCTTCGACGATGGTCCAACTGTCTTCATCAATAAACAGATGGCGCTTGGAATACACATGGCGCTCGCCAGATTTCAAGGTGGCGATCACTTCCCAGACACGATGCAACTCGTAGCGGGTTTTGTCTTGGTTAATGTGACCGGGGGTAATAAGGTTGTCATAGCTATTGGTCGGGTCCGCTAGACGGAAGCTATTGTATGGGATATACAGCTCCTTCTTACCGACCAACTGCCAGTCGTAGCGGTTCGGCGAGCCATTAAACATGTCGGTCTGGTCGGTGGTGCGCAGGTTGCCAGGGCCCGGGCTATCGTAGGCTACCTGAGGCGCACGCCGCACGCGTCGTTGGCCAGCGTTGTACTGCCAGGCCATGCGGGGCTCTTTTAACTGATCAAGTGTTTCGTGCACTAGTAGCACGGTGCCTACGTCGCGCGCCGGCGCGATGTTCTCCGAAGTAAAGTAGTAAAGGATATTGCTCGACTCGCTCGGGTCGTAGTCGAGTAATTGTTCGTTGTAGGCTAAACGGTCGCGCTCAGTTTTCCAAGAGTAGTTACCGTTTGGCGTAGTCACAAACGCCGTGGTTTCACGTTGAAAACTGCCACCACGGTAACGGGTGATGTGATTCCAGATCACCTCCAGACCGTTTTGCGGAAAAGCAAATGCCAGCGGACTGTGGTAATCGATCAAGCCGTTGCCACCCTCTATTAGTTGAGTACTGGTGGCATTTTTACGGATCGCTTCATAAGTCGACTGCGGCCACGCCACGCTGCGATGACTTGGGTACACCGGCATTTTGTAGGTGTCTGGATAGCGTGCGAACATCGCTTGCTGGCCAGGGCTGAGCTGATTGCGGTATTGATCGACATTCTTTGCGGTGATGGTGAACAGAGGCTGTTCCTTGGCAAACGGATCTTCTCGGAAACCATCGACTACCTTCCCGGCATTCTTCGGCAAACCTCCGGTCCAAGCCGGGATAGTACCTGCGGTATTGCCGGATTGCTCGGCGCCGAGCGGGGTCAGGCGCTGCCCTAACTGGGCCACTTGGCTGGCATCCACTGCAGCAAAGCTAGGCGATATTGCCAATGGCAGAATGGCCAGTACAGCACAAAGCATTGTTGTTTTTGTAGGCATGGGAAATCCCTCAGAACGTGACGCCAATGCTGGCGCTCAAAAAATCTCTGTCGACGAGCGTGTTGTAGTCGCCGCCGAAGTAGTCGGTGTAACTTAAGCTGGCTTCGTAGTTACTTAGGTACTTGGCGTTTACGCCAATGCTGATGGCCTTGCTGCCTTCGTTGAAGTTCGGCCCGTAGCCGTCAACATCGTGGTTGAACGCCAAGTTGGGCGAAAGGTCCAGACCACCGATCACACCGTTGTATGCCAAGCTCCCTCGCAGACGATAACCCCATGAGTTGCGTGTGAAAAAGCCATGGCTGTTGCAGTACTCGGGGCGAGCGCTAAGCAAAGTACGGCACAGGTCTTCGCCATTGTTACCGTAGTACTCTCCGGTACCGTAAGGGCTGGAGCGGCCATACCGTGGCTGGCTTGCCTTACCTTCGGAAATACCGGAAAGGTGGTTGAAGCCGGTTTCACCGATCACAGTCAGGCGGCTCGCACCGAGAATCTGGTCGAAGGTCTGGGTGATACTGATCTGCGCCTGGGTCATGGGTATGCGCTTATAGCCATGAGTGGTGTCGCCGGGAATTCCTGAGTTGGGAATCACGCTCGGCACTACAGGATCAAGACGCAGGGTGGCGTAGATCAGGTCGTCATACGCCAAGGGCATGTTCGGTCGATAGCTCAGCTCACCTTCCACAGAGGCGCTGCCTATATTGGTATTAAAACTCATACCGTAAAGGCGAATGTCTTCCGGGTATTCGAGGAAGTAGTTGCCCGTACGCGCGCCAAACGCCACGCTAGTAAAGGGATTGGCAGTTACCATGGTCGAGCTGCTCACAGGGGTGCGGCTGTGATAGTTCAAGTAATAAGCGCTGAACTCTGTGTCATTCAACTCAGGTATCAACCAGCGCAGCGCCAGACCAAACTGACCGCTATCGCGGGCATCCCGATCGCCACCACGGGGTAGATAGATGGTGTTGCCATTGATACCGGAGTTATCCGACTCTCCAGGTGCTTGGTCGGCGCCCCGCAGCACGTAGCGGTCCTCGCAGCCATCGGCAGCAAGATCAGAACCGGCGAAGAAGGTACCGCAGTTATCCGCCACCGACTGGTCCCACTCCAGCTGGTAGAAACCCTCCATGCTCACGGTGTCTGTGAGGGTTTGCTGCATGTACAGCATGTTTACCGGCAGTAAGCCTTCCTTGAGCTCCGAACCTGGGCGACGCAGCGCGTTGGCATCCAGTGGGTTAATGATGTTGATGCCACCACCGATAAATGTGCTGCCTCCCCAACTGACGACTTGCTTGCCGACGCGGAATGAGCCGGGAAGGTCAGCCAGCTCATAGTTGTGATAGAAAAACGCATCGAGCAGATCGACACCAGAGGATTGCGCGCCGCGTTTACGGCCGTTGTCCTGAATGTCGTAAAGATTTTGGTGTTCGTCTTTGAGTTCGAAGTCGTACCAGTACTTGCCTCGCATAAATACGCCCGATTCGCCGTATTTCAATTCTAGGTCGTGGCTGCCTTTGAAAATTTTCGAGAAGGTCTCATGCTTTTTGAAGTTCAATCGCCCATCGTCGGTGGTTTGCGACTCACCTCGCCCCCCGTTTCTCACGCCAATAAAGTCCGGGTCTGGGGAACGCATGGCCAAACTGGTGCCAATGGAAAGTGCGGAGTCAAGTCGCCCCTCGATTTCGCCTACTTCGAAGTTGACCGCTTGGGCACCGGCCATATACCCCGCCATTGACACTGCCAAGATGACTGCGCCGGGCATGCCGGGCCGCTTGATGATTAGTTTCACGTATCTTCACCTTTCTTATTATTGGATACGGAAATGGGCTAGTGCTGCATTTCCGGCACCTTAAGCTTGGGACTCAAAGATACATGCACTTATTTGTACACATGTATTCGATGAGCACGAAGGTACGTTATACATGCTTGTGAGCGATGTAAATCTGTACGGAATTTGTACATGATTGGTGCGCGTCGACGCACCAGCCGTTAGCTGCCGCGGCAAGTTTTAGGAGAGAACTGGGAAAGGAGAAGCGGGCGGCGGCAGAGATCGCCCGTAGATGATTATCCGGGGAGGGCACCGGTATAGCGGGCGCGATGGCGAACCATCAATTGCTGGTTGTATTGCTCGCTGGCATGAGCAATCCAGCCAATCAGCCGTGCTACCCCCAACAGCGCTAACTCTTGGCCGACGAGGTTTAACTTACGGCCAACAAAACTCACCAACAGTACAAACTCCGCCGGTCGCTGCACTAACTCTTCAGCCACATTCATCGCCTTGAGCAAACGAAGGTAATCGGGGTCGTCGGCAAACATAATGTCTAGGGTGTTTTTCAGGCTGATCGCACGTGGGTCGGCGATGCTATACGTATAGGCACAAAACCCCGGAATATCATCGCCCTGGCTGTAATATTGAAGAATTGGCTGGGCCGGATCTTTGGCGTTGCATACCTCATCCAGCAAGCGGCTTACCGCCTCACTGCGGCCATAGGCAATGCGTCGTCCACGAGCGGCCGCCAAGCCCACAATCGCTGCATAATAAGGAGTCACCCCGGTATTGGCCGCCGCGCGCACGCTGTAGGTGGAATGGACAAGTTCATGGTCGATGCACAGAATTAGCACGCGACGGATCAAGTCGGCGAAATGCTGGTTCATCCCGCAGGAAGTTGCAATGTATTCATGCAGAGGTCGGATATCCGGCACGTTTGCTCCCACCACCAGCGCGGCAAACCAACGGACCACATCGGCGCCGGTACGTGCATAACCCTCTGGAGTCAGGTCGAAGGCCTTTGGATTTTCCCGCTCCACCAGCGGAAACAGGGCGATGGCTTTTTCCACCGCGGAGGTGTGGCTAAACAACTCCAGCAAAGTCGCCGCGCCCTCTGGCATATGAGGTAGAACCGTGCCAAAAGCGCCGGGCACCTGCCAGAACATTTCCGCCACTTCCTCCACCGTGGCTTCCTCTACCAGCTCAGTGACATCCCGACCGCGGTAGTACAGGCCGCTCTCCGTTAACAGGGTCAGGGAGCTGTAGGAGTCGGCATTGCCGCGCTTGCTTGGCGTACGCTCGGGAGCTTTCCCATCCTTGGTAAGGCGTTGAATGTCCGCCGCCCAATAGCGTCGCTTACGGGACCCCTCAATTTTGATCGAGCGAATGTTTTTGCGGCCTACGTAGGCATATAGGGTCGCCACATTGATGCCCAACAAGTTGGCGGCTTCCTCAGCGGACAGGTACAGCTCATCTTCGTTAAGCATGGCGACTCTTATATAGACGGAGTTCGTACAGATTTACGGATGGTAGTCGACTGGTTAGATTTCTGTAAATGCTTGCAATGAGGCTTCTATCCTTGCACTGGAGCTTACGATTGCCCCATGGAGGTTATTTAAGCCTTTACTCATTGCGCCTCGACGGTCAGCAACACCGCTCATAAGCGCCGGTACCTGGATCTTTATACAGGAAGGATTTGTCCTGGATGCGGCGCGGTATAGCTATGAAAATTTGTGTGTTTTTTGGTGATTATATTCAAGTGTACGATAAAAATACAGATTTACACAAAACTCATATATATATATTTTCTCGGCGTTATACATGTGTACTGCTGGTTGACTCCCGCTTTTGCGAGGCCTTAAACCAGCAATCCACCAACGGTTTTCATAAGAATAAGGATAAGAAAATGGCTTGGGTTGGTTTCGGCATGGTGCTGGTGTTTATGCTGCTGATCCTCAGCAAAAGGTTGTCCGCCATCGTCGCGCTTATTGTGGTGCCTGTGGTGTTTAGTCTAGCCATCGGTAGTGGCCCACAGACAGGCGAGATGGTGATGGGCGGTATCCTCAAGGTGGCACCTACGGCAATAATGCTGATGTTCGCCATTCTGTTTTTTGCCGTGATGTATGACGCCGGCCTGTTTGAGCCGGCGATTCGGCGGATTATGCGTTCGGTAGGAGATGACCCGCTGCGCATCACTATTGGTACCGCTGCGCTGTCGACGATCATCTCCCTCGATGGCGACGGCTCCACCACTGTGCTGGTGGTGATCAGCGCATTTCTGCCAGTCTACCTGCGCTTAGGTATGAACCCCCTGATTCTCGCAGTGATGTTGCTGCTGACCAATACCATCCTCAACGTGGTGCCTTGGGGTGGGCCAACCGCACGTGCCGCCAGCGCCTTGCACCTGGACGCAATGACGGTATTCACCGGGTTGCTGCCAACTCTTGTGATCGGGCTGGCTTATGCCTTTGCGGCAGCTTGGTGGCTAGGCATGCGTGAACGCAAACGCTTGGGTTGGGTAGCTGGGCGAGCGACTGCAGCGACTGTGGAAATACAGCACATCGATAAACACAGTCATCGACCCAAGCTGATCTGGGTGAACTTAGCCCTGACTCTCGGTTTGGTGATGTCGATGGGATTGAGGCTTGCTCCCCTGCCGGTGCTAATGATGGGGGGGTTGGCCGTGGCGCTGGTGATCAACTACCCCCGTCTGGTCGACCAGAAAGAGCGCATCGCCGCTCATTCGGAAAGTGTGCTTACCGTGATCGCGCTGATTTTCGCCGGAGGCGCTTTTACCGGAGTTCTGAGCGGGACGGGAATGGTGGCTGCCATGTCTCAGGCATTCCTTAATATAGTTCCTGATTCGGCTGGCCCATACATGAGTGTGATAGCTGCAGTGGCAGCCATTCCCTTCACCTTCTTCATGTCCAATGACGCGTTCTTCTTCGGCATCCTACCCATTCTTAGTGGTGCGGGGGCGCAATACGGGGTCGACCCATTGCACATTGCCCGCGCCTCGCTGCTTGGTCAGCCGGTACATGGTCTGAGCCCGCTACTGGCTCCGGCGTACCTGTTGAGCGGTTTACTACAACGCGATGTAGGTGACCTGCAGCGGTACTGCCTGATTTGGGCGTTTGGCAGCTCTTTTGTGTTGATTCTCGCCGCGTTAGCAACGGGCGCCATTATCTAGCACCACCTAATTTTTCTGCTTCTCCCTGCCCTTGACCTGGCGGTCAAAGGGATAGGCGGCGGCTTGCCACGAGAAAGTCATTGCTGAAAAGCGACACATCGCCGTCTCCCTGCGTTATCGCAGATGAGCGCGACAATTTTTAAACGGAGGAATGACCATGAACAACAATGTAAAGGTGCTCGTGCCCACTGGCGTGATCGGCTCGGGGCTGCGGCTTGATATCTTCGAACGCGCCTTACTGGAAAGGCCAGATGTGATAGCCATGGACGCCGGATCGACTGACTCTGGACCTTATTACCTAGGTACGGGTAAAACCAAGTCGACCAACGCAGTGCTAAAGGCGGAGTTGCTAGCGTTGATGAAGGCACGCGCTGATCTGGGTGTTCCGCTGATTATCGGCAGCTGTGGCACGTGTGGCTCCAACGCCGGTGTCGACCTGATGCGTAACCTGTGCCTAGAAGTAGCCGCAGAGTTGCAACAGAAAGTGAAGATCGCCGCTATTTACAGCGAACAAAGCGCTGCCACTGTTATTCAGGCATTGGAAGATGGCCGAGTAGTGCCCTTGAACCCGGTGCGCTCCATCGATCCAGCGCTAATTGAGCGTTGCTCCCACATTGTTGCCGCCATGGGCGTTGAGCCCTTTCTCCATGCGCTGGAACAGGGCGCCGACATAGTGCTGGCGGGCCGTGCTACTGACACCGCCGTACTCGCCTGCCTGCCGATTTTTCGTGGTGCGCCCTGGGGAGCCGCTTGGCATGCGGGGAAAATTCTTGAGTGCGGCGCGCTGTGCACAACTACTCCCACTGAAGCAATGGTAATGGCAGAAATCGACCAGCAGGGCTTCACCCTGACTGCGATTGGTGAAAATGCTCGAGCTACACCGCGGTCAGTAATGGCGCACATGCTTTACGAAAACAGCAACCCTCATATGCTAGTTGAGCCGGGTGGCGTACTCAACGTCGAGGCTGCGACCTATACCGCTATCAGTGAAAACAGCGTACGGGTCGAAGGCTCGGTCTGGGTACCGAGCGAACACTATACGGTGAAGCTCGAGGGTGCAGCAGCAACGGGTTATCAGTCAGTAGTGCTGAGCGTGGTGCGCGGGTCCAAATACATCACCCGGTTTGATGAATGGCTGGCGTATATGGACGACATCATGCGTAAGCGCATTGAGAAAATCCTGAGCATTGTCCCCTCAGATTATGACCTGCAGTTCCGCGCAATTGGCAAGAATTCTGCACTTGGCGACCTCGAAAACCAGTTAGGCCAACCAGTGGAAATCGGGGTATTGGCAATTGTCACCACGCCAGAAGCTTCGCGCACCCAAGACATCATCGCCTTGCTCAATCCCTACATGCTGCATTTACCCCTTCAGGATGACAAAGACCTGCCGACCCATGCCTTCCCACTGTCACCAGCGTCCATGGATCGGGGCATGGCATACGAGTTCGTGCTTAACCACGTCATAGTGGTGGCCGACCCATTGGCACCGTTCCGATTCGACTTCACGACGGTAAATAACACCCCATTAGAAAATGAGAGTACAGGAGCCCAAGTATGAGTGTTTCCCATAGTTATGAAATTCGTTCTAAAAACGCCGGGCCTTTCTGGCTCACTTTCGACATTTTCTGCGCCAACACCGAGGTTTTTAAGCAACTGAGCGCCGAGCCTTTACTAGCCGAAGAAGCGGTAGCCCGCATGCTGCACGGCGACCCGCACCAGGTGAAGGTGTTCCGCGTGCAGGCGTTGAATGTGGTGAAAATTACACTGCCGCGCCCCATCACCCAAGGCGCGTTACACGACCGCGACATGCATGGTGCCCAGTGGGGCCATGTGCTGACCGAGGTGTTAGCCCGCGCGGGCGTTTGATGCCATGAACTATAGGGCTCCGCGCATCGCGCAGCCCTGAGAATCGGTTTGCTGTTTACGCTGATTAGGTGAGGCGGATGGGGTCTAACCGATTCTTGCAGTATACAAACACTTGAAGCAAACAAAGCCTTTCGTGACCTACCCGCTGGAGGCATTGATTTTCCTGGGTTCGCCCTACTAACAATTCTATGGAAAATCTGTCGTTGATACCAAAAGGCAATACTCTCTCAGTTCCTATGCGAAAAAAGTCTGTCACGCGGACTGAAAAGTACTCACGAGGGCCACTCACGGACGATCAAACGGCTGGATTCACGCCCTGATCGCTTCAAGCAGTCCTGCGACGCCGAAGATGCTCATCATCCGTTTGAGGTTGTAGGCGAGCACATGAAGGCTCATCTCGGTGCTTACCCTCGGAAGGGTTTTGGTCACGAAGTGGGTACTTCCCATCTAGTATTTGAGCGATCCAAAAGGATGTTCAACAGTCTGTCGGCGACGCCTCATCATCGTTGGGTCATGATCCAGCCGAGCCTGCATCGCATCGCATCGACTATGGTTTCATGTTCCCAGCGCTTTATCCGGCGTTCCTTACCTTACCCGTCGTACATTGATTTTGCATTAAGCAGAACTGGCAGCCAGAGAAGTAGTAACAATGCAATAACATGCCGTCTTCCATCGACGAATGCCGCCTGGTTAGTAACTGCCCCGCAGGGCATCGATACTCGTCCGATGCAGCAATGTAGATAAAGTCCTGCTTACCAAATCGGCCTTCGGCTTTGCTGCCTGAGGTCAGGGGTTTCGGTACGAAGGTGGTGATACTCGCCTGCTCGCAGGCAAGGATTTCCAGCCCCTTGTAATAGCCTCGGTCGGCCACCACCGTCAGCGACTCATCGCCGATCTCTTCACTCGCCTGATTCGCCATATTGCTGAGTCGCGTCCGGTCATTGCCAACGTTGGTCACCTCATGGGCAATGATCAGATGGTGCTTGTCGTCGACGGCTGTTTGTACGTTATAGCCAACCGTTCCGGTACCTCGGCCGCTCGTGGCCATTGAACGTGCATCTGGTTCGGTAAGAGAGATTTGCTGGTCTGGACTGTCGTGAAGTGCGCCTCAATGTCCTTGAGTTTCTGCATCTGCTTTTTCAGCGTTTCTATCTTTTCTTTCAACCGCTCGGCCTTGGCCTCGGCTACTTCGGATGTTGCCCGATCCGCCGAATCAATCGCCGCCAAATAACGGTCAATGCTCTGCTAGATCTGCTGCATGCGTGCATTCACTTTTCCCTGGGTGAAGTTACGGTCGCGATTATTGACGGCTTTGAATTTGCTGCCATCAATGGCGATGATTGATTGGGAAAAGAGATCGAGGTGCGGCAAAGCACTACGAACTGGCGGCAGATGCTGCGAATGGCTTTGCCGTTGTCTTTGCGAAAGTCGGAAAAGGTTTTGAAGTCCGGAGCCAAACGCCCCGTGAGCCACATCAACTCAACATTGCGCTCGGCCTCCCGTTCCAGCCGGCGGCTGGACTGAATCCGATTCAGGTAGCCGTAGACATAGATCTTCAGCAAGATCGCTGGATGGTAGGTCGGACGCCCCGTTGCGGCAGGATCAACACCTTCAAATCCAAGTGCGCCCAGGTCGAGTTCATCGACGAAAACGTCGACCACTCGCAGTGGATTTTCTTCGGCTACGTAATTGTCCAAGCACTCAGGCAGCAACGCGTGACTTGCGTCCGAGCCTCACCTTCAATGAATCGCTTCATGATCGCCCCAATACAATCTAGACGATCAAAAGGTTAGACAAACACAGGCGTTTTCACACAGCCTGGCCCCAAAGCGGACTGTCACAACTGGCAGCTCTTGGCCCTGAGTGTGTAAAAACGCTATCTGGCATCGTCGGCGCGGAGCGCCGACGTCTGTTCGGTGACGGAAATGCACCTGAAGCTCCATGGTCGATCAGTGTAGGCCTGGAGCCCACCAGCAGGGATTCACAGCTTATTGGAGGGGCCAAAACCCGACCTTTTCAGGCCGACAACGCCCTCATCAAGCCGTTAGCACCAAGGATTGTCAAAACTCGCTTCAAGTTATAGGCGAGCACGTTCAAGTTCATCTCGGCGCTTACCCCGTTGAGCTTTCGCGTCAAGAAGTGCGTCGCCCCCATCCATTGTTTGAGCGTCCCGAAGGGATGCTCAACCGCCCATCTTTTCGTGGCGCAAAGGTCAGCTACTCAACCGCTTCCGACGATGCAGGACCGCGGCAAGGGCAGGCATTAGGAGTAGCGCACCTAGCATGTTCCATAGGAAAAGAAAGACGAGCAGCAAGCCCATATCCGCTTGAAACTTTATTGACGAATAGATCCACGTCGACACGCCAAGAGCCAAGGTAAGACCGGTAAATGCAACAGAGCTACCGGTAGTCTTGAGCGTCTGGAAGTAAGCGGTGCGCATGTCCATTCCCTGCTTCAGGAAACCCTCTAATCGGCTGTAGAGGTAGATGCCGTAGTCCACCCCGATGCCTACGCCAAGCGCCACGACCGGGAGTGTGGCGATTTTAACCCCCAGCCCCAGTTTGGCCATGACCGCCTCACACAGAACAGTGGCGAGGTAGAGAGGGGCCATCAGCGCAAGGGTGACTTTGAGTGAGCGGAACTCCCACAACACTACGGCGCTGATAATCGCAAACACCAAAATCAACATCGGCGTTTCGGAACTCGCGATGACTTCGTTGGTGGCAGCCTCAATACCGGCGTTGCCGGCGGCCTGCAGAATTTGCAGATCAGGCGTCGAGTATTTTGCAGAAAACTCGCTGACCGCACTGGCTACCCGCGTTAGCGTTTCCGCCTTATGGTCGGCAAGGTAAATGCTAATGGGGGCCACGCTGCAATTGGCATCAACCAACTCTGATGTCACGCCCGCGCGCGCGGAGTTCATGACGAACTTATCTCGGGAAAATTCGGCCCACTTGGGGTTGCCCTCGTTGCGCGCCACGATATTGAATCGCATGGTTTGGTACAGCGACTGAACGGACTCTACGCCGGGTACCGCACGAAGTGTCTGTTCAAGCTGGTTGGCAAGGTCCGCTGCGTGGAAGCGGACGCACTGTTCCTTGGGCGTAGTAAGCATCACCACGTACACATCGGTGCTGGTGCTGTAGTGAGCCAGCAGGTAGGCGTTGTCTTGGTTGTAGCGCGAGTCCGCCCGGAACTCGGGCGCCCCCTGGTTCAGGTCTCCGATCTTCAAGTCCTGCCGAGCGTCATAACCGTAGGCCAACAACAACAGGCTGACAGCGATCAAGGGCCAGGCAAATCGTGGCTCGACTACCCGGGAGACGCGACTGAATATCGGCCATGAGTAGTTCAGTCGTGCTTGTTGCTTGCGCAGCCCGCCTCGACTGATGCCAACGTAAGACATCAAGACGGGAAGCAGGAACATCTTGGTGAACAACGCAACGAACACCCCGATGGTTGCGGCAATTGCCAACTGTTCTATAACGCCGACCCGTATCACCAGCAACGTGATGAAGCCCGCCGCATCTGCCAAAAGTGCGGTGGCGCCGGGTATGAATAGGGCGCGAAACGTTTTGCGCGATGCTTCGAGTGAGGTTGCCCCTGAGGCCATCTCACTCATCATCAGATTGATGTTTTGCACGGCGTGGCTGATGCCAATGGCGAAAATGAGAAAGGGCACCAAAATCGAATAGGGGTCCAATCCCAGGCCTAGCAAATTGAGCAAGCCCAACTGGCAGACCACCGTCACCAGGCAAATGAGCACCGTAACCACCGTGCTTCGCCAGCAACGGCAATAGCCGTAGAGCACGGCGCTGATCAGCAGTACGGTAATAGCGAAGAACAGCGCAACGTCTGCGGCCGCTGCCAGCAAGTCACCGATGATCTGGGCAAACCCGATCACCCGTATCTGCACGCCGTGACCGTCAAATGCCTCGCGGACCTCAACTTCCAGCGCTTGCGTCAACTTGCCGTAGTCCAGTGGCTTGCCGGTCTGAGGATCTTGCTCGAGCAGTGGCACCAAGATGACGGTGGACTTGAAGTCGTTAGCGACCAGGCTGCCCAGCATGTTGGCGCGAAGAATATTTTGCCGTAGTTGGACTAGTGACGGCGCATCGCCTTTGTAGGTGTCTGGAATAATCCGCCCAGCCCGAACACCGTCGGTGGTGACTTCCGACCACTTTGAATTGGGCGTCCATAGCGATTTCAGGTTGCCTCGATCGACGCCCGGAATATAGAAAATACGATCGGTGACTTTATGAAGCGTTTCCATGTAGGACTGCGTAAAAATGTCCTCACCGTTAGTGCTTTCCACCACCACGCGCAGAACATTGCTCTGCGGACGAAGTATGTCTTCGTATTTGAGGTAGTGCGTTATGTAGGGGTGGTGAGTGGGGATCATCCGGGTAAAGCTGGCGTCGGGCCGCAGCAGAGAGGCCAAATACAGTAGCGGTAATGCAACCACGATGGACATGACCAACACGGCTGGGCGGTGGTTGAATAGCAGGTTCTCGATCCGTGTTACAAGGCGTTGGAAAAAGGCCTCACGGGTCGTTGCTTCAATTTTGATTGGCGAATTCATTGCAGGTTGGCCTCAATTTCCGATAGCGCTATGCGGCTCAAGCCGGCACTGCCGATCAGTGCGATCTGACCATCCGATAACATCGCTATACCCAGTAACGCGGCTCTTCCACGTCCCTGCCAGCGCCTGAAGTTGCGCGAGTCCTGACTTAACAAAACAGTGCCAGCCTGACCCACCAGCGCTAAATCACCGTCCGGCAATTGGGCGCCCCCGTAGAGGTTGGCATGCGTGGGTAGAGGGATGAGTTGCCAGTGCTGTCCTTGATCTTTGCTGCTAAGCAGCGTGCCGCCAAACCCCAGCGCAAACACTTGTCCATCGCGCAGTGCGATCAATTTGTACAGCGAGGCAGGCGTCGTGGCCGGTAGCGCCGTCCAGCGGTTGCCACCGTCTATGGAGCGGTAAATTCGGCCACCTTCACCGGCAATTAAGAGGGTGCCATCTGCTAAGCCGACGATGGCATTCAGATGCAGACGTTCAGGGTCGTCCAAACCTTCCATGAATTGCCATTGTTTACCGCCGTCCACGGTGTGCAGTACGGTCCCATACGCACCCACCGCCCAGCCTTCGTCGGCATTACGAAACCAGATGTCCAGCAAGGGTCTGGACGGCCCTGACTGCAATCCAGCGTTGACGTCGTCGAGCATGAAGTTGGCGTTGTCCAGCGCTCTATTAACGTCGTCGCTGGGCGTTTCGGCTTGTAGCCGAGCGATACGTTGCTCAGCACTCAGTTTCATCAATTTGCCGATAGCGGCGCCATCGCTCTGGGTCGTCCAGGTAGCACCTGCATCGGAGCTGTTAAGAATTACACCGTCATGACCCACTGCCCAGCCATTGCGAGCGTCGACGAAATAAACTGAGGTCAACAGCAGGTCTACGGGCACTTGGGCTTGTTGGGTGGTGCCGTTGGCGTCGCTGAGCAGTATTAGTCCATTGGCGCCGACCATGACGAGGGTTCCGTTGTGCTGCTGCACACTAGTAAGTGGCTGGCGAGTGGGAGTTGGCTGGGTAGGCGCTTCACGTTGCAGCCGATCCGCAAGGGCAGCTGCATTGCCGGGATGCGAAGCGACGCATAGCCAGACCGCAATGCCCAGCAACGCGGGGCGTCTAGATATTTGCATGGTGCGTGTCTCTGAATTGGAAAGAGGCAGGCAACACCAGTTGCCCACCCTGAGTACGCCAGCGTTTATCGATCAGTGACCGCTGCGGCGTAGCGCTGCCGGGCTGAAGTCGGTGAATTTCGACTTGAGGCCGAACTCGGCAGGCTTTTCCTCATTTTCCAAGCCATAAACGGCATAACGCTGAGATTGCAGGTCGTAGCTCACGTCGCTGATTTGAAGGTTCGACAGGACGTCGTAGCGCTGCAATGTGTGGGCTTCCTGCATCCGCCAGAGCCCGTTATTTCCGTCGAATAGGTCGACGGCAAGGATGTTCCAGCTGTCCTCGTCTACGTAAAATTCCCGCTTGGAATAGATGTGCCTGGCGTCCGGTTTGAGCGTGGCTTCCACCACCCATACGCGGTGCAGTTCATAGCGCAACAGGTCTTGATTGAGGTGCCCAGCCTTAGCAATCTCCTCGTATTTTAGGGAGCGATCAGCCAGTTTGTAGGTGTTGTACGGAACAATCATTTCCTTCTTGCCGATGAGCTTCCAGTTGTATTTGTCGGGCGCACCGCTGTACATATCGATCATGTCGTTGGTGCGCAAACCGTCTGCCGTCGACACTGGCGTGTCGTAGTTTGCTTCCGGCGCCCGAAGGACTCGGCGTTGCCCTGGGTTGTATTGCCAAGCCAAGCGAGTTTCCTTGGTCTGGTCGATGGGTTCGTGCGCCAAAGTCACTGTGCCAGCGACGCTTTCTGGTCCAGTGATTTTTAGCAACGTGTAGTAGAGACGATTCGGTTCTGGATTGTTCAAGGCTGAAGCCATGACCAAGATTGATTCACGGTGGGTAGGTGTAAAGCCGCCAGAACCCTGCACCACCATTTCGGTGGGATAATTGTGGATCTCGCCCGTGCGATAACGCACATAGTGGTTGTAGATAACCTCAAGCCCTTGCTTGGGAACAGGGAACGGCACAGTGGTACGTTGATAACCGACCATTCCAGCGCCGTTATCGGCGAGCTTCACGTTGGCCGCTTCCTTACGGATCTGGTCGTACTCGGCTTGGGGAAGCGCTGCACTTCGATGCGTCGGGTAGACGATCATCTTGAAGTCAGGGAATTTGGAGAGCATGGCTTTATAGCCGGCTCCCAGCTTGTCAGCATACTGAGCCGAATTGGCGCTGGTCACTGTATACAGTGGCTTGTCGGCGGCGTATGGGTCGACGTAGCCTTTCTCTCGGTTGAACGGCACGGGAGCCTTGGTGAGGCCACCGTCCCAGGCAGGGATGGTGCCATTAGCATTCCCCGCTTTTTCCGCGCCGGTAGGGGTCAAGTCTTGGCTGAGCCGTGCGAGTTCGCCTTCGCTCAACTGAGCGGTCGCCGCGCCACTTGCCAGGGCAATCACGCTCGAGAGTAGTGCTGTATAGAGGTATTTGTTGTTCATTGTGTGCCTCCTGGTTAGAAACCCGCTCGTACGCTAAGGGCAATGAAGTCCTTGTCGGTAGACGCGTATGGCGTATTGCCGCTGCCGGACCATGAAAGGTCTGCTGAATAGGTCTGGCGATAGTCCGCCCTGATCCCCACCGACCCGGTCAATCTGTCCTCAACGAGGTTGCCGTCATACGACCAACCTTTGACGTCTTGGCCGAATGCCACATATGGCGAGACGTTCACACCGAGAAATGCGCCCGGATAGTTCAACTGCCCTCTGAGTCGATAGCCCCAAGAAAAAGCAGTTACGAAACCGTCGCTGGTACACGCGTATTTTTTGTACTTTTCGACCGGCACGCCGACCTGGCAGCCCTTCGCGCTACCGTTCGCCATGTCCGTGCCGTAGATGTCGGTACGACCATAACGCCGCTCATCAAGGCTCGGTAGATCATGGATGTACTTCGCAGCGGCCTCTGCCGTAAGGCTTAGGCTGTCCGCCCCCAATACCTGAGAAAACGTTCGGGTAGTGCCGAGAGATAGCTGTGAAATTTTGAGGCGGTCATAACCGTTCACTTTGGCCCCAGGTGCCGCTGCCAGGCCGTCCGGCCCCTGAGGTAACGGGACCACTACGCCGCCGAACCCACCGGTACCGTTGAGGGCTGAACTCGGGTCGCCAGCATAGGCCTGAAGCGTGTCCGAGCTATTCAGTTGCACCGGCTGATTGGGCCGGTAGCTGTACTCGCCGAACACCGTAGAACCCATCGCTTCGGTTGAGAAACTGAGGCCAAAGATGCGGATGTCTTCGGGGAATGCGTCGTAGTATTTGGCGTTCGCATCAGCGATGGCTTGGGTTGTCGGATTCTGCCAACCCGCACCGGACAGGCGCTGATCGGCGATGGTGTTGATGTAGGGCGTACGTGAGTGAATTTTCATAGCGTAGGCGCCGAACTCGGTTCCTATGCTGTCGGCAAAGTATTTCAGCGCCAATCCAAACTGCCCACTGTCACGGGCTTCTTTATCTTTTGCGCGGGCGATGTATTGGCCCGTCTCGATACTGATCTGATCGTTTGCGCTGGGTCTTTGAGGTATGCCGAAACAACCGGGAGCGGCGTAGTCATTGGTGGAGAAGTACGTGCCGCATCCCTCAAGCACCGTTTTGCGCCATTCCAACTGATAAAACGATTCAACGCTGAGGCTATCGGTCACACCAAAGTTGCCGTACAGCATCGGGACTGGCAGCAACCCCTCTTTCACCTGAGCGCCGGGCCGCCGCAAGGCTGCGGAGTCAATCGGGTTTATCGAGTTGATACCATTTTGGAAGAACAACCCTTCCCCCCAGTTCACCACTTGATTACCGGCCCGCACATTCAGGGGGTGGCTACCGATCTCGTAGTCGGCAAATACATAGGCATCCAGAAGCGCGATTCCTTGAAACTTGGCAAGGTCATCGAAGTGACTGTCGCTCAGGGGCGCATTGTGGTCATAGCCGTTTGTGGAGTTACCAAATGGCACGTCTTTGTTATTCAGCGTGTAGTCATACCAAGCCTTCGCGCGAAGAAAGGCGCCATAGTTTTGCCACTTGAATTCAATTTCACCCAACGCGGTCACTGGCGAGGAAACCAGCTCACCACGCTTGTGGAAGTTGAGGCGGCTGTCATCACCCGTGCGCCCACCATTGGGGTTGAACTGGCCCGCCGATCCATAGCCAATGCTATTGGCGTTGCCCTGGGAAATGGCTGATGCCTGAGGCTTTGAGGCATTCCAAATACCCCCAGCGCTTATGCTGCCGTTGTAGCGCCCGCTCACTTCGCCAATTTCGAAATCACTAGCTCGCACAGTCATGGAGATCGTGCACGCCAACGGCGCAAGCACCAGCGGCAATTTGTACAGCCAGTTGCCGTCCCGGAATCGGGAGTTACCTGAAAGCTTCATTTCGCCCACCCCTGCTTATTGTTGTTTTTGTATCGAGTTTTCCCGCGTATTTCGCCTGTTTGGACGATAGCCGCGGAGCTACCATGGAGGTCCACGTCCAGCACCGCTGGTTAGGTTGATTACATTGGTGGATGTATCTACCTAACTAGGATTTCCGAAGGCTAATGAATCATTTCGGTGCTGTATATCTCTACGGGATCAATCAACCTTAGGGATTGCG
Organism: Pseudomonas sp. BIGb0558; assembly: GCF_024807515.1. NCBI lineage: Bacteria > Pseudomonadati > Pseudomonadota > Gammaproteobacteria > Pseudomonadales > Pseudomonadaceae > Pseudomonas > Pseudomonas sp. BIGb0558. The sequence goes on from NZ_JANUEW010000010.1 coordinate 90,936, forward strand.
GGTATGGGTAGGGCGTTCCTTGGGCGATGGCGCGGGTTACGCGGGGCCGGGAAGGGGGCCGGTGTACACAGCGTGGTGGCGAATCAAGTCGTGCTGGTGATATTGCTCGCTGGCGTGGGCGAGCCAACCGACCATGCGACCCAGGCCGGCAAGCACGATTTCCTGTCCGCGCATATTCAATTTACGGCCGCAAAAAACCAGCAGGAGAATGAAGTCCAGAGGCTTGCCGGAGATTTCTTCTACCGTCTCGGCAGCAATGAGCAGGCGCTGAAAGTCTTCATCGTGCGCATAAATTCGACGCAGATGGTTGAGCAGGCTCTTTGCGCGCGGGTCAGCAATGCTGTGTTGGTTTGAGCCGAATCCGGGGACTGGCTCACCCTGCCGGTTGCGCAGCAGAATGGGCTCGCGAGGATCGTCGGCCACATAAATTTCTTCCAGCATGCGCACCATCATTTCCGTGCGGGCATAGCTCAGACGCCGCCCCCTGAATGTGGATAGCCCCGCTATTGTCGAGTAGTAAGGGGTTACACCAGCGTTGGCGGCGGCTCTGACGGTGTAAGTGGCAGGGTCGAACTCGTGGTCGACGCTGAGAATCAAAATTCGCCGAATCAAGTCCTCCCCAGCTTCGTCCAGCTCCAGCGCGCGTGCTATTGCCTGTGGCAGTGGGCCGACAGCCGGGCACTTCGCGCCGACGATCAGCGCAGCAAACCAGCGCATCACCTCAGCTCCCGTGCGGGCTAGGCCCTGCATCGACAAGTCGTGGGCGCGGGGATTGTCGCGTTCGATGAGCGGGAACAGGGCGATGGCTTTTTCAACGGCGGACGTTTGCGCCATGGCGTCGAGAATTGCAGTTGCGCCGGCTGGCACCTTGGGCAGGGGATGGTCGAATGCGCCATCTACTTGCCACATCATCTGGGCGACGCTTTCGACGCTTGAGCTTTCAGCTAGCACCGCTACGTCGTGGCCTCGATAGTAAAGGCCTTGCTCTGTCAGCAGAGTGATGTTCGTGCGGGTAGCCACCTGCGGGGGCGGCGCTGGAGCAGCGGCGGCGCCCTGCTCGACGAGTAGTCGGTGGATGTCAGCAGCCCAATAGCGGCGGCTGCGCGATGTGCCAACCTTTAGCGAGCGGATGTTTTTGCGGCTCACGTAGGCATAGAGAGTTTTATGAGCAATACCGAGCAATCCAGCTGCTTCGTCGGCGCTCATGTACAAATCGTCTTCGCTTGGCATGGCTTTCGACTCATTGATGAGGTTGGGAGTAGCAGCTTATTTGTAATAGGTTGATTGATCCAGTAGAGATTTACACCTTTTACAGCTGGCTATATGTTGGTCCGCACGCAGCCAAGGCTCATGACGTCTCCAGTTAGGTCGTCTCAGCCCAGATTTTTTTGCAGAAAAAAACAGACGGCAATTGTCCGCCCACAAAAACAAGAAATACGCGCTCCCCAGGAGACCGACATGAGTCCCGAGCTTGCCCCCGTCACCGTTAAAAAGATCATCCGAAAAGTCATGCTGCGGATTATCCCCCTTACCTTTTTTCTCTATTTCGTAGCCTTTCTGGACAGAGTCAACTTGGGCTACGCCGCGCTGCAGATGAACGCTGACTTGGCACTGACCAGTGAGGCGTTCGGGTTTGCAGCAGGGATTTTTTTTATAGGCAACGTGTTATTTGAAGTGCCCAGCAACATGCTGGTGATCAAATTTGGGCCGCGGGTTTGGATAGCTCGAATCATTCTGACCTGGGGTGTGGTTGCGACTCTGACGGCTTTCGTTCAAACCGCAAATCAACTGTACGTTTTACGGTTCTTACTCGGCGTCGCTGAGGCAGGCTTCCTGCCAGGCATGGTGTTCTATTTCGCCTTGTGGTTTCGCGAAAAGGAGCGTGCCACAGCAACCGGCCTGTTCTTGCTTGCAGCGCCTGTTACTTATCTGGTGGGAGCGCCGCTCAGCACTGCGCTGATGCACTACGTCACACTCGGCGACATCGCAGGGTGGCGCTGGATGCTCTTTCTGGAAGGGTTACCCGCGATAGTGGGCGGCGTGCTGTGTTATCGCTACTTGTTAGACAGCCCGCAGAAAGCCACCTGGCTCACTCAGAGTGAGAAAGACTGGTTGGCGGCCGAGTTTGAGCGAGAAAAAGCCAGCCAGCCTCCCGTTACTCATTTGGGTACGTGGCAAGCGTTGACCAACCCCATAATCCTTTATCTGTCGGTCATCTATTTCCTTTCCCAAGTAGGTGCATTGGGTATCGGCTATTGGTTGCCCCAGATAGTCCAGAACCTTTCAGCGGCTTTTTCATTGACTCAAATTGGCTTGATCGCCGGCCTTCCGTATGCGGCGGCTGGTGTTGGTCTCGTGATTTGGGCGCGTTTGTCGGACCGCTTCTATGAGCGCAAATTTTTTACTGCCATTCCGTTATTGCTGGGGGCGATAGGCCTGTTCGTCGCAGGAACCACTCAAGACCCTTACCTAGGCATGGCGGCAATTACGTTGGCGCTGACCGGAATCTTCGCTACGAAATCGCCATTTTTTGCCATGTTGACGCAGCTGTTTAGCAAACCAACGGTGGCGGTTGCTGCGGCAATCATTTCATCGCTAGGTAACTGCGGTGGGTTCGTTGGCCCTTATATCGTGGGCGTGGTCAAGAAGGCGACCGGTACGTCCTCGGCGGGGCTGTTCGTATTGAGCGGTGCATTGTTATTGGCGGCACTAATGACTTTGTTCATCGTGATACCTCGCCACAAATCAAAGCAAGCCTCGTTGCAAGCACTGAAGATGAAAGAGCAGTGAATGTTCGGTGGGGGGTGTGATGACGTATCCAGATCCAGTGTCGTTGAAGTTATTTGTTGCTGTTTGCGAAGTGGGAAGCCTTGCCGGTGCGGCGGAGCGTGAGTGTCTCTCGCCGTCGGCCTTGAGCAAGCGAATCTCGGACTTGGAAGCGGAGCTCGGTACCACGTTACTGACTCGCGAACCCCGTGGTGTGCGCATGACGGCGGCAGGTGAAACGCTGCTGCTGCATGCCCGGCAAATCTTGCACAGCCTGGCTCGAATGCGAGCCGAGGTCGGAGAGTACGGCGATGGCATTCGCGGCCATGTTCGAGTGCTGTCCGTGGTTACAGCAATGGTCGAGTTTCTGCCGGAGTGCTTGGCAACCTTTCTAGGCGACAACGCTCACATTCGAATCAGCCTTGATGAAGCCGTGACGACCCAGGTGTTACGCAGCGTAGAAAATGGCTCTGCGGATATTGGTATCTGCCGGGAAATGCCAGTGCCGCACGGTTTGCTGAGTTACCCCTGCGGTTCCGATCGTTTCGCTGTGGTCGTTCACCCGCAGCATGAATTGGCCTGCCGCACGAGTGTTGCCTTCAACGAAACCCTGATCTACGAGCACGTTGCGCTTTCACTGAACGCAGCGTTGCAACCTCCGATGGAAAAGCTGGCTCGGGATATGGATCGTGAGGTGAGTATTCGGTTTTACGTTTCGTCATTTGATGCCGCGCTAAGAGTGATCAAGTCGGGCCATGCGATCGGGATATTTCCTGTGGAAGCCATTGCGCGATTTACGGCGCTTTACGATTTGCGAGTCATTGCCTTGGACGAAACGTGGGCAGGCGGAAACTTCATGCTTTGTGCACGGCCAGCGGAAGTTAACTCGCCCGTTACGCGGCGTTTGATCGCCCATCTTCTACGCGAAAGACAGCCATCGAAAGTAACGACGGCTGCCACCCAAAAAGATCACTTGTCGGTCCTTGAGACCAGCATCGACACTGGTAAACAGCTGGCTGACACCGGGGCTGACTACCGAGCCGCTTGCTGATTTTCAACCCGTCATTGCGGTGTGTTTGCGGACGCACCTGACTGTGTACCTGGAGCGGTTATGAATCACTTAAAAAAAGAAAATATAGATCCGATTACGCTCGAAATATGGTGGAGCCGCTTGGTCGCCGTTGCCGACGAAGCCGCCACCACGCTGCTGCGTACTGCGTTCTCCACCATTGTTCGTGAGTCCAACGATTTTGCGACCACGTTGATGAACGTCAAGGGCGAGTCCATCGCTGAGTGTTCCGGTGGAATCCCTGCTTTCGCGGGCATTATTCCGCGTACAGCCAAGGCGATGTTGGAGAAATTCAAACCGCACACGTTACGTGACGGTGATTGCCTGATTACTAACGACCCTTGGCTCGCCACGGGACACCTGCCCGACATCACCGTTATCACACCCATTTTTTACGAAGGCGAGTTAATCGGTTTCGCAGGTTCTGCCGCGCACTCGCCCGACACCGGCGGCAACCCCGGGCCCGGTAACCGAGAGTTGTTCGAGGAGGGCATCTGTATCCCACTCATGCACCTCTATCATGCCGGCCAACGAAACGACGCGATGCTTGAGCTGTTCCTCAACAACGTGCGTTTACCTGAGCAGGTGTTGGGAGACCTGGAAGCTCAGGTTACCGCCAACGACGTTTGCCGAAAAAAGGCAATCGAGTTCCTAGTCGACACCGGCCTGCGTAATTTTGAACTCCTGTCGGACGCCGTTCATGGGCATTCGGAAATGGCGATGCGCCGCGCTATCGGCGCCATACCTGACGGTACCTACACGGCGTGCGTAGACGCTGACGGTTTCGATGGGTTGCCCACGCGAATCAACTGCACGATTACGGTCGCCGATACGGACATGACCGTCGATTACAATGGAAGCTCTGCACAAGTTGCCCGTGGCACCAACTGCACATTGAACTACACCCAGGCCTATTCGATTTACCCGCTCAAATGTGTGCTGGATCCGTTGACCCGTCGTAACGAGGGTTCCTATCGCGCCATAACAGTCACGGCGCCGCAGGGTTCCATTCTCAATGCACGTTTCCCTGCAGCGGTGGGCGCTCGGCACCTGACCGGACATTTGTTGTGCTGCGCCATTTACCAAGCGTTGGCAGATGTATTGCCTGACCAAGTTATTGCCGACAGTGGTGGCACTCCGGCAATGCGGGCGCGCTTTAGCGGTCGAAGTGAGGCAGGTATCCCGTTCTCCCAAATCCTCTTCGCCAGCGGCGGGATGGGCGCCTCATCTGCTCGCGACGGCTTGTCTACAACTGCGTTCCCTACCAACTCTGGGGCCGGCAGCATCGAGGCCATGGAGGCTGTTTCGCCCATCCTGGTCAACCGTAAGGAGTTCCGCATCGACTCCGGCGGCGCGGGACGCCAACGCGGCGGCCTGGGACAGGCTTGTGAAGTCCGCAACATCACTCAGCAGCCTGTCCAGTTGGCGATTCTAGCCGACCGCCACGACCATCCAGCCTTGGGCATTGCCGGGGGGCTGCCCGGGGCGCCCACCGATGTGGTGTTCCAGGATGGAAGTCGACCACCGCTCAAGTCCCAGGTGTCCTTGCCGGCCGGCCAACACGTGACGTTTTTCTTTGCCGGTGGCGGCGGGTACGGCCCGGTAGGCGAGCGCTGCAAAGCGGCCATCCAGCAAGACATTGACGACGGTTTCATTTCAACGCAGGCCGCGGCCGAGATTTATGGGTATTCCGATGCCCAGTAACGAGGAATTCACTATGGCAGTCCAAAAAACCACGCGTATCGGCGTCGACATTGGTGGTACGTTCACTGACTTCGTTTTCCATGACGAAGTGCGCGGCATCACGCGTACCGGCAAACGTCTGACCACTCCTGAAGCCCCGAGCCGCGCGATTATTGAGGGTATCCAGCGCCTGCTCAAGGAAACAGACACGTTGGCTGGGCAAATCCAGACCATCGTCCACGGCACGACGTTGATCACCAACACGGTGCTCGAGCGCACTGGGGCGAAGGTGGGGTTACTGGCCACAGAAGGTTTCCGTGATGTACTGGAAATGGGCCGGGAAAGTCGCTACGACGTGGACGACCTTTTTCTAGAGGCCGTTCCGGTCCTTGTTCCCCGCTCACTGCGGCTGGGTATCGCTGGCCGGATCAGGGCAGATGGTGTTGAGCATGCCCCGCTTAACGAAGCCGCCGTTGCCGAAGCGGTGACGCACTTGGTGGAAGTGCATCAGATAGAGTCGCTGGCCATTGCCTTCATGCATTCGTATCGCAACCCGGTTCACGAGAAGCGCGCCGCGCAGATCATTGCTGAACTCTACCCCGACTTGCTGGTGACCCTGTCATCCAGCGTGGCGCCGGAAATTCGGGAGTTCGACCGCACCAGCACGGCGTGTGTCAATGCGTATGTCCAGCCGCGGGTTCACGGCTACATGAATAGCTTGAGCGCAGAGTTGCAGGGGCTGGGTTTTGCGGGCGACCTGTACATCATGTTGTCAGGTGGCGGGGTGACCACCATCGATGATGCCAAGGCCTTTCCTGTCCGGTTAATCGAGTCAGGGCCAGCGGCGGGCGCCATGGCGGCTGCATTCACGGCCCGGCAAATCGCCGAAGACAAGATCATCTCCTTCGACATGGGCGGTACGACCGCGAAGATGTGTTTGATCGAGAACGGTCGGCCTCACGTTAAACATGATTTCGAAGCTGGGCGGCTGAGCCGCTTCAAGCAAGGTTCTGGACTGCCCCTTAAAGTCACCGTAATTGACATGATTGAAATCGGTTCGGGCGGCGGATCGATTGCCCGCATCGATGAACTGGGGCTGATGAAGGTCGGCCCGCGAAGCGCGAGTTCGGTGCCGGGGCCTGTGTGCTACGGCAAGGGCGGGACCGAGCCTACCGTGACGGACGCAGATCTGCTTCTGGGCAACCTCAATCCCGAGTATTTCCTAGGCGGTGAACTCAACCTGTCGCTTGGCAAGGTCAAGGACGCCATGCATAAAAAGCTGGCCAAACCCCTGGAAACCGATGCCGTAACGGTCGCACGCGGCATCCAGAGCATCGTCAACGAGAGCATGGCTGCCGCTACGCGGATGCACTTGGCTGAAAAGGGCAAGGACCCGCGTGCCTACACCATGTATGCCTTCGGGGGTGCGGGCCCAGTGCACGCATACGGGTTGGCGAAGCTGCTCAAGGTTCGGCGCCTGGTCGTCCCGATGGGCGCAGGGGTTATTTCCGCTTTCGGTTTCCTGGTTGCCGCACCTGCTGTAGATCAAGTTCGTGGTTACGTGACCCAGCTCGACCACGCCGATTGGGCGCACGTGCAATCCATCTATGACGAGATGGAGGCCTATTGCACAAACCTGCTGGTACAAGCCGGTGGCAATGCACAAGCCATTCACATGGCGTGGTCAGTGGACATGCGTTACCTGGGACAGGGTTTCGAGATATCCGTACCGATCCCCAGAGGACTGCTGGGTAACCAGGATATCGAGGTGATTCGTCAGGCATTCCTTGATTCATACCTGGAGCGCTTTGATCGCATGGTCAAGGGCGTGCCGGTTGAAGCTATCAATTGGCGGCTGACGGCCTCGCTCCCCGAGCAAGACATCAGCCTTGCCTATAGCCAGGCGAATACCGAAGCACGACGCGGCGAGCGCCAAGTGTATTTTCCTGAGTTTGGCGACCTCACTGCCGCTGTCTACGACCGATACGCCATTGCTCCGGGCACCCTGCTCACTGGACCTGCAGTAATAGAGGAGCGCGAGTCGAGTTGCAGCGTCGGGCCGGACTGTCAGTTCACTGTCGATGAGCATTACAACCTGGTCATTGACATCGAATATCCATCGTCGCTGATGGTAACCCAGACAGAACGTCAATCGGATGTGGCCTGATATGACGTTGAACAAACGAAAGATTGTCGTCACTCAGCGTTTTTTCGACGAGGCGACCATCCACTGGTTACGCGATGCCGGCTGTGAGGTGGTGATAGCCGACCTTCCGGCGGGTCAGGCCGACGGTGGTCTTTCGCAGGAGGCGCTGGTGGAGCTGTTAACAGACTGCGATGGCTGGATTGTCGGCCACGCGCATGTCACCGCAAGCTTGCTCGCCGCCTTACCTCGCCTGCAGGTCATCGCTCGCCGTGGCGTGGGTTATGAGCGTGTCGACGTGGCGGCGGTAAATGCCCATGGCAAGGTTGCAACCATCGCGGTGGGCAGCAATGACGCCTGCGTCGCCGACCGAACCCTGGCAATGATGTTGTCACTGGGCCACCGCATTCGAGAGTCGCAAGAGCGGATGATCGCCGGCGATTGGTCGATCCTGTTGGGCACCGATCTGTACCGCAAAACCGTCGGCATTATTGGCTTGGGTCGTATTGGCCGAGCGGTGGTGCAAAGGTTGATCGGTTTCGAGGCGCGGATATTAGCCGTGGCGCCGGAGCCTGACGCTGATTATGCCCGGAAGACAGGTGTGACCTATGTCGACCTCGATACGCTGCTTGCCGAAAGTGACTACGTCACGCTGCATGCGCCACTCAACCCGGCCACGCAGTGTTTGATCAATGGCGCTGCTTTGCAGCGGATGAAGCCCAGTGCCTACCTAATCAATACCGCCCGCGGTGGTTTGGTCGACGACAAAGACCTACTGACCGCCTTGGCCGAAAACCGCATTGCCGGCGCTGGACTTGATGTATTCCTGAGCGAGTCCGACCCCGCTTATAAACCGGTGACCGACGCGCTGATTGCCTTGCCGAATGTCATTGCAACGCCTCACTCCGGCGCCTCTACCCGTGAAGGGCTTGACCGGACCAACCTGGTGGCGGCTCGGTGCGTGGTTGCCGTATTCGACGGAACGGCTCTGCCCCCCGACTGCACAATTGCTGACGGCCGATAACACTATCTACTAAGGACTCGACATGAACACGTCTATAAAAGTGCTGGTCCCATCCGGTTCGATGGGCTCAGGCCTGCCGTTAGCTGCTTTCGAACAGGCCCTACTTGAACTTCCCGATGTGATCGCCACAGATTCTGGCTCCACTGACTCCGGGCCGCATTACCTGGGCACGGGCAAGACCAAATCGTCAGTCATGGTGCTCAAGTCTGAGCTGCGCACCTTGATGATCGCCCGGGCAAAACTGGGTATCCCATTAATCGTGGGTAGTTGCGGAACCTGCGGCTCGGACGATGGCGTCAACATGATGCGTCGGCTCAGCGAGGAGCTGGCAATCGAACTGGGCCAGACCGTCCAAGTAGCATGCATCTACAGCGAACAGCTTGGCGAAACGGTAAAGACGGCTCTAAGGGAAGGGCGCATCAGCTCCCTGCAACCCCAGCGAGAAATTGACGAAGCGCTGATTGATCGGTGTTCTCATATTGTCGCCGTGATGGGCATAGAACCGTTCATACATGCGCTCAGTAAGGGCGCAGATATTATTTTTGCGGGTAGGGCGACCGACACGGCGGTGATGGCTTCGTTGCCGATCATGCGCGGTGCCGCACCGGGCGCTTCCTGGCATGCTGGCAAGATTCTGGAGTGCGGTGCGATGTGCACCACCACGCCGGGTAAGGCCGTGGTAATGGCCACCATTGATGACCACGGCTTCACCTTGCAGGCCATCGCCGACGGTGCGAAAGCGACACCGCGTTCGGTAATGGCGCACATGCTTTATGAAAACAGTAACCCGTATGTGCTCGTAGAGCCCGGTGGTTCGCTAAACGTCGAAGCCGCCACTTACACAGCGCTCGATGAGCAAAGTGTTCGTGTCGAAGGCTCGGTATGGACGCCAACGGATACCTATACCGTAAAGCTTGAGGGCGCTGCGCCGGCGGGATACCAGTCCACCATCATGTGCATCATCCGTAACCCGAAGTACAAGGCGCGCTTCGAGGAATGGCTTGCCTGCATGGACGAGGCAATGCACCAACGCATTCGCAAGAGTCTCGAAATTGAGGCTGCCGACTACGATTTGCAGTTCCGCGCCATTGGCAAGGATTCGGCCTTGGGCAGCCTTGAGGCGCTCACCGGCGATCCCGTTGAAATCGGTGTTCTAGCCATCGTCACATCACCGGATGAAACGCGCACTCGGGAAATATTGTCGCTGCTGAATCCCTACATGCTGCACTTCCCGCTGCCAGACGATGAGTCGTTGCCCACGCACGCTTTTCCTTTTTCACCGGCCTCTATGGACCGAGGCGTCGTCTACGAATTTGTCCTCAATCACGTGATGACCGTCACCGACCCATTGGCCCCATTCGTTTTCGAGTTTTCTACCTTTGGAGTATCCCAATGACAGCGCTTGCAAATACTGGCTACGACGTACGCTCTAAAAACGCCGGACCGTTCTGGTTGACTGTCGATATTTTTTGCGAAAACGCCGATGTGTTTGAGCGCTTGTGCAAAGAACCAAAGCTGAAAAGTCAGACTGTTGCGGATTTGCTCAAGACGGCACCCGAGGGCGTGAAGATTTTCCAGATCGATGCACTGAACGTTATCAAGATCAGTCTGCCGCGACCCATCGTGCAAGGTGCCATTGCGGACCGCGATATGCACGGCGCTCAGTGGGCTTGCCTGCTCCAGGAAGAGCTTGAGAAAAAGGCTTGATCCCCATGAATAAACTCCGAACGTTGTACGAAAAACACATCGACTCCCACGCGGTCTCCGCGCTCGATGATGATGGTCATGTTCTTCTCTACATCGACCGCCAGGTCGCTAACGAGTACACCAGCCCACAGGCTTTCAGTGGCCTGCGCGAAGCGGGCAGAAAGGTCTGGCGTCCGTCTGCGACGCTTGGCGTGGTTGATCACGTAAACCCAACGTCGCCGATTCGAACGGCAACCATGCCCGACGCTGGAGGTGCGCGACAAGTTTCCTATTTTGGCGAAAACTGTCGGGACTTCGGCATCGAGCTGTTTGATGTGCTGGATAAACGTCAGGGCATCGAGCATGTCATCGCCCCGGAACAAGGCTTCATTTTGCCGGGGATGGTGATCGCCGCCGGTGATAGCCATACCACTACTTACGGTGCCTTGGGCGCCTTTGGTTTTGGCATTGGCACCTCGGAGATCGAGCATCTGCTGGCGACCCAGACGTTGGTCTATAAACGCCTGAAAACTATGCGGGTGACCGTGATGGGGACGCTTGGCGACGGAGTTACGTCGAAGGACATCATCATGGCTTTGATTGGTCAGATCGGGGCTTCAGGGGCAACCGGTTTTGCCATTGAATTTAATGGCCAGACCATCACTGATCTATCTGTGGAAGCACGGATGACCATCTGCAATATGGCTGTGGAAGCCGGTGCGCGGGGTGCATTCATGGCACCCGATGAAAAAGTCTACGCGTACCTTAGCGACAAGCCCCGCGCGCCAAAGGGGGCTCTGTGGGAGCAGGCTATAACCTGCTGGAAAGAGCTGTACACCGATCCGGGCGCAACATTCGACGCCCAGGTCGACATCGATGCCAGCCAATTGCAACCGATGGTCACATGGGGTACTAGCCCGGACCAGACGGTGCACATTGGCGAGCGGGTACCTGATCCACTCAAAGAAATGGACCTGATACGCCGTCAAGATATGCAGCGGGCCTTACGGTACATGGGCCTGGAAGCCGGCGCGTTACTTAGCGAGGTTCCCATCAGTCATGCCTTTATCGGCTCTTGCACCAATGCCCGCATCGAAGACCTGCGCGATGCTGCCAGAGTGATTCGTGGGCGCAAGGTGGCAGCCCACGTGCGAGCGATGATCGTGCCGGGATCTACCCAGGTGCGCGAGCGGGCTGAAGCAGAAGGTTTGGCGCAGATTTTTCTCGACGCTGGTTTTGAATGGCGGCAGTCGGGTTGCTCCATGTGCCTGGCCATGAATGACGACGTGTTGGCTCCCGGTGACCGCTGCGCCTCCAGCACCAACCGTAACTTCGAAGGCCGTCAGGGTGCAGGTGCGCGCACTCACTTGATGAGCCCGGCCATGGTTGCTGCGGCGGCTATCAGCGGCCACCTGACCGACGTTCGCAAACTCGCCCAGGAGGCTTGATATGCAGCCCTTTACAACGGTTACTGGCACAGCAGCACCGATTCTGGCAGCTAATGTCGACACGGACGTAATCATGCCCAAGCAGTTTCTCAAGGGCATCGACCGTAATGGATTGGATCGCGGTCTTTTCTTTGACCTGCGGTTTTTGACCAATGGGGACAAAAATCCCGATTTCGTGCTGAATCAAACGCCTTGGGAGGGCTCAAGTTTTCTCGTGGTGGGGCCCAACTTCGGCTGCGGTTCCAGCCGTGAGCACGCCGTGTGGGGGCTCAAACAGTTGGGTATTCGCGCGTTGATTGGTACCAGCTTTGCTGGCATTTTTTACGATAACTGCCAGCGCAACGGCGTGCTACTTATCCAACTCAGTGAGGCCGAGCTGCATAAGCTTGGCACTCTGGTTAGCAACCTCGAAACCGCTTCGATATCGGTCGACCTTGAGGCGCAAACCATCACACTGGCAGATAAGACATCCATCTCGTTCAGCATTGATGGGCTACGCAAGGAGGCGTTACTTCTCGGCCTGGATGCCATCGGCAGCACCTTGCAGCGCACCGATGCCATCCGCCAATTCGAAGCGGCTCACCTGCAAGCGAACCCATGGCTGGCTTAAAGCTTCTGCCATGCTGACAATTATGTGAAGCACGACTGCAACGCGCGTGTTTCGACGGGATTTCCAGAGAACAGGGGGGCTGTCGACACGTCATTCGCGCGTTAGAGGCAACCGCACCTACCGGTCATCTCAACGGTTTACCGGTACACGCCGTCCTGCATATGCGCTCATGTCAACTGACTGGCTTGGTTTGGAAACAGTGGTCTTCCACAGACAGCTAGCGGCCTAAACGACAGGCAGCTTATGGTCCAGAGTGTGTAAAAACGTCAGATTGGGTTTTCTATATCTACGCTAGGAGACCGTGCTTACGTTTCGAAAACTGATCAAGTCTGTGACGTTTCCAGGAACAGTTAAAACCGCTTAGCAACCTCTTAAAGCCCTTTGGATAGGGCAAAAAAGACCGGTTTTTACGCCGTTAACGCTTTCATCAAGCCAGTGGTGCCGATGATTTTCATGACCCGTTTCAGGTTGTAGGCAAGCACATTCAAGCTCATCTCGGCGCTTACCCCGTTAAGCTTTCGGGTCAGAAAGTGCGTCGCACCCATCCATTGCTTGAGCGTCCCGAAGGGATGCTCAACAGTCCGTTTTCGGACTCGCATCATCTCCGGCGCGTTGCTCAGCCGATTCTGCATTTGCTCCAGTACGGCTTCATGTTCCCATCGCCGAACTCGTCGTTCCGTGCTCGGTGTGCACTGCAATTTCAACGCGCAGCCCTGGCATTTCGAACTCCAGTAACGATGCAACTTCAGGCCTTTTTCAATGTAGGAATAGTGCCAGATCAGCGCCTCTCAAGCTGGGTAAATGTATTCGTTTTTTTGCCGCGTCATAGATGAGGGCATCGTTATTGAAACGCCCGTCAGCATTGGCTCCAGAGGTCATCGGCTTGGGCACATAGGCGGTGATGCCTGCATCGTGACAAGCCAGGATTTGTTCGCTTTTGAAGTAACCTCGGTCAGCCACTACCGACAACGTTTCTGACGCTATGGCCTCGCGGGCCTGCTTGGCCATTGAGCTGAGTTGATCGCGGTCGGAACCGACGTTGGAAACCTCATGCGCAACGATCAAATGGTGCTGCGTATCGACCGCTGTCTGCACGTTGTAGCCGACGATTCCCGTGCCGCGCGTCTTCATGGAACGGGCGTCTGGATCGGTCAGTGAGATCTGTTTATCCGGCGACTCATTGAGCTGGATTTCGATCGCCTGAAGCTCCTTCATTTGAGTTTTGAGCATGGCGATTTTCTCTTCCAACCGCATGGCACTGGGCTCGGTAGCTGTGGGTTCTTGCCGATCGGCAGCATCGAGTGCCGTCAGGTAACGGTTGATACTCGATTCAATTTCTTCCATTCGCCGTTGCAGCTTGGCGCTGGTGAAATTGCGGTCGCGGTTGTTGACGGCCTTGAATTTGCTGCCGTCGATGGCAACCAGATGTTCTCCGAATAATCCCAACTGCTGGCAGAGCACCACGAACTGGCGACAGACGCCTCGGATGGCCTGCTGTTGTCTTTTCGGAAGTTGGCGATGGTCTTGAAATCGGGCATCAAACGCGCGGTCAGCCACATCAGTTCGATGTTGCGCTGGGCTTCTCGTTCCAGGCGTCGGCTCGACTGGATGCGGTTGAGATAGCCGTAGATGTAGATCTTCAGCAGGATCGCTGGGTGGTAAGCAGGCCGGCCTGTGTCGGCTGGGATAGCACCCTCAAAACCCAAGGAGACCAGGTCGAGTTCATCGACAAAGACGTCGACTACGCGCACCGGGTTGGTATCGCTGACGTAGTCGTCGAGGCTCTCGGGAAGTAAGGTGCCTTGGCCTCGATGTTCACTTTGGATAAAGCGCTTCATGGGCGATCCCTGCGATGAAATCCTCAGAAATCATAGCAAGGGTTCGAGAAAGCGTTTTTACACACTCTGGGCCATTAGCGGACGCTTAGCAATGTCGGCTTTGTGACCGACCTCGCTCACAAAGCGACGAGTACCTTGCCCATAACGGATGCCGATTCAAGAGCGAGGTGCGCGTCGGCGATCCTCTCCAGCGGTACACTCATCCCGATATGGGGCACATAGTTGCCACTGGCCAGGCAGGCGTTGATGTCCCTAATCGCGTCGATTTTCGCCGCCACGGGTACCGAATAGATAAACACGAAGCGCAGCACGCATCCATGCACCATCGCGCTTAACAGCGGCAAGGTGAGCGCATCGGTGGCATGCGTCATCGCGTAGGAACTGATGACCCCCCCAGGCGCCAGGCATGCAATGTCTATATCCAGGTTCGCCTTCACGTTAACGTCGACGATGCGGTCCACACCCGTGTTGCCCGTGCGTGCTTTGACTACCGCGGCAACATCTTCATTTAGACGGTTCAACACCAGATCTGCCCCAGCCGCCCGAGCGACGGCGGCCTGCTCTTCATTCCTGACGGTGGCCGCTACCCACGCGCCCGCCCACTTTGCCAGGAGGATGGCGGCAGTGCCGACCACGCCCGCTCCGGCCTGCACTAGTACATTCCTGCTCCGGATGTCGCCATCGGCGAAGAGACAACGATGAGCCGTCAAGGCCGGGATGCCGAGTGATGCGCCGACCTCGAAAGACACGTTGTCAGGCAGTGGCACGGCCTGCGCCGACGGCACCACGACATAGTCGGCCGCGGTTCCTGCCGGCCTGCCGTATTGCGCTTCATAGACCCATACCCGCTGGCCTACCCGACTAGCCTCTTTCGGATCGCCCACGGCGTCAATGACTCCTGCGCCGTCCTGGTGCGGAATGATTCGCGTGAACGGCATAGCGGAGGAGAACCCCGTGCGGGCCTTGAGGTCGGTAGGGTTCAGTCCCGACACGTGCACCCGCACTCGGACCTCTCCGGGACCGGGTTGGGGATCAGGGATTTCGGCGATGCAAAGCACCTCATGTGCGGGGCCTTGACGCTCGTAAAAAGCGGCTTTCATGGATCTGTTCTCCGACGTGGAAGGCATGCTTCCGTAAGGCTCCATTGTCAAAATCCAGTATATTTTTTACAAGTAGGCACATTCTTTATACGTAAGGATAAAAAGTATACTATCGAGGCTCTATCTGAACTGAGGCAGCGTCATGGCGCGTGGCAAGCTCGATCAATACCGATGCACGGTCGAAATCACCGTCCACATCGCGGGCGGAAAATGGAAGCCGTTGATCATTCACTACTTGCTGAGCGGAACCAAGCGTTTCGGCGAACTGAAAAAGCTGATCGGCGGGGTCACGCAGCGCTCGTTGACGTTGCAACTGCGCGAGCTTGAGGCAAGTGGCATTGTCAGCCGTGAAGTATTTGCCGAAGTGCCTCCACGGGTGGAGTACACGCTGACGGCGCTCGGAAGCACACTGACTCCGACACTAGAAGCGATGAAGTCCTGGGGCGAACACTACCTGGAGAGCAAGACCCGCAAACGGAATGGCTAAGCGCAGCGAGCTACGGTTCCTTGCTTGGGAAAAGGACGCCCATGCAGTTCGGTAGGTCTGCTATGGGTCGATTTTCGCCTGTAGTAACAGGCTCAGATTTGCCAGAAACTGATGCTCGCCAAGGACGGCTTTCAACCCGAAGCAGTCTTATGTCTATTAGATGAGGGGCGATTCAGTCTTCCCGTTCCAGGTACGGCGTCAGCACCCCTTCGATCCACTTCATGAAGGTGAGCACTCGGCGCGACAGATTGCTTCGATGCGCTACGACGAGGGACACGGGGAGCGCCCGGCGACGAAAGTCGGGCATGATCTCCACAAGTGCTCCGCTCTTGAAGTATTGGCCAATCCCCAAGAGTGGCGCCTGAATCAAGCCAAGACCGGCGAGAGCAGCGGCATCATAGGTTTGCGAGCTGTTGACGTGCAGCGTACCTGGCAACTGAAGCGTCGCGTAGCTGTCGCCGTCCGGATATTCCCATCCGTAAGGCCTTGCGCCCAGCATCGTAGAAAAATGAATTGTCCGATGTTCCTGACGCTGCAGATCTTCTAGCGAGCGAGGGATGCCATAGCGCGCCAGATAAGCGGGACTGCCAGCGTTGACCATGCGCAACAGGCCTAGGGAGCGGGCAACCAGCGTTTCGTCTCTGATGGGGCCAAGCCGCAATACACAGTCGAACCCCTCTTGAACCAGATCGACCTGTCGATCCGTACTCGATATTTCCAACTCCAACCCAGGGTGAGCCGCCATGAAATCTGGCAAAGCCGGCACGATCGTTGTGCGCGCTACCTCGGTCGGAAGATCGACCCGTAAACGCCCGCGAAGTGCCATATGGTCGCTAGCAAACATTGAGTGTAGGCCATCGACTTCAGCAAGCAGATCGCGGGCACGGGAGTGAAATGCGCGTCCGTCCTCCGTCAACTGAACGCTACGTGTCGTTCGATGCAGAAGCCTGACCCCGACATCGTCTTCCAGCTTGCGGACCGCCGCGGAAGCCCTTCCTTTTTGGATGCCCAAGCTATCGGCCGCCCGAGTGAAGCTCCCCATCTCGGCTACCGTTATGAATATGAGGAGGGGGTCGAGGTTTTGCATTTTTCACGCCTTTGTATTGTTCTATTTTAAAAGAGCAGTGCGTTCACTTTGGCTGTGTTTATCATATTTGAGAGACACAGTACCTTCGAAAATGAGACTCCCCTCGAAAAAAGTGTCCGAAACCATGAAGCTGCATCAGGTATATAAAGCTGTGATCCTGCATCGCGCCCTATGGGCTGGCTGGATAATGAGCGGGTTTGTCGTTATCGCTCTGATGGCAGACGGCACTATTCAGCTTTTCGCGCCCGCACACATCGCGAGCATGTTGCAGGAAACCGGGTTCTCAATGGATCTGACCCATGTTGTGGGTCCGATCATCCTTGGCTGCGCCATCCTTTATGTCATTCCGGTCACCGCTGTCCTCGGCGCGATCCTGGTGACGGGCTTTTTGGGAGGCGCGATCTGTGCTCACGTCCGCATCGGTGAATTGGGATCGCCACCGGAAATTATTTCTCTGCTTCTGGGAGCGATGACTTGGGGTGGTCTCTATCTGCGTGTTGCCCAAATCCGAGCCATTTTACCGCTCATCCGTTGAACAATTCGGGTAGTGCTCTGTGCCTCAAACTCAGGAGAAAAAGCATGTTCTTAGTAATGGGAATCACGGGAAATGTAGGCGGCGCGACGGCAAGGCATTTGCTAGCGCAAGGCAAGAAGGTGCGCGCTCTGGTCCGCGACCGCGAGAAGACGGTTGACTGGGCGAACCAGGGCGTGGAACTGGTTGACGGCGACTGGAATGATTCGGCAGCCATCGAGCAAGCGCTCAAGGGCGTCGAAGGCGCCTTCGTCATGTTGCCTCCTGTCTGGGCGCCGTCGCCTGATTACAAAGAAGCAAAGGGCGTGATTGCAAGTTATGTCGAGGCGCTCGCCAAGGCAGCGCCGCCGCGAGTGGTGGCGCTTTCGTCAATGGGGGCGGACAGAACCACTGGACACGGGGTGATCATGGCCTTGTCGCTTCTGGAGCAAGGTTTTCGCGACCTGATATCGCCAATCGCATTTGTGCGCGCTGGCGGATTCTTCGAGAATTTTCTTTTCGGCTTGCAGGTCGCGCAGAGCGGAACGTTACCGGTCTTCTATAATCCGACAAATCGAAAATCAACCATGGTCGCGACGGACGACATCGGCGCGCAGTTCGCAACCCTTTTGACCGGGCCAGCGTGGTCAGGGCAGCGTTTCATTGAGATGGGTTCTATGGTCACTGCGGATGAAGTCGTGGCGCAATTGGGCGAATTCCTGAATCTCGACGTGAAAGCCTTGGCAATCCCACGTGCAGGGTGGGCGCAAGCGTTAGAGCAATTCGGTATCCCGAAGGACCGCACCGGACCTGCCGAAGAAATGTACGAGGCCGTGAATGCGGGATGGATGGACCTCGGTGTGGACGGCACGGAGCACGTAGCGGGGACAACGACCGCACGCGATGTCTTCGCAGCCGCGCAGAACGCCATGACGGAGTGACCCACTATGCTAAACGGAGGCCGGGTACGATTCACCGGGTCAGCCTGACAGAGTAATTGGTTGGTTCTGCAGACCAAGAAGAGTGGCCTTTATACCACCCCTTCTGAGGCAACAGCCTTCGTCCGGCCAAGTGATCTAGCCGGACGAATACGGCGTGATCAAAGAGGTTTCTATTACCTAGGCAGAAAAAAACGAGCCCAGCATTACGGTAGGCCTGATTTTTTATTTAGCTTAGATACCGCTCGACCAAGCGCGCCCAGTAGGCAGCACCGATTGGTAAGTTTTTATCATTAAAATCGTAGGCCGGGTTATGAACCATACAACCATCTTCTCCAACGCCATTGCCCAAGCGTAAAAAACAACCTGGCCGCTGCTCAAGCATGTAAGCGAAGTCCTCGCTGGACATAAGCTGATCGGCATGAGCAATCACATGCTCATCACCCACTAGTTCCCGTGCTACTTGCAGAGCAAATTCGGTTTGCGCTCGGTTGTTGTCGATCACCGGGTAACCCGCCATATAGTCGATTGTGGCCGTTGCTCCATAACTGTTTGCCTGGGCATGGATCAGTGCTTCGATGCGCTCTTTCAGTTGACTACGTACCAGCTTGCTGAACGAGCGGATGCTCAGCTCAAGGTAGGCACTGTTAGAAATCACATTATTAGCAACACCCGCCTGAAGCAGACCGACCGTTACTACGGCGGGTTCGACAGGGTTGATATTGCGCGCAACAATGGTCTGAAGTGACATGACAATGCTAGACGCTACCACCACCGGGTCCACTGTAAGATGTGGGCGAGCCGCATGCCCTCCGAGACCATTAATGGTAATCGCGACCTTGTCGCTGGCCGACATGAACGGTCCGCTTCTAAATAAGAAGGTGCCTGGAGCCTCGCCCGGATGGTTGTGCATTCCGAATACGGCATCACAGGGAAAACGTTCGAACAAGCCATCATTTACCATGCGTTGCGCACCGCTATCGAAGCCCTTCTCCTCGGCGGGTTGAAAATAGAGGTGCACCGTTCCGCAGAAGTTTCGTGTGCGCGCCAGATATTCAGCCGCCCCAAGCAGCATGGTGGTATGGCCGTCGTGGCCGCAGGCATGCATCTTTCCCTGATAGACACTGGCGTAAGGCAAGCCGGTCTGCTCGGTCAATGGCAGAGCATCCATGTCCGCTCGTATGCCAATGCTCTTGCCGGTGCCTACCGTCAGGCTGCCTACCACGCCGGTCTCCCCAACGCCTTCGGTTACGCTGAACCCCCAGGCCCGTAAGCTCTCTGCAACGAGTTTGGCGGTTTGAAACTCCTCGTAGGCCATTTCTGGATGCTGGTGAATATGACGGCGAATACGTGTCAGTTCCTCAGCACGAGGGCGTAGATCATCGACGTTGCAGTAGTGAGGTTCAGTCTTCATCACAGTGAATTCCTAGCGGTGAATAAGGGAGTGCAGAAGTGCTGTCAGTTGGGACGCATCCCCGGCTCTTACGGCTGAGCCTGGGTCGGTAAACGCAACGTCAACGTGCAAAGACCGCCGATCACTAAAAGGACGGCCATTACGGCCATCCCCGCAGCGAACGAACCGGTGAAGGTCTTCAAGGCTCCGATGATGGATGGACTAACAAAACCACCAAAGGCACCGATGCTGTTGATCAGGGCTATGCCCCCGGCGGCGGCAGTACCTTTGAGGTAACTAGAGGGCACAGCCCAGAACACGGCATAGGCCGCGTAAGTGGATAGCGTTGCGAGGGTAATACTGCACAGCGCCAACGTTAGGTTGCCGGAACTGAAACCGGTCAGCACTAAACCTACCGCCCCCAGAAAGGCGGGCACAGCGCCATGCCAACGG
Organism: Pseudomonas sp. BIGb0558; assembly: GCF_024807515.1. NCBI lineage: Bacteria > Pseudomonadati > Pseudomonadota > Gammaproteobacteria > Pseudomonadales > Pseudomonadaceae > Pseudomonas > Pseudomonas sp. BIGb0558. The sequence continues at coordinate 111,172 of NZ_JANUEW010000010.1, forward strand.
CGTTCGCCCAAGCGATCGGAACTCCGAGCATTGATCAGCATCGCGAGAATGGCGACGCTGTAAGGGATCATTGAATAGAGGCCGATTTCGAAAATATCCTTTACGCCAGCGTCCCGCAGTATGCTCGGCAACCAGAAACTGACGGTATACAGACCGCAGATCAGACAGAAGTAAATGAGGGCCATCAGGTAAATTCGCCAATCCTTCAAAGCTGCAGCGAAAGTATGTTGCTTTGACGCCTGTACTTGCTCTAGATCATTCGCCAGCAACCGTTTTTCTTCTCCACTCAGCCATTTGGCCTGGTCCGGTGAGTCACTCAAAAAGAAAAACGCCGTTATACCCAAAAGAATGCAAGGCGCCCCTTCAAGAATGAACATCCACTGCCATCCCGCCAAACCATGAAGGTCGGCGAAAGCCCCCATGATCCAGGTCGACAATGGTCCACCGATGACGTTCGATACTGGACCTGCCAACAGGACGCACGCCATTACTTGAGCGCGACGCTTGCCTGAAAACCAGAACGTCAGATAGAGGATCATGCCTGGAGCAAATCCAGCCTCAAACACCCCTAGAAAAAACCGCAGGACATAAAATGTAGTGCTGTCATGGACAAACAGCATCGAAGTTGAAGCCACCCCCCACAACACCATGATGCGACTGAGCGTCTTACGTATTCCTACACGTGCCAGCCAGAGATTGCTCGGAACTTCGAACATTACATAACCGATAAAGAAAATCCCTGCCGCCAATCCATAAACTGCATCGGTTAGGCCAAATTCCTGCTGCATTGCAATCTTGGCGTAACTGATATTGACCCGATCCAAATAGGCGAGGGCATAGCACAACAGCAGAAAGGGCAATAGGCGCCAACTGATTTTGCGATAAGCCTTGCGTAGGGCTTCATCGGGGGGGATTGGTGTGATCAATAGTTCTGCTTGAGCCATGGTGAAGTCCTCACAAATTCCGTAGTTATTTTTATTGTGTCGATTAAAGGAGCTTGGCATCGCTCGGTTGACAGGAATTATGGAGAGGGGAGAAACTTCAAACAATAGCTATAGTTGCTGATGAGCGTTGCCTTAAAGGCAACAGATAGGAGCTCCCAAAATTGCAGAAAATTGGCCTTAATGAGCGACGCCTTCACTATTTTTCAGCGGTTGCAGAAACCGGCTCGATTCGAGGCGCAGCGGATCGCCTGAATATCGAACCCTCGGTGGTCAGCCGGCAAATCCACCAGTTAGAGAGCGAGTTGGGGGTGCAACTCCTACAGCGCCACGGCAGGGGCATCGTCCCCACGGAAGCTGCCAAACTGGTGATCAACCACTGTCGTGAGCGGCGTTCAAGCGAAGCATTGCTGCTGACTCAGATTTCTGAACTCAAGGGGCTGGAAAGAGGCGAGATTCACATTGTCGCGGGTGAAGGTTTCCGCGAGGAATTAGTCCGCTGGGTGCTTCGAGACTTCTGCCAGCAACACCCCAAGCTGGTCGTTACTTTGGAGTTTGCCAATGCCGTCGACACAGTACGGATGCTGGCAAGTGACCAGGCTCATATCGGTCTGGCATACCGTCCGCCAATTGATCCCGCTGTGCGTACGGTCATGGTGCGCAAACAGCCAATGTGCGTCATCACCTGGCCCGGCCATCCCCTTACCGAGAAGAAGCAGCCGCTGGCATTGGGTGATGTTTGCCCCTACCCGGTGGGCTTAATGTCCAACGGCTTTGGCTTAAGCAACTTGGTTAAGCTGGCGCAATACCACGATCGCATTCAATTCGAGTCCAATCTGGTCACCAACTCAATCGCCACCCTCAAGAGCTATGTAAAAGCCCACCTAGGAGTGACCTTTCTGTCCTCGCATGCGGTGGCCAATGAGATCGCGGAAGGTACGCTTGTAGCGCTTAGGACCCGCAGCGAAGTATTCGAAAGTGCTGAGGCGCACCTGATGGTCCGAGCGGGGCGGCAACTGTCAGTTGCGGCTGAAAGCTTGTTGGCCATGTTGAAACAGAAGGCCGTTTTTGATGGCTCATAAATCCTTGATCCAACTGCCCTGAAAACCGGCGCATGAATTTAAAAATGGAAGATCCTGGCCTTGGGCTACATGACTGATTAATAGGACCAAGACATTGCCAGAGCAACGCGACCTCAGGCTCTGGTCGAAAACAGGATGTTAGGCACTCGAAGGCACGAAGAACGAGTTGGAGATTGAGTGCAGTCGCCTTATGATCCGCCTGCGACGTAATTTTGCCGAGCAAAAGGACAGCGTGGCGGAAGCCATTGTTGCGTTCGAGGAGGCCTCGCAACGCCTATATAAGTCGGTTGGCAGTATGACAATTGACGAAACCTGCAACAGCCGGGTGCGCAAGTTTCCAATGCAGGGACAGCGTAGCAAAGGCATCAAGAACATGCCGATTTTTTGCTTCGATATGATGCTCATGCGCTTGTGTCCCCAGCGCCAGATAAGACCAAGATATTTGGTCCATGATACGCATTTGTTCGATTGTGTTGACGGTCGCCAAGTCATCAGCGCGCTGCGTCTTGGCTCCGAGATTTCGCGCGAGTTGGATTTCCAGTACATCGTAACAATAATGAAGACGATGCGTTTAAAGTCCATTGTGCCACCAGATCTAAAATCCACGCACGTGTGGGCGGCCGTGTTGAAGTATGAGGGAAGGGTGGTAACCATCCAATCGCCATTCGATTCTTGCGAGCTATTGCGCTGACACTACTTTTAAGCTTGTGGCCCTTTGGATAGCGGAAACGGACAGGCTTCCGGTAGCCGCTTGTTGGATGTGATCGCTCCACCAGGTCATCATTGGGCGCCTTCTATCTATGTAATCGGCGCGATTGTATGCACTACGCACTTCGTCTTTGTCCACGTGCGCAAGTGCGACTTCTATCAGTTCTGGATCCCATCCCTGTTCGTTAAGAATGGTGCTGGCCATGGAGCGCATTCCATGGCTCACCAATCGACCTTCAAAGCCCATGCGCTTCAGGGCCATGTTTGCCGTCTGGCTGTTGCAGTGGGTCCGCGGGTCTCTATCAGCAGGGAACACGTACTCTCTGTGGCCGCTGTAGGGTTTGATCGTCTCTAGCAGGGCAAGCGCGTGCTCGGTCAACGGAATGACATGTGCGCGTCGCTTCTTCATGCGCTCCGCTGGAATCGTCCAAGTTTTCTTATCGAGGTCGATGTCAGCCCAGGACGTCGTAGCCGCCTCTGCAGGACGAGTCATAGTGTGGAGTTGCCATTCGATTAGGCAGCGAGTTGTTCTCTTAATGCTCGCATTGGCGATGGCGATCATTAGCTCTGGCAGCTCCTCTGGGCGGAGGGCAGCCATATTTTGCTTTTTCGGCTTTTTGAAAACAGCCCGAATTCCACTGAGTGGATTGGCAAAGATCATTCCCGAGTTCACACCGTAGGTCATGATCTCATTGAGTCGTTGGGTCAGCCGCTTCACTGTCTCCAAACTGCCTTTGGTTTCCAAAGGGCGCAGCAACCGGATGACCATCGGGGCGTTGCACTGCGAGATAGGTGTTGTTCCCAGTGCTGGAAAGACATGCAATGTGAGCGAGCGCCAGATGTCCTCGGCATAAGCTTGGGTGACGGAATCCTTCTTGAGTTCAAACCAGGCAGACGCCACGTTTTCGAATGTGTGCTCGGTTGCCTGCCTTTTTGTTAGCTCCAACGCGCTCCGATGCTCTTTCGGGTCGACGCCCTGAGCGAGCAGTTCTCTAGCTTCGACGGTCTTCTTCCTGGCTTGCGCGAGCGAGAGCTCTGGGTAGGTGCCCAACCCCATATTGATACGATTCTTGGTAATCGGCTGCCGATAGTTGAAGTTCCAAAGCGTCGAGCCGTTGACTCTCACTCGAAGCTGAAGGCCGTCCCCATCACTCAAGACGTAGTCCTTGTCTTTCGGTTTGACAGCTTTGAGTTGGCGATCAGAGAGGCGGGTGGCTTGGGCGCACATGAGGGATTCCATGACATCGTTCGGTATTCCAAAAATTACCACCGAAGGGCTTGGAATACCATGTGGAATACTAGGTGATGTGGATTCTGCGGGACGTTCGTGGACGTTGCTGGACGCTAAAGCCTTGTATTTACTGGATTTCAGGCACAAAAAAAGACGTCCGTGGACGTCTTTAAATGATTATTTGGTGGAGCCGGGGGGATTTGAACCCCCGTCCGCCAGTACTCCGCTGTCGGTACTACATGCGTAGCCGTTTCTATTAAGTTAACCCTCAGCGACCCGAAGGGCAGGGTGCTTTGGGCGAGTTGTGTAAGTTTTAGCCGCTTCGTCCACAACGTACTGCACGGCGATTCTGTTCTATATGACAATCACTTTGGGTTTACAGACATCCCCTGATGATTGCTGGACCCGAAGGTACCAGGAGGGAAGGGCTAAGGCTGCTTACGCAGCGAGAGCGTATTCCCCGTAGGTTTCGTCATTGGCAACTATAAGAAGTTGCAACAGTGGATTTACGAGTTCTGTTACCAACTCGGCATGCACCTAAAGTTTCGCAACCGGCGTCGAATCCTAAACGGCCCCGTGCTTGTAACTCGTTGTTTCTTAGTGAGTGACAAGCCTGTGCAGTGTACGTCAATCGGTCACAGAAGGCCAACCCGAAGGTTGGCCTTGGGCAATCAGCGGGTTACTGATTGCCGCCTTTGTCCGTGTCTTGCAGGCTTTGCAGGGCCTTGGAGGTGATCTCGATGCATTTCTTGTCATCGCCTGCCGCATGGGCCGCTTTGGCCTGGGAAACGGCGGTGTCGATTTCGCCGGATTTGCCGCTGGTGTCGGTGGCGAGCAACGCTTTACCGTTGTTGATTTTGTCCAGGTTGATTTGGCACAGATCGTCTTTTGTTCCGGCTGCAAACGCGGGGGAGGCCAGCATCGCAGCGGTAATGAACAAACCAGCAAGAGCGGAACGCTTCATGGGTATCTCCTTGTGCAAATAGGGCTCGATGCTGCCGGTTTTCCGTGCAGCCAGCGAGGTCACTGATGAGCCTCGTTTGTCGAGGCCTATGCAGATGACTACGCCAGCGCGCAGGGGTTCTGTTTTGTCGCTGGATTAGTCGAAAAACCCCTGAATCATTGGCTTTTTGCACCCAAACAGGGCGGCGTTAGTGGGCGCGCGCCTGGGTAACCCGATCCACCAAGTACACCAGGCCGTGGTAATCAATGCCGCCATATTGCGTCAGACCAATCTCACACGTGCGGCTGGTGGAGATGCCTTCGCTGCAATGCTGCACGGCGTCCTTCAGGCTGCGCAGTGAGTGGGCATTCAGCTCCGGCGTGGTGAAGCCCTTGTCGCCGGCAAAACCACAGCAGTGAATGCCTTCAGGGATCACCACGGTTTTGCTGCAACGCCTGGCCAGGTCGATCAACGCCTGGCTTTCTCCCAGGTGTTGGGTGCTGCAGGTGACGTGCACGGCGATCGGGGCTTCCTGGGGGGTGAAGTCGAGGCGGTCCATCAGGTGGGTGCGGATAAAACGCACCGGGTCGTAGAGGTCGAGGCGGGTTTCGGCCAGGTCCTGCACCAGGCGCAGGGTGCACGGGCTGGTGTCGCAGTAGATCGGGTCGAGGCCGCCGCGGCTGGCGTGGAGCAGGGCGCCGATCAGTTCCTGGCGTTTGTGTTCGGCTTGTTCGGCGTAACCTTTGGACGCAAAAGGTTGGCCGCAGCAGAGGTTGTCCTGGTTGTCGGGAAAGACGACCTGGTAACCGGCTTTTTCCAGCAGGCCGCGGGTTTTGTCGTACAGCGACATCTGTTCCTTGTCACCGGCTGCCGGCCCCATTGCGCGTGATACGCAGGCGGCGAGGTACACCACTCGTGGTCGCTCATCGTTCACGGCGGGGCTGAAGCGAATGGCTTTTTCCGGCTGCGGCATGGCGTTGGTCCACTGGGGGATTTGCCCCTTGGACAGCTTGGTCACCGTGGCCGAGAGCTTTGCCAGCCGTGGAGCGCCCAGCAGCATGCGCGCACCGTTGGCTACGTGCAGCGTGAAGCGCGCGCCTTGCAAGGCGGTGGCGAAATGCGTCGACAGCCATTCGGCGGTTTTCGTACGGTCGGCGTCGCGGCTGCGTAGCTTTTTCACCAGGTCGCCGGTATTGATTCCTACCGGACAGCGTTGGGCGCAAAGCCCGGTGGCTGCGCAGGTGTCGATGCCTTGGTATTGATAGGCCGCTTCCAGTTCAGTGGTGTCGACGCCGGCGCGTTTCCTGGCCTGTATATCGCGCCAGATCACAATGCGCTGGCGCGGGCTGAGGGTGAATCCTTTCGACGGGCAAACCGGTTCGCAGAAGCCGCACTCGATACACTTATCCACAAGCTCGTCGGCGGCGGGCAGCGGTTTGAGGTGTTTGAGGTGGATTTGCGGGTCTTCGCTGAGTACCACGTCCGGGTTGAGAATACCGTTGGGGTCGAGCAGGCGCTTGAGCTGCCACATCAACTGGTAGGCATCGCTGCCCCATTCCAGTTCGACGAAGGGCGCCATGTTGCGACCGGTGCCGTGCTCAGCCTTCAGCGAACCGCCAAATTCGACGGCTACCAACTGGGCAACGTCGTCCATGAACGCCTGGTAGCGTGCGACTTCTTCTGCGCTGTTGAAGCCTTGGGTGAACACGAAGTGCAGATTGCCCTCAAGGGCATGTCCGAAAAGGATCGCTTCGTCGTAGTGATGTTTATCGAACAGCTCGATGAGGCGGTTTACGCCGATGGCCAGTTGTTCCACCGGGAAGGTCACGTCTTCGATGATCACGGTGGTGCCGGTTTTACGCACGGCGCCCACGGCGGGGAAGGTGTCTTTGCGGATCGCCCACAGGCGGGCGTTTTCCACCGGATCTTCCGTGAAGTCGACCTGTTTCTCCACCGGGAAGCTGGCGAGGGACGCCATGATCAGCGCCAGTTGCTTGTGCAACAGTGAGGGCGAGGCGGCGCGGGATTCGATCAGCAGGGCGCAGGCATTTTCCGACAGTTGTTGTACGAAAGCCGGCATGCCGGGTTTGTCCTGCACCGAGCGCATGCTGCGCCGGTCCAGCAGTTCAACCGCTGAAACGGGTTGGGTTTTGAGTACGGTCACTGCGTTGCAGCAGGTTTCCACATCAGGGAACACGATCAGGGCCGAGGCTTTGTTCGGGTGATCGATCACCGTGTCGTAGGTCACTGCGCTGATAAAGCCCAGGGTGCCTTCGGAGCCCACCAGCAGGTGGCTGAGGATATCCAGCGGCTCGTCGAAATCCACCAGGGCGTTGAGTGACAACCCGGTGGTATTTTTCAGACGGTATTTGTGGCGGATTTTTGCAGCCAGTTCGGCGTTGGCCCGCGTTTCGCGGCCCAGTGTTGCCAGGCGTTCGAGCAGGTCGCCGTGACGCTGGCGAAAGGCCGAAACACTGGCCGGGTCTTCTGTGTCCAGGCGGCTGCCGTCGGCCAGTACCAGGCGAATGCCTGCCAGGGTGTGATAGGTGTTCTGCGCCGTGCCACAGCACATGCCGCTGGCATTGTTGGCGACGATGCCGCCGATCTTGCAGGCATTGATCGAGGCCGGGTCCGGCCCGATCTTGCGTCCGAAAGGTGCCAGCCACGCATTGGCCTGGGCGCCGATCACGCCGGGTTGCAGGCGGATTTGCGTGCCTTGGCCGCGAATTTCGCGGCCGTTCCAATTGTCCCCCAGCACGATCAACACCGAGTCGCTGATGGCCTGCCCGGAGAGGCTGGTGCCCGCCGCGCGAAAGGTCACCGGCACGCGGTCGCGCTGGGCCAGTTGCAACAGGGCCACCACTTCGTCTTCCGATTCAACGCGGACTACCAACTGTGGGATCAGTCGGTAAAAACTGGCGTCGGTGCCGAAGGCGAGGGTGGAAAGTGGATCGTCGAAGCGACGATCTTTCGGGATCAGTTGTGCGGCGTCGCTCAGAAAGGCAGCAGGCAGGCTCATCGGTCCTCCAGAAATAGCAGACGCCGGAATCGCTGCCCGGCGTCGGTTCTTACCCTATTACACGCAGGTCTCAGTGCACCAGCATGCCGGTGAACCAGTAGGCCTGGGCCAAGGTGATCAGCCCGACAATCGTCGCGAAAAACAGGCTGTGCTTGAGGGTGAAGCGGAACAGGTCGGATTCCTTGCCCACCAGGCCAGTTGCGGCGCACGCCACGGCGATCGACTGCGGCGAGATCATCTTGCCGGTCACGCCGCCGCTGGTGTTCGCCGCCACCAGCAAGACGTCGTTGACGCCGATCTGGTGGGCGGTGGTGGCTTGCAGCGAGCTGAACAGGGCGTTGGACGAAGTGTCGGAGCCGGTCAGAAACACCCCGAGCCAGCCAAGGAATGGCGAGAAGAACGGGAATGCCGAGCCGGTGGCGGCGAGCACCAGGGCCATGGTCGACGACATGCCGGAATAGTTGGTGACGAAGGCGAAGGCCAGCACCATGCCGATGGACAGGATCGGCCAGCGCAGTTCATAGAAGGTTTCTTTCAAGGTGGTCAGACCAGTTTTGAAATCGATCTTCAGCACCAGCATCGATACCAGGGCGGAGAAGAAAATCGCCGTACCGGTCGCGGAAATCGGGTCAAGCTTGAACACTGCCGGAATTGCCGTTGGCGCAGCAACGATCGGCGCAACCTTGATCACCAGTTGGTCCAGGTGCGGGATCGCGAAATTGAACACCGAGCTGTACATCGCGCCGCCCGCGGCGAACAGCGCCTTGAATGGCTTGAGGGTCCAGATGGTGACGAGCACGGTCAGGATCAGGAACGGTGACCAGGCCTTGAAAATCTGCCCCAGGCTGTAAGGCGAGGCCAGGGTGTTGCGAGGCAGGCCAAAACCACCGGCGCTGGCGGTGACGGCAGTGCCGGACGTCGCGCCGGCAATTTGCGCATTGGCGCTGCGCTTGGGCTGCCAGACTTTCAGGAACAGGGTCAGGGAAATCAGACTGGCCAGGGCCGAGGTGATGTCTGGCAGTTCCGGGCCGATGAAGTTCGAGGTGAAGAACTGGGTAACGGCAAAGCTCAGGCCTGCGACCAGTGCGGCTGGCCAGGTTTCTCTGACGCCACGCAGACCGTCCATCATGAACACCAGCCAGAACGGTACGAACAACGACAGCAGCGGCAATTGGCGACCGGCCATGGCGCCAATCTTGAACGCATCGATGCCGGTCACTTGCCCTGCCACGATGATCGGAATCCCCAGTGCGCCGAACGCTACAGGGGCGGTGTTGGCAATCAGGCACAGGCCGGCGGCGTACAGAGGGTTGAAACCCAGTCCTACCAGCAGTGCGGCGGTAATCGCCACCGGTGCACCGAAACCGGCGGCGCCTTCCAGGAACGCGCCGAAGCAGAAGCCGATCAACAGCACCTGCAGGCGCTGGTCGTCGGTAATCGACAGCACGGAGCTGCGGATGATTTCGAACTGGCCGCTTTTGACGGTCAGTTTGTAGAGGAATACGGCGGCGACGATGATCCAGGCGATTGGCCACAGGCCGTAGGCAAAGCCATAACCGGCGGCGGCGAGCGCCATGTCGACCGGCATCTGGAAGGCAAAGATCGCTACCAGGATCGAGAGTGCCAAGGTGATGCTGCCCGCAACGTGGCCTTTGAGGCGAAACACCGCCAGGGCCAGGAAGAAAAATACGATGGGAATAACGGCGGCCAGTGCGGACAGGCCGAGGCTGCCGAGCGGGCTGTAGAGCTGTTGCCAGGTTTGCATATGGGGTGGCCCCTAATTGTTGTTGGTCAGGCACTGCTTTAGTGATTTGGGTAATTGGTATTACCAATTTACAATCACCGTTGGCTAGGTTAAGAGTCTTCAGGGGGATGTGTCAATTTGCCGCTTGTGAATCTTTGGTCGTAGGCGGGCGCGGGCAGGTGCTGATCGGCTGAAACGAGGGCGTTCTGATAGGTGCCGGATGGGCTGCGATAGGCCAGAATAGGGGCCCCGGCGAGTGGTCGGGATGGTGGAGAGTGAGTTATGGGGTTTGATCAGGTGCGTCAGCGCCGTTTGTCTGACGATATCGTCGAGCAGCTTGAGGGCATGATCCTTGAGGGCACGCTGAAGTCGGGCGAGCGCTTGCCGGCCGAGCGCGCACTGGCCGAGCAGTTCGGGGTGTCGCGTCCGTCGTTGCGTGAGGCGATCCAGAAGCTGGCGGCCAAAGGTCTGTTGGTCAGCCGTCAGGGCGGTGGCAATTATGTAGTGGAGTCGCTGGGTTCAACCTTCAGCGATCCGCTGCTGCACCTGTTGGAAAATAATCCCGAGGCTCAGCGTGATCTCCTGGAGTTTCGTCAGACCCTGGAAGCTTCGTGCGCGTATTACGCAGCGTTGCGCGCCACTGAGGTGGATCGCGAACGGCTCACTGCCGCTTTCGAAGAATTGCAGGATTGCTACACGCGATCAGATGAAGTGAGCCGTGCGGAAGAGGGCGCGGCGGATGCGAGGTTTCACCTGGCCATCGCCGAGGCCAGTCATAACGCAGTATTGCTGCACACCATTCGCGGCCTGTTCGACCTGCTCAAGCGCAACGTGGTGACCAACATTGGTGGCATGTATCAGCAGCGTACGGAGACCCGGGACATGCTGATCAATCAGCATCGTGACCTGTACCTGGCGATTATCGAGGGGCGTGCCGAGCAGGCGCGGGAAGTCTCAACACGTCACCTGCTGTATGTGCAGGAAGTGCTGGAGGAAGTGCGTCAGGAGGTTCAGCGCATGGCCCGGGCGGAGCGGCGCAAGGGAATGTAGCGATTGTTGTGGCTGAGGGAGCGGGCTCCCTCGGCCACATCAAGTCACAAGAAAGTCAGTCTTCCTTGCCCTTGTTACGCACGGCACGCTGCAATTCCCGGTTGGAATCGCGTTCGCGCTCGGTGTCGCGCTTGTCGTATTCCTTCTTGCCCTTGCCCAGCGCGATCTCGCACTTGACCAGGTGCTTGCTCCAGTACCACGACAGGCAGACACAGGCGTAGCCCTTTTGCTGCACGGCGGCGTGGAGCTTTTCCAGTTCGCGGGCATTGAGCAGCAGCTTGCGCGTGCGCACCGGGTCGGCAATCACGTGGGTGCTGGCGGTCATCAACGGCGTGATATGACTGCCGAGCAGCCATGCCTCACCGTCTTTGAGCAGCACATAACTGTCGACCAGTTGCAGCTTGCTGGCGCGCAGACTTTTTACTTCCCAGCCGGCCAGGACCAGACCAGCCTCGAACCGATGTTCGATGAAGTAATCGTGTCGCGCCTTTTTATTTTGCGCGATGGTCCCTGTTGGGTGTTTCTTTTGTTTAGCCATAGGGGCGGCATTATAGGGAGTTGCGAGCGCGTCGGCTACGGTCAACCTGCGTGCTTGAGCGTGTTGAATGAATCCCGGACAATGCAGGCTGGTTTTAGATTTTTTTCTTTCGCGAATCCTGTTGTCCTTTCGCGATGTTTGCCGCTCAGCTGTGGAAATAACGCTCACATGACGACGCATATTCAACGTTCGGCCCTGCTGCCTTACCCGGCGCAGGCGCTCTATGACCTGGTCAACGACGTGGCGCGTTACCCGGAGTTCCTGCCTTGGTGTTCGACTGCCGAGGTGTTGGAGAGCAGTGATGAGCACATGGTTGCCAGCGTGGGGGTGGCGAAGGGCGGCTTGAGCCAGCACTTTGTCACGCGCAACACGCTGGTGCCCGGGCAGTCCATCGAGATGAATCTCGAAGAAGGCCCGTTCACTCAGTTGCATGGGGTGTGGGTGTTCAAGGCGCTGAACGAGAAGGCGTGCAAGATCAGCCTGGATTTGTCGTTCGATTATGCCGGCCCTATCGTGCGTGCCACCCTGGGGCCGCTGTTCAATCAAGCGGCCAATACCCTGGTGGACGCGTTCTGCCAACGCGCCAAGCAAATGCATGGCTGAGCCATTGGTTGAGGTCGAGGTGGTGTACGCCGCGGTGGATCGCCAGGTGTTGATGAGCCTGGCAGTAGCGGCGGGCACAAGCCTCAGGGCTGCTGTGCTGGGTTCGGGAATAGATGCGCAATTTCCGGAACTGGATCTGCAGGGTTGCCCTTTGGGGATCTTCGGTAAGGTGGTGGCGGACGCGGATGTTCGTCGTGTGCAGGCCGGAGATCGAATCGAGATCTATCGCCCATTGCTGGCCGACCCGATGGAGATACGCCGCTTGCGTGCGGCCAAGGCGGCCAAGGCAAAACAACAGAATTCTTAGCTTGCGAAACGGCAGGCAACAAAAAGCCCGGCATGCCGGGCTTTTTATCGAGCGTTGCAAACTTATTGCGGGCTGGCGTCCAGAGGTTCTGGAGTCGGCACCGGAACGGTTTGTACGCCGTCGACGCCTTTCTGGATCTCGTCCAGCAAGGAGCCAGGCTTGGCCGGTACTTCGGACTTGGGCTTCTCCTCGTTCTGCGCGGGCGCAGGGGCGGTGGTGCCGTTGTCCTTGCCCAGCAAGGCTTCATCGCGGCTTACGCCCGGTTTGAAGTCCCCCGACAGGCTGACGAGCTGGTCATTGCCATTGAAGATGACACTGACCCGCTCCTGCTGGCGTTCACCGCCACCAGGTTGGATGCTATAGAGATAATCCCAGCGATCGGCATGGAATGTGTCGGTCAGCAGGGGATTGCCCATGATAAACCGTACTTGCCGTCGGGTCATTCCCGGGCGTAACTGGTCTATCATGTCCTGCGTGACGACATTGCCCTGCTGGATGTCGATTTTGTAAACCCCGGGGAATGAACAACCGGCGAGTGCGAGCAGTCCCACAAAGGTGAAACTGGTTAGCAAGAGCTTGGTGTTTTGCATCGGTGGGCGACTTCCACTATCTTGGCTGGGACAACGTAAACGCCGATCATACCCGTATTAAGAGAAGCTGCGAAGCAGCATCCGCGAGAAAGCTAACCATGGTTGAAAATAGCGAACTACGCAAAGCCGGTCTTAAAGTGACTCTGCCACGAGTCAAGATTCTACAAATGCTCGATTCTGCTGAGCAGCGCCACATGAGTGCCGAGGATGTATACAAGGCACTGATGGAGTCTAACGAGGACGTCGGCCTGGCCACGGTTTACCGTGTACTGACCCAGTTTGAAGCAGCAGGACTGGTGGTTCGTCATAATTTCGACGGCGGTCATGCAGTGTTCGAATTGGCTGACGGCGGTCATCACGACCACATGGTTGACCTGGATACCAATGAGGTTATCGAGTTCACCAGTCCGGAAATCGAGAAGCTCCAGCACATGATCGCTGAGCAGCATGGATTCGATTTGGTGGATCACAACTTGGTTCTCTACATACGTAAGAAAAAGTAAGAAAGCTACGCAGATCCGCTCTGCGAAACGATCGAAGGCGACCCTAGGGTCGCCTTCGTGCTTTCTATAGAAAGAAAATGACCAGCAAGCAGGCCTCAGACCTTTGCGGTGACCACCATTTTCTTCGCGTGAGCCAAGGACTCCTTGGTCAGGTCGATGCCGCCGAGCATCCGCGCCACTTCTTCTACCCGTTCGGTCTTGTTCAGCTTGGACACGGCGGTATGGGTGGCATCGCTGCCCCTTACCTTGTGCACGAACAGGTGTTGATGCCCTTGGGCGGCCACTTGTGGCAAGTGGGTTACGGTCAGCACCTGGCCGCGATCGCCCAGCCGGCGCAAAAGCTGGCCAACAATCTCGGCCGTCGGGCCGCCGATCCCCACGTCCACTTCATCGAATACCAGTGTCGGCACGCGTGAGGTCTGGGCGGTAATCACCTGGATCGCCAGGCTGATCCGTGACAGCTCGCCGCCGGACGCCACTTTAGCCAGTGCCTTGAGGGGTTGGCCCGGGTTTGCGCTGACCAGCAGTTCTACCTGCTCAAGGCCGTTGGGCAGCAGCTCGTTGCTGGTGTTGGTGTGCAGTTCGATGGTGAAGCGCCCGCCGGGCATGCCCAGGCGCTGGATTTCCTGCTCCACCGCGCTGGCCAGGCCGGTCGCAGCCTGATGGCGCAGATCGCTCAGCTCTCGGGCTTTCTCTTGATAATGGCGAGCAAAGGACGCCAGTTCTTCGCTCAAACGCTCGATGGACTCATCATTGGCATTCAGGGTTTCGATTTCATCCAGCAGTTTTTGCTGCATGGTTGCGACTTCGGTCGGCTGGATTCGGTGTTTGCGTGCCAGGGTGTAGATGGTGTCCAGGCGCTCTTCTATATCCTGCAGGCGTGCCGGGTCGGCATCGAAGTGGTCGAGGAAGCGATTCAGCTCGCCCACGGCTTCCTCTACCTGGATTTGCGCGCTGGTCAGCAGCGTGGTGGCTTCATTCAGCGACCCGGAGGCGTTATTCACGCTGGAAAGCCGGTTGAGGCTCGCCGTCAGGGCATTGAGCACATTCCCGGAATCACTTTCACTGCACTGTTCCACCACTTGCCGGCAGATGCCCAGCAGGGTTTCTGCGTTGGTCAGGTTCTTGTGTTCCTGTTCCAGTTGCTCCAGTTCGGTCTCGCCGAGCCCCAGGCTTTCCAGTTCTTCCAGTTGATAGCTGAGCAGTTGGTGGCGGGCACGTTGCTCGTCGCCGGAGTTGGAGAGGCGCTCCAGCTCCTGGCGGGTTTGCCGCCAGCGCTGGGCGGCCAATTGCACCTGGCGCGCCAGATCGGTGGCGCCGGCGTATTCGTCGAGGAGCCGGCGATGGGTGTCGGTTTTCAGCAGGGATTGGTGTTCATGCTGGCTGTGGATGTCGATCAGCAGTTCGCCCAGGGCTTTCAAGTCGCCGAGGGGGCAGGGCGTGCCATTTATATAGCCACGGGAGCGCCCTTCGGCAGTGATCACCCGGCGCAGGATGCAGGGGCCTTCATTATTGAGGTCGCGCTCGGCAAGCCAGGCTTCGGCTTCCGGGATGTCCGCCAGGTCAAAGGTGGCGAGGATATCCGCCTTGTCGGCGCCCGGGCGTACCACGCCGCTGTCGGCGCGGTCGCCGAGGGTCAGACCCAGGGCGTCGAGCATTATCGACTTGCCGGCGCCGGTTTCGCCTGTGATTACGCTCATCCCGCGATCCAGTTCAAGATCCAGATGTTCAACGATGGCGTAGTTATGTACGGACAGGTGCACCAGCATGACGGCCGCTCCCAGGCTTTAGGTCTGGTTATTTATACAGTGTTTTGTTCTGGGGTGACAATCCTGATGCTTAGTCCGATTTGCTTGAATAGACGTCTTTTTAAGTGCGACAGGGAATGATCGGCAGGAATTGATCCAGGACAAGTGAAAGACTTTTGGTAACGCCTCAACCCTTGAACCTGAAAATTGTGGCCCCATATACCGGAACAGAAGCGCGAGTCGAGTTCGCGCATGATTTTGAAAGGAGAAATCTATGGCTGACGAACAGACGCAGGATACGCAAAATCCAGACGCCAACCAGGCAGCAGGTGAAGACCTGGCCGCTCGTGTACAAGTGCTCGAAGAGCAATTGGCAGGCGCACAGGATCAATCGTTGCGTGTTGCCGCCGATCTGCAGAACGTCCGCCGCCGCGCCGAGCAGGATGTAGAAAAAGCTCACAAATTCGCCCTGGAAAAATTTGCCGGTGATCTGTTGCCGATCATCGACAGCCTGGAGCGTGGCCTTGAGCTGTCCAACCCGGACGACGAAAACATCCGTCCAATGCGCGAAGGGATCGAACTGACCCTGAAAATGTTCCAGGACACCCTGAAGCGTTATCAGCTGGAAGCCATCGATCCGCAAGGCGGCGAGCCGTTCAATGCCGAGCATCATCAAGCGATGGCGATGCAGGAAAACGCTGATCTTGAGCCGAACAGCGTATTGAAGGTGTTCCAGAAGGGTTACCAGCTCAACGGTCGCTTGCTGCGCCCGGCAATGGTTGTGGTGAGCAAGGCTCCTGCACCTGTTGCACCTTCGATTGATGAGCAGGCTTGAAATAAGTCGTAACGGCCCCATCTATAAGTCAAGCGTTTAAGTACTGCCGCAGTTAGCCACCACTGCTGCGGCAACAAAATCTAAGTTTCGGGAGAGTAAATCATGGGCAAAATTATCGGTATCGACCTGGGGACTACCAACTCCTGCGTCTCCGTGCTGGAAAACGGCGTATCCAAAGTTATTGAAAACGCGGAAGGCGCACGTACCACCCCTTCCATCGTGGCTTATGCCAACGACGGCGAAATCCTGGTGGGCCAGTCCGCCAAGCGTCAGGCTGTGACCAATCCGCATAACACCCTGTACGCGGTGAAGCGTCTGATCGGTCGTAAGTTCGACGAAGAAGTCGTACAGAAAGACATCAAGATGGTCCCGTACAAAATCGCCAAGGCTGACAACGGTGACGCCTGGGTTGAAGTGAACGGCCAGAAAATGTCGCCGCCACAAATCTCGGCTGAAATCTTGAAAAAGATGAAGAAAACCGCCGAAGACTACCTCGG
Source organism: Pseudomonas sp. BIGb0558 (assembly GCF_024807515.1). Classification (NCBI taxonomy): domain Bacteria; kingdom Pseudomonadati; phylum Pseudomonadota; class Gammaproteobacteria; order Pseudomonadales; family Pseudomonadaceae; genus Pseudomonas; species Pseudomonas sp. BIGb0558. Next base: position 127,511 of record NZ_JANUEW010000010.1, read on the forward strand.
TGAAGCAGTGACTGAAGCGGTGATCACCGTTCCGGCCTACTTCAACGACAGCCAGCGCCAGGCGACCAAAGACGCCGGCCGTATTGCTGGCCTGGACGTAAAACGTATCATCAACGAACCCACCGCAGCCGCTCTGGCCTACGGTATGGACAAGGCCAAGGGCGACCACACCGTGATCGTTTACGACCTGGGTGGCGGTACCTTCGACGTTTCCGTGATCGAAATCGCTGAAGTCGATGGCGAGCACCAGTTCGAAGTGTTGGCCACCAACGGTGACACGTTCCTGGGCGGTGAAGACTTTGACATTCGTCTGATCGACTACCTCGTTGACGAATTCAAGAAAGAAAGCGGCATGAACCTCAAAGGTGACCCGCTGGCCATGCAGCGCCTGAAAGAAGCCGCTGAGAAAGCCAAGATCGAACTGTCTTCGAGCAATTCGACCGACGTGAACCTGCCGTACATCACTGCAGACGCTACCGGTCCGAAGCACTTGAACGTGAAAATCTCCCGCGCCAAGCTGGAAGCGCTGGTAGAAGACCTGGTTCAACGCACCATCGAGCCTTGCCGCATTGCGCTGAAAGACTCGGGTATCGACGTTGGCGCGATCAACGACGTGATCCTGGTAGGCGGTCAGACCCGTATGCCACTGGTTCAGAAGCTGGTTACCGAGTTCTTCGGTAAAGAAGCGCGTAAAGACGTGAACCCGGACGAAGCCGTTGCCATGGGTGCTGCCATCCAGGGCGCGGTATTGGCCGGCGACGTGAAAGACGTTCTGCTGCTGGACGTAAGCCCGCTGACCCTGGGTATCGAAACCATGGGTGGCGTGATGACTGCGCTGATCGAGAAAAACACCACGATTCCTACCAAGAAATCGCAGGTGTTCTCGACTGCCGACGACAACCAGGGCGCAGTGACCATTCACGTGCTGCAAGGTGAGCGTAAGCAAGCGGGTCAGAACAAGTCCCTGGGCAAGTTCGACCTGGCCGAGATTCCACCAGCACCACGTGGCGTGCCACAAATTGAAGTGACCTTCGACATCGACGCCAACGGCATCCTGCACGTAGGCGCCAAGGACAAGGCCACCGGCAAGACTCAGTCGATCGTGATCAAGGCTAACTCGGGTCTGTCCGAGGAAGAAATCCAGCAGATGATCCGTGATGCTGAAGCCAACGCCGACGAAGACCGCAAGTTCGAAGAGCTGGCCGCCGCCCGCAACCAGGGTGATGCACTGGTTCACTCGACTCGCAAAATGATCGCTGACGCTGGCGACAAAGTGACTGCCGAAGAGAAAACTGCAATCGAAGCCGCAGTAGTTGCCCTGGAAGCCGCTGTTAAAGGCGACGACAAGGCCGCTATCGAAGCCAAGGTTGAAGAACTGTCGAAAGTCTCTGCGCCAGTGGCTCAGAAAATGTACGCCGAACAAGGCCAGCCGGCTGACGGTGCTGCACACCAGGCAGAACCTGAAGCCAAGCACGACGACGTTGTCGATGCCGAGTTCGAAGAAGTAAAAGACCAGAAGTAACTTGGTCGCCCGGTTGACCGCTCACAAGCGGTGACTGGTAGGATGTCGCCGCGCGGGAGCTTGCTCCCGCGTTGGCGTGTCTGGGGTACGCGAATTTTTACAGCATGCGACAACGCTCGGATGCTGGCGGTGTGATCGGGAATGCTCCTGCTTTCCGGGCGACAGTCACCGCGTTTTTGGCCGGTTGCCGGCTGAAAGCAGTAACGACCAGGATCGTTGAATTGACGTGAGTTGGGTCCGGGCCTGTATTGGGGCTCAACGAGTTTGGCAAGGCTCAGGAGGGTTTTGCCGGACGTCCTTAAGAGTGCAAAGACTTATGGCAAAGCGTGACTATTACGAAGTGTTGGGTGTGGAGCGCGGCTCCAGCGAGGCGGACCTGAAAAAGGCTTACCGTCGCCTGGCGATGAAGCACCACCCGGACCGTAATCCGGATAACAAAGAATCCGAAGACCTGTTCAAAGAGGCCAACGAGGCCTACGAATGTCTGTGTGATCCAAACAAGCGTGCCGCTTACGATCAGTATGGCCATGCCGGCGTCGACCCGAGCATGGGTGGCGGCGGTGCCGGTTTTGGCGGTCAGAACTTCTCCGATATTTTCGGCGACGTGTTCAGCGACTTCTTTGGTGGCGGCCGTGGTGGCCAGCGTGGCGGCGCCCAGCGTGGCAGCGACCTGCGCTACACCCTGGAGCTGAACCTGGAAGAAGCGGTGCGCGGCACCAGCGTCAATATCCGCGTTCCGACGCTGGTCAACTGCAAGCCGTGCGACGGCTCGGGTGCCAAGAAAGGCTCCTCGCCGATCACTTGCCCGACTTGCGGCGGTATCGGCCAGGTGCGGATGCAGCAAGGTTTCTTCTCGGTGCAGCAAACCTGCCCGCGTTGCCATGGCCAGGGCAAGATCATTTCCGACCCGTGCGATTCGTGCCACGGCGAAGGGCGTGTCGAAGAGTACAAGACCCTCTCGGTGAAAGTGCCGGCGGGTGTTGATACCGGCGACCGCATTCGTCTGTCGGGCGAAGGCGAGGCGGGTACTCAGGGCGGCCCTACGGGCGACCTGTACGTGGTGATCAATGTGCGCGAGCACTCGATCTTCCAGCGCGACGGCAAGCATCTGTTCTGTGAAGTGCCGATCAGCTTTGTGGATGCGGCCTTGGGTGGCGAGCTTGAAATTCCGACGCTGGATGGTCGGGTCAAGCTCAAGATCCCTGAGGGTACGCAAACCGGCAAGCAGTTCCGTATTCGTGGCAAAGGCGTTGCGCCGGTGCGCGGTGGCGGTGCTGGTGACTTGATGTGCCGTGTGGCGGTAGAGACGCCGGTGAACCTGGGCCGTCGTCAGCGTGAATTGCTGGAAGAGTTCCGCAGTTCCCTGGCTGGCGATGACACCCATTCGCCAAAAACCACTGGTTGGTTCGAAGGCGTGAAGCGCTTCTTCGGCGACCTGTAAGGAAGTGAGTATGCGACGTATCGCGGTGATGGGCGCTGCCGGGCGCATGGGCAAGACTTTGGTTGAAGCCGTACAGGCACGCTCGCCGGCGTCCGGGCTTACGGCGGCGATTGTGCGCCCCGGCAGCACCTTGATTGGTGCGGATGCGGGTGAGTTGGCGTCCCTGGGGCGGATTGGCGTTTCGTTGTCCGGCAACCTCGAGCAGGTCGCCGACGAGTTCGACGTGCTGATCGACTTCACCCTGCCGGAGGTGATGCTGAAAAACCTGGCGTTCTGCCGTAAGGCGGGCAAGGCCATGGTGATCGGTACCACCGGTTTGAGTGCCGAGCAGAAGCAACTGCTGATGGAGGCGGGCAAGGACATTCCTATCGTGTTCGCCGCCAACTTCAGCGTCGGCGTCAACCTGTCGCTGAAGCTGCTCGACATGGCGGCGCGGGTGATGGGGGATGAGGCTGACATCGAGATCATCGAGACCCATCACCGGCACAAGATCGATGCGCCGTCGGGTACGGCGTTGCGCATGGGCGAGGCGATTGCCGATGCCCTTGGACGGGATCTGTCGAAGGTGGCCGTGTACGGTCGCGAAGGCCACACCGGTGCCCGTGCTCACGACACCATCGGTTTTGCCACCGTTCGCGGCGGTGATGTAGTGGGTGATCACACGGTGCTGTTCGCAACCGAGGGTGAGCGTCTTGAGATCACCCACAAGGCGTCGAGCCGCATGACGTTCGCCAAGGGTGCCGTACGTGCGGCGCTTTGGCTGGATGGGCGTGCGCCGGCCCTGTATGACATGCGCGACGTGCTGGATCTGCATTAAGAAGTAGCTAAAACGGGGCCTCAGGATTATTCTAAGGCCCCGTTTTTACCCGCTAGGCGACGTCCTGTCGCATTCCCCTGCCTTTAAGGCTCATTAGCGGTGGACCAAAAAAGCCTTTTTCTGTAAGCTACAGCTTTAGTGTGTCCACTAAAAGCGCGCAGAATAATTCGGTGAAGAAGCGGGGTGACGTGTCCATACGTCACTCCGCTTTTTTACAACCTGCGATCGCCCTTTCAGGCTTTATTTACGGGAGGTCTTCTTGACTAAGCCAGCCATACTCGCCCTTGCTGATGGCAGCATTTTTCGCGGCGAAGCCATTGGAGCCGACGGTCAGACCGTTGGAGAGGTGGTGTTCAACACCGCCATGACCGGCTATCAGGAAATCCTTACCGATCCTTCCTACGCCCAACAGATCGTTACCCTGACCTATCCGCACATCGGTAACACCGGTACTACACCGGAAGACGCCGAGTCTGATCGTGTCTGGTCGGCGGGTCTGGTAATTCGTGACCTGCCACTGGTTGCGAGCAACTGGCGTAACACGATGTCCCTGTCCGATTACCTGAAAGCCAACAACGTTGTGGCGATCGCCGGTATCGATACGCGTCGCCTGACCCGCATCCTGCGTGAAAAAGGCTCGCAGAACGGCTGCATCATGGCCGGTGACAACATCTCCGAAGAAGCGGCGATTGCGGCAGCCCAAGGTTTCCCTGGCCTGAAAGGCATGGACCTGGCGAAAGTCGTCAGCACCAAGGACACGTACGAGTGGCGCTCCACTGTCTGGGACTTAAAGACCGACAGCCACGCGACCATCGACGCTTGCGAACTGCCTTACCACGTCGTGGCCTACGACTACGGTATCAAGCACAACATCCTGCGCATGCTGGTCGAGCGCGGTTGCCGCGTGACCGTGGTGCCGGCGCAAACCCCGGCCAGTGACGTGCTGGCCTTGCAGCCGGACGGCGTATTCCTGTCCAACGGCCCGGGTGACCCCGAGCCTTGCGACTACGCCATCAAGGCCATCAAGGAAGTACTGGAAACCGAGATCCCGGTATTCGGTATCTGCCTCGGCCACCAGTTGCTCGCCCTGGCCTCCGGCGCCAAGACCCTGAAAATGGGCCACGGCCACCACGGTGCCAACCACCCGGTACAGGATCTGGACACGGGCGTCGTGATGATCACCAGCCAGAACCACGGTTTTGCGGTAGATGAAGCGACTCTGCCGGGCAACGTCCGGGCGATTCACAAGTCGCTGTTCGACGGCTCCCTGCAAGGCATCGAGCGCACCGACAAGAGCGCGTTCAGCTTCCAGGGCCACCCTGAAGCAAGCCCGGGCCCGAACGACGTAGCGCCGCTGTTCGACCGTTTCATCAATGAGATGGCCAAGCGACGCTAAGTGAGCGGCCTGAGGGTGGCCCGGGAAACCGGCGGCCCCCTCAGGCTCTTCAAAGATTGTTCAAGACGGCTTGCCGACTGACCTGCGGATTTGAGTGACAAACCCATGCCAAAACGTACAGACATAAAAAGCATCCTGATTCTCGGCGCTGGCCCGATCGTGATCGGCCAGGCCTGCGAATTCGACTACTCCGGCGCCCAGGCCTGTAAAGCCCTGCGCGAAGAGGGTTACCGCGTCATCCTGGTGAACTCCAACCCGGCCACCATCATGACCGACCCGGACATGGCCGACGCCACCTACATCGAGCCGATCAAGTGGCAGACCGTTGCCAAGATCATCGAGAAAGAGCGTCCGGACGCGCTGCTGCCAACCATGGGTGGCCAGACCGCCCTGAACTGCGCACTGGACCTGGAGCGCGAAGGCGTTCTGGAGAAGTTCGGCGTAGAGATGATCGGCGCCAATGCCGACACCATCGACAAGGCTGAAGACCGTTCGCGTTTCGACAAGGCCATGAAGTCCATCGGCCTTGACTGCCCGCGTTCCGGTATCGCCCACAGCATGGAAGAGGCCAACGCGGTTCTGGAACGCCTGGGCTTCCCGTGCATTATCCGTCCGTCCTTCACCATGGGCGGCACCGGTGGCGGTATCGCTTACAACCGTGAAGAGTTCGAAGAAATCTGCGCCCGCGGCCTGGACTTGTCTCCGACCAAAGAGCTGCTGATCGACGAATCCCTGATCGGCTGGAAAGAATATGAGATGGAGGTTGTCCGCGATAAGAAGGACAACTGCATCATCGTCTGCTCCATCGAAAACTTTGACCCAATGGGCGTGCACACCGGTGACTCGATCACTGTTGCGCCAGCACAGACCCTGACGGACAAGGAATACCAGATCATGCGTAACGCCTCTTTGGCGGTGCTGCGTGAGATTGGCGTGGAAACCGGTGGCTCCAACGTCCAGTTCGGCATCTGCCCGGACACCGGCCGCATGGTTGTGATCGAGATGAACCCGCGTGTATCGCGTTCTTCGGCGCTGGCATCGAAAGCTACCGGCTTCCCGATTGCGCGTATCGCCGCCAAGCTGGCGATCGGCTACACATTGGACGAGCTGCAGAACGAAATCACTGGCGGCGCGACGCCGGCATCCTTCGAGCCGTCGATCGACTACGTCGTCACCAAGCTGCCACGCTTCGCTTTCGAGAAATTCCCGAAAGCCGACGCCCGCCTGACCACTCAGATGAAGTCGGTTGGTGAAGTCATGGCCATCGGCCGGACCTTCCAGGAATCCCTGCAGAAAGCCCTGCGTGGCCTGGAAGTGGGCGTTTGCGGTCTGGACGAGAAACTCGACCTGAGCAACCCGGAAAGCATGAGCGTGCTCAAGCGCGAGCTGACCGTGCCGGGCGCCGAGCGTATCTGGTACGTGGCTGACGCCTTCCGCGCCGGCATGACCGTCGAAGATATTTTCTGCATGAACATGATCGACCCGTGGTTCCTGGTGCAGATCGAAGATCTGATCAAGGAAGAAGAGAAGGTCAAGACCCTCGGTCTGTCCTCTATCGACCGCGACCTGATGTTCCGCCTCAAGCGCAAAGGCTTCTCCGACATGCGCCTGGCCAAGCTGCTGGGTGTGACCGAGAAGAACCTGCGCACGCATCGTCACAAGCTGGATATCTTCCCGGTCTACAAGCGCGTCGATACCTGTGCGGCCGAGTTCGCCACCGACACCGCGTACATGTACTCCACCTACGAGGAAGAGTGCGAAGCCGCGCCGTCGGGCCGCGACAAGATCATGATCCTGGGTGGCGGTCCAAACCGTATCGGCCAAGGCATCGAGTTCGATTATTGCTGCGTACACGCCGCTCTCGCCCTGCGCGAAGACGGGTACGAGACCATTATGGTCAACTGCAACCCGGAAACTGTTTCCACTGACTACGACACTTCCGACCGTCTGTACTTCGAGCCGGTAACGCTGGAAGACGTGCTGGAAATCTGCCGCGTCGAGAAGCCAAAAGGCGTGATCGTCCAGTACGGCGGCCAAACCCCGTTGAAACTGGCTCGCGCACTCGAAGCCGCTGGCGTGCCGATCATCGGTACCAGCCCTGACGCTATCGACCGTGCTGAAGACCGTGAGCGCTTCCAGCAGATGGTTGAGCGTCTGAACCTGCGTCAGCCGCCAAACGCCACCGTGCGCAGTGAAGACGAAGCGATCCGCGCAGCCAGCAAGATTGGTTACCCGCTGGTGGTGCGTCCGTCCTACGTACTGGGCGGTCGGGCGATGGAAATCGTCTACGAAGAAGACGAACTCAAGCGTTACCTGCGTGATGCGGTGAAAGTGTCCAACGACAGCCCGGTGCTGCTGGACCACTTCCTCAACTGCGCCATCGAGATGGACGTGGATGCGGTCTGTGACGGCACCGACGTGGTGATCGGCGCGATCATGCAGCACATCGAACAGGCTGGTGTTCACTCCGGTGACTCCGCTTGCTCGCTGCCGCCGTACTCGCTGCCGGCGCACATCCAGGACGAGATGCGCGAACAGGTCAAGAAAATGGCCCTGGAGCTGGGTGTGATTGGCCTGATGAACGTACAGTTGGCGCTGCAAGGCGAAGACATCTACGTCATCGAAGTCAACCCGCGCGCCTCGCGTACCGTGCCATTTGTTTCCAAGTGCATCGGTGTTTCCCTGGCGATGATTGCCGCCCGTGTGATGGCCGGTAAGACCTTGAAGGAAATCGGCTTCACCAAGGAAATCATTCCGAACTTCTACAGCGTGAAAGAGGCGGTGTTCCCATTCGCCAAATTCCCTGGTGTGGACCCGATCCTGGGCCCAGAGATGAAGTCCACCGGTGAAGTGATGGGCGTGGGCGATACCTTCGGTGAGGCGTTCGCCAAGGCCCAGATGGGCGCCAGCGAAGTGCTGCCGACCGGTGGTACTGCCTTCATCAGCGTGCGTGATGATGACAAGCCACTGGTTGCAGGCGTGGCCCGTGATCTGATCAACTTGGGTTTCGAAGTCGTGGCCACTGCCGGGACCGCCAAGCTGATCGAGGCTGCCGGCCTGAAAGTGCGTCGCGTGAACAAGGTGACGGAAGGCCGTCCACACGTGGTCGACATGATCAAGAATGACGAAGTCACTCTGATCATCAACACCACCGAAGGTCGCCAGTCGATCGCGGACTCCTACTCCATTCGTCGTAACGCCTTGCAGCACAAGATCTACTGCACCACCACCATTGCTGCTGGCGAAGCTATCTGCGAAGCGCTCAAGTTCGGTCCTGAAAAAACCGTGCGTCGCTTGCAGGATCTACATGCAGGATTGAAGGCATGATCAAATACCCAATGACCGTCCAGGGCGCAAAAGCCCTGGAAGAAGAGCACGCCCACCTGACCAAGGTCGTCCGTCCGAAGCTGAGCCAGGACATCGGTACGGCCCGGGAATTGGGTGACCTGAAGGAAAACGCTGAATACCATGCTGCCCGCGAGCAGCAAGGTATGGTCGAGGCGCGGATCCGTGATATCGAAGGCCGCCTGCAGAACTCGGTGGTTATCGACGTCACGACCATTCCGAAGACCGGCAAGGTGATTTTCGGCACCACCGTGGAAATCGCCAACGTCGAGACTGACGAAAGCGTGGTTTACCACATCGTGGGTGAAGACGAGGCCGACTTCAAACTCGGCAAGATCTCCGTCGGTTCGCCGCTGGCCCGCGCCTTGATTGCCAAGGAAGAGGGTGACGTGGTGGCCGTCAAGACGCCTGGTGGCGTGATCGAGTACGAGATTGTCGAAGTTCGTCACATCTGAAAGACGGCGCCCGCTTCGTGCGGGCGCCATGCTTTGGCAGTTTGCCCAGATGCTTTGGGTTGGCGGCCTATGGCTGTTGCATATTGGTGTACTGCCGGCGCTGGGCCTGATTGGTCTGGCACCGTTGCTGATCGATGAGTTCAGCGGATTATTAAGCGCGTTGCTGGTGGGTTTTGCGGCGGCGTGCGTAACGCTTCAGGCGCTGGTGCTGATCAAGGCCGAAGGCTTGGGGAGTTTGTGGCGGGATATTCGCGGGCAACTGCTGTTGATGGCGCTGTATGCGTGCGCAATGTTTTGCGTGGTACGCATCTTTCTGCCGGAAGCGTTGCGCTGGCAGCTGTTCAGCTATCTTGTGCTAGGGTTTTCCGGGTTGGTGCTGGTTGTTCAGCCGGTGCCGGGATGGAGTGGCAGGGCGTGCGAAGCACGCCCGTGACCCTTGTTTCACTTGAAGCGGTGTACGTTCGACAGTTGCTTGTTGGCGCTGAAGTTCTTGCGATACAGCAGTGCCATCTTGCCGATGACCTGAACCAGGTCCGCCTTGCCAACCTTGCACAGTTCTGCAATGGCTGCCAGGCGCGCCTCGCGATCAAGGATGCTGACCTTGATCTTGATCAGCTCGTGATCGCCCAATGCGCGTTCAAGTTCGGCTAACACACCTTCAGTCAAACCGTTGTCAGCCACAATCAAAACTGGTTTCAGATGGTGGCCAATGGATTTGTACTGTTTCTTCTGCTCTTGAGTGAGCGGCATAATCTGACCCCTGCGTCTGATCTTGTAAAAAGCGGCGGCCAGTTTACCCGAGCGAGTCCGGGACCGCCCAGTTAATCACGACCCGTTTTATTTTCGAGGTGGCCCGTGGCCCGTTCCAAAACTAGCCTTAAGTGGCTGCAAGAGCATTTCAACGATCCTTACGTCAAAATGGCGCAAAAGGATGGCTACCGTTCCCGGGCCAGCTACAAGCTGCTGGAGATCCAGGAAAAGGACAAGTTGATCCGTCCTGGCATGAGCGTTATCGACCTTGGTGCCGCCCCGGGTGGCTGGTCCCAGGTGACCAGTCGTCTGATTGGTGGGCAAGGTCGTTTGATCGCTTCCGATATCCTGGAAATGGACAGCATCCCGGATGTGACCTTTGTTCATGGTGACTTTACCCAGGATGAAGTGCTGGCACAGATCCTCGAGGCGGTCGGAAATTCGCAGGTAGACCTTGTGATTTCCGATATGGCCCCCAATATGAGTGGATTACCAGCTGTTGATATGCCGCGAGCCATGTTCCTCTGCGAATTGGCACTGGATCTGGCGGGACGGGTACTACGTCCGGGTGGTGACTTTCTGGTCAAGGTCTTCCAGGGTGAAGGCTTCGACGAGTATCACAAGAACATCCGCAAGCTGTTCGACAAGGTACAGACACGCAAGCCTGACTCTTCCCGAGACAGGTCTCGCGAGCAGTATTTGCTGGGTCGTGGTTTCCGTGGCATTGAAGGCGCTGCCAGTGAAGAGCGTTTTTGAGGAATTTGACGGAGGCGATAGGTTTTTTTATATCGCTTTCGTCACGAAGCTTTACGAATATTGTGTAGTCAAAGTTTCACAAAGGGTTACAGACGGCGCCTGCCAGAGTTGTAGGTAATGTAGTAAGTTAGGCCGGTGAATATCATGCGAAGCGCGCGCCAGTAGCGGAGCTTGCTTCAGAGGGTAGTTAATTGAACGATATGGCAAAGAATCTGATCCTGTGGTTGATCATCGCGGCTGTCCTCGTGACGGTGATGAACAACTTCTCCAGCCCTAACGAGCCGCAGACCCTCAACTATTCCGACTTCATCCAGCAAGTTAAGGATGGCAAGGTCGAGCGCGTAGCGGTTGATGGCTACGTGATTACCGGCAAGCGCAACGATGGCGACAGCTTCAAGACCATCCGTCCGGCAATCCAGGACAATGGCCTGATCGGCGACCTTGTGGATAACCACGTGGTCGTTGAAGGCAAGCAGCCTGAGCAGCAGAGCATCTGGACCCAACTGCTGGTAGCCAGCTTCCCGATACTGGTGATTATCGCCGTGTTCATGTTCTTCATGCGCCAGATGCAAGGTGGTGCGGGTGGCAAGGGCGGGCCGATGAGCTTCGGCAAGAGCAAGGCACGCCTGCTCTCCGAAGATCAGGTGAAAACCACCCTGGCTGACGTTGCCGGTTGCGACGAAGCCAAGGAAGAAGTGGGCGAACTGGTTGAATTCCTGCGCGATCCAGGCAAGTTCCAGCGTTTGGGCGGGCGTATTCCTCGCGGTGTGCTGATGGTTGGCCCGCCAGGTACCGGTAAAACCCTGTTGGCCAAGGCCATTGCGGGCGAAGCCAAAGTGCCTTTCTTCACCATTTCCGGTTCCGACTTCGTCGAAATGTTCGTCGGTGTGGGTGCCAGCCGTGTTCGCGATATGTTCGAACAGGCCAAGAAGCACGCGCCTTGCATCATCTTCATCGATGAAATCGACGCCGTTGGTCGCCATCGTGGCGCCGGCATGGGCGGCGGTCATGATGAGCGTGAGCAGACCCTTAACCAGTTGCTGGTTGAGATGGACGGCTTTGAAATGAACGACGGCATCATCGTGATCGCCGCAACCAACCGTCCTGACGTACTCGACCCTGCGCTGCTGCGTCCGGGCCGTTTCGACCGTCAGGTTGTGGTGGGTCTGCCGGATATCCGCGGCCGTGAACAGATTCTGAAAGTGCACATGCGCAAAGTGCCGATGGGCGACGACGTGGCTCCGGCCGTGATTGCCCGTGGTACTCCAGGCTTCTCCGGTGCCGACCTTGCCAACCTGGTGAACGAAGCTTCGCTGTTCGCTGCCCGTACCGGCAAACGCATCGTCGAAATGAAAGAGTTCGAACTGGCGAAAGACAAGATCATGATGGGCGCCGAGCGCAAATCGATGGTCATGTCCGAGAAAGAGAAGCAGAACACCGCTTATCACGAAGCCGGTCACGCCATTGTCGGTCGTGTTGTGCCTGAGCATGACCCGGTCTACAAGGTATCGATCATTCCTCGTGGTCGGGCGCTGGGCGTTACGATGTTTCTGCCGGAAGAGGATCGCTACAGCCTCTCCAAGCGTGCGCTGATCAGCCAGATCTGCTCGCTGTATGGCGGCCGGATTGCTGAAGAGATGACCCTGGGCTTCGACGGTGTGACTACCGGCGCCTCCAACGACATCATGCGTGCGAGCCAGATTGCACGGAACATGGTGACCAAGTGGGGTCTGTCGGAAAAACTCGGCCCTTTGATGTATGCCGAGGAAGAAGGCGAGGTGTTCCTGGGGCGTGGCGGTGGCGGTCAAGCTGCCAGCTTCTCCGGTGAGACAGCCAAGCTGATCGACTCCGAAGTGCGCAGCATCATTGACCAGTGCTACGGCACGGCCAAGCAGATCCTCACCGATAACCGTGACAAGCTCGACGCCATGGCTGATGCCCTGATGAAGTACGAGACCATTGATGCCGAGCAGATCGACGACATCATGGCCGGCCGTACGCCTCGCGAGCCTCGCGATTGGGAAGGTGGTTCGGGTACTTCAGGCACGCCGCCTGTGGTGCAGAACGAGCGCCCTGAAGCCCCGATCGGCGGCCCTGCTGCTGACCATTAAGGTTTGAAATGACTTCTGCGTTGTCCTCGACCCGGTTGCCTTGCGGCAGCCGGGTTCTTGATTTGGCCCGTACACACGTTATGGGCATTCTTAACGTAACCCCTGATTCCTTTTCCGATGGCGGCCGCTTCAGCCAGCTTGATGCTGCGTTGCGCCATGCGGAAGCGATGGTGGCTGCCGGTGCGACCCTGATTGATGTCGGTGGCGAATCAACCCGGCCCGGCGCACGCGCAGTGTCTCCCCTGGAGGAGCTGGAGCGGGTTGCGCCGATTGTCGAGCGCATCCACCAAGAGCTGGACGTGATTATCTCTGTCGACACCTCGACTCCTGCCGTCATGCGCGAAACCGCGCGGCTGGGGGCTGGGTTGATCAACGATGTGCGTTCCCTGCAGCGGGACGGCGCGCTTGACGCGGCGGCTGCCACGGGGCTGCCGGTTTGCCTGATGCATATGCTCGGTGAGCCGGGCACGATGCAGGACGATCCGCATTACGACAATCTGGTCGGTGAAGTGAAAGGCTTTCTGGCCGAGCGCATGGCTCAGTGCGCTGCAGTGGGGATAGCTCCCGAGCGGATCATCCTTGATCCGGGGTTTGGCTTTGCCAAGACCCTGCAGCACAATTTAAGCCTGTTCAAGCATATGGAATCCCTGCATGCCCTTGGTCGCCCCCTGTTGGTCGGGGTTTCGCGCAAGAGCATGATAGGTCTGGCGTTGAATCGTCCCGTGGGTGAGCGGCTGTATGGCGGCCTGGCACTCGCGGCACTTGCCGTGGTCAAAGGCGCGCGTATCTTGCGCGTGCATGACGTGGCCGAGACGGTCGATGTCGTGCGAATGATCGCAGCGGTTGAATCAGCCGAATAAGAATGATGGAGCACTTATGACTAAAAAATATTTTGGCACCGATGGCATCCGCGGTCGGGTCGGCGAATTCCCGATTACCCCAGATTTCATGCTCAAGCTGGGCTGGGCCGCCGGCATGGCGTTCCGCAGCATGGGCGCTTGCCGCATTCTGGTGGGGAAAGACACCCGTATCTCGGGTTATATGTTTGAGTCTGCGCTGGAGGCAGGTCTTTCCGCTGCCGGTGCTGACGTGATGCTGCTGGGGCCGATGCCTACGCCGGCGATCGCTTACCTGACGCGTACCTTTCACGCTGAGGCCGGTATCGTGATCAGCGCTTCGCACAATCCTCACGATGACAACGGCATCAAGTTCTTCTCGGGCCAGGGCACCAAGCTGCCGGACGAGATCGAGCACATGATCGAAGAGCTGCTGGATGCGCCGATGACCGTCGTCGAGTCGAGCAAGCTGGGCAAGGTGTCGCGGATCAACGATGCTTCTGGCCGTTACATCGAGTTCTGCAAAAGCAGCGTGCCAAGCAGCACCAATTTTGCGGGGCTGAAAGTTGTCATCGACTGCGCCCACGGTGCGACCTACAAGGTAGCGCCGAGTGTGTTCAAGGAGCTTGGCGCAGACGTTACTGTGCTGTCGGCCCAGCCTAATGGCTTGAACATCAATGACAATTGCGGCTCGACCCATATGGGGCAGTTGCAGGCGGCGGTCCTTGCCGAGCATGCTGACCTGGGCATCGCTTTCGATGGTGATGGTGACCGGGTATTGATGGTCGACCACACCGGCGCGATTGTTGATGGCGATGACCTGTTGTTCATCATTGCCCGCGACTTGCACGAGCGTAACAAGCTGCAAGGCGGTGTCGTTGGCACGTTGATGAGCAATCTCGGCCTGGAGTTGGCCCTGGCAGATCTGGGTATTCCGTTTGTGCGTGCCAATGTCGGTGACCGCTACGTGATCGCTGAGCTGCTGGAACGCAATTGGCAGGTGGGTGGCGAAAATTCCGGGCATGTCGTCTGCTTCCAGCACACGACTACCGGCGATGCGATCATTGCGGCGCTGCAGGTGCTGCTGGCACTGCGTCGTCGCGAAGAAAGCCTGGCCCAGGCGCGTCAGGCGTTGCGCAAGTGCCCCCAGGTGTTGCTGAATGTGCGCTTCGCGGGCGGTGACAACCCTATCGAACATCCGGCCGTCAAGGAGGCCAGCGAGCGCGTCACTGCGGCGATGGCGGGCCGTGGTCGGGTGTTGCTGCGCAAGTCGGGCACCGAGCCTTTGGTGCGCGTGATGGTCGAAGGCGAGGACGAAACACAGGTTCGCGGCTATGCCGAAGAGCTGGCAAAACTGGTAACTGAAGTTTGCGCCTGAATTCGGCTTGCCAGTGATGATGTGGTTGGGTAACATCTGCGCCCACTTTGACCGACGAGGTACAGCATGCGTCGCACTATGGTAGCTGGTAACTGGAAGATGCACGGTACCCGCGCCAGTGTCGCTGAGCTGATCAACGGCCTTCGTCATTTGGCCTTGCCTGGCGGTGTTGATGTCGCGGTATTCCCGCCTTGCTTGTATATCAATCAAGTGATTGATGGCTTGAAAGGCAAGTCGATTCAGGTCGGCGCGCAGAACTCTGCGGTGGAATCCATGCAAGGTGCATTGACCGGTGAGATTGCACCGAGTCAGTTGGTTGATGCGGGTTGTTCCCTGGTGCTTGTCGGGCACTCCGAGCGTCGCCAGATCATGGGCGAGCGTGATGGGACACTCAATCGCAAATTCGCGGCGGCACAGGCTTGTGGCTTGATTCCGGTGTTGTGCATAGGGGAGACCCTTGAACAGCGTGAGTCCGGTAAAACTCTTGAGGTTGTCGGGCGTCAGCTGGGCAGCATCATCGAGGAGCTGGGAGTGGGTGCTTTTGCAAATGCAGTAATTGCTTACGAGCCGGTCTGGGCCATTGGCACCGGGCTGACTGCTTCGCCGCAACAGGCGCAGGATGTGCACGCAGCCATCCGCGCGCAGTTGGCGGCAGAGAATTCTGAGGTCGCACGAGGTGTGCGGCTTCTATACGGCGGCAGCGTGAAGGCGGCCAATGCGGTCGAACTGTTCGGCATGCCGGATATCGATGGGGGGCTCATTGGTGGAGCTTCCCTGAATGCAGATGAGTTCGGTGCGATTTGTCGCGCCGCGGGAAACTGAAAAAATGCTGGAAACAGTCATCGTTGTTTTTCATCTGCTGGGTGCACTGGGCGTAGTTGCTCTGGTTTTGCTGCAGCAGGGTAAAGGTGCGGACGCTGGTGCGTCTTTCGGGGCAGGTGCTTCAAATACTGTGTTCGGAAGCCAAGGTTCCTCTACCTTTCTTAGTAAGTTTACTGCTATACTTGCCGCCGGTTTCTTCATAACCAGCTTGGGGTTAGGTTACTTTGCTAAAGAGAAAGCTCATGTGCTGACTCAAGTAGGTCTCCCAAACCCAGCAGTGTTGGAAGTACCAAAAGCAAAACCGGCTTCTGATGATGTCCCGGTGCTTCAAGAGCAAAAGTCGGCTACTCCAGCGACTGACGTGCCTCCAGCTCAAGAGCAGAAGTAAGAAGGTTGTAAACGCTGTATTGCCGAGGTGGTGGAATTGGTAGACACGCAACCTTGAGGTGGTTGTGCCCATAGGGTGTAGGGGTTCGAGTCCCCTTCTCGGTACCAATTATCAGGAGAGCCCGCTGTTGCGGGCTTTCTTGTAGGTGGAAGGTTACATTGACCCTGTAAGGGATCGGTCGTATACTTCCGCCCCAGCTTTGTCGCGGGGTGGAGCAGTCTGGTAGCTCGTCGGGCTCATAACCCGAAGGTCGTCGGTTCAAATCCGGCCCCCGCAACCAGTTTTAGCGGAGCCCCTTTTAAGGGGCTTTTTGTTAGCTGGACACTTTCAACGCCGCTGTTCGACGGCGTTTCAAGGATGGGCGTTTCGCCCATTTTTTTATTTTGCACAGCATGCACATACATGCACGAGGGGGTTCAGGTGTCGAGCAAGCTAGAAGAGTTGCAGGCCTTGTTGGCCCCGGTGGTCGTGGCCCTAGGCTATGAATGCTGGGGTATTGAGTTTTCGGCTCAAGGTCGCCACTCAATGTTGCGCGTTTATATCGATAAAGAGGGCGGCGTGCTGGTGGACGATTGTGCCATTGTCAGCCGTCAGATCAGCGGTGTCCTGGATGTTGAAGATCCGATCTCCGTTGAATACACCCTCGAAGTTTCCTCGCCTGGCATGGAACGCCCACTGTTCACTATTGATCAGTTTGCAAAATTTGCCGGTGAACAAGTGAAGATCAAGCTGCGCTCTCCCTTTGAAGGGCGACGCAACTTTCAGGGCCTTCTGCGCGGTGTAGAAGAACAGGACGTCGTGGTGCAGGTAGAAGACCATGAGTTCCTGTTGCCGATCGATATGATCGACAAGGCCAACATTATTCCCAGTTTTGACTGAGACGCGGATCCCGCGGATCCAATGGCTTGCGAAAGGCGAGGCGTACGATGAGCAAAGAAGTACTGCTGGTTGTTGAGTCGGTATCCAATGAAAAGGGCGTACCGGCAAACGTGATTTTTGAAGCGCTGGAGCTGGCCCTGGCCACTGCTACCAAAAAGCGTTTTGAAGACGAAGTTGATCTGCGTGTGGAAATCAACCGCCACACCGGTGCCTACGAGACTTTCCGTCGCTGGACGGTCGTCGAAGAAGCCGATCTTGATGATCCGGCCATCGAAACCTGGCCGAGCAAGGTTGCTGAAACGCATCCTGGCGCCCAGGTCGGTGATGTCGTCGAAGAAAAGATTGAATCCATCGAGTTCGGCCGCATCGCTGCACAGACTGCCAAGCAAGTCATCGTGCAGAAGGTCCGCGAAGCCGAGCGCGCTCAAGTCGTTGACGCCTATCGCGAGCGCCTGGGGGAAATCATCTCCGGCACCGTGAAAAAAGTCACCCGCGACAACGTGATCGTCGATCTGGGCAACAACGCTGAAGCGTTGCTGGCTCGCGAAGACATCATTTCCCGCGAAACTTTCCGGGTTGGCGTGCGTTTGCGTGCGCTGCTCAAGGAAATCCGCACCGAGAACCGCGGCCCACAGCTGATCCTGTCGCGTACCGCGCCGGAAATGCTGATTGAGTTGTTCCGCATCGAAGTGCCGGAAATTGCCGAAGGCCTGATCGAAGTCATGGCTGCGTCCCGCGATCCGGGTTCGCGCGCCAAGATCGCGGTCCGCTCCAAGGACAAACGCATCGACCCGCAAGGCGCTTGCATTGGTATGCGCGGTTCGCGCGTCCAGGCAGTGTCGGGCGAATTGGGCGGTGAGCGTGTGGACATCGTCCTGTGGGACGATAATCCGGCGCAGTTCGTGATCAACGCAATGTCGCCTGCTGAAGTGGCGGCAATTATCGTTGACGAGGATGCCCATGCAATGGACATCGCCGTTGGCGCAGACAATCTGGCTCAGGCCATCGGTCGCGGTGGTCAGAACGTACGTTTGGCCAGCCAGTTGACCGGCTGGACCCTGAACGTGATGACCGAATCGGACATCCAGGCTAAGCAGCAAGCAGAAACCGGTGACATCCTGCGCAACTTCATCGACGAGCTGGAAGTCGACGAAGACCTGGCACAGGTGCTGGTAGATGAAGGCTTCACCAGCCTGGAAGAGATTGCCTACGTACCGTTGGAAGAAATGCTCAACATCGACGGCTTTGACGAAGACACCGTCAACGAGCTTCGCGCTCGGGCCAAGGATCGTTTGTTGACTAAAGCCATCGCTACTGAGGAAAAGCTGGCAGACGCCCATCCGGCCGAAGACCTGCTCTCGCTTGAGGGTATGGACAAGGATTTGGCGATGGAACTGGCGGTGCGCGGCGTAATTACCCGCGAAGACCTGGCCGAGCAGTCTATTGACGACCTGCTCGACATCGACGGCATTGACGATGATCGTGCCGGCAAGTTGATCATGGCCGCCCGAGCCCATTGGTTCGAGTAATTAGGCGCGGCCTGAGGAGAGAAGTGCATGACGCAAGTCACGGTGAAACAACTGGCCGATGAGGTCAAAACACCGGTAGAGCGCCTGTTGCAGCAGATGCGTGAGGCAGGTCTGCCGCACACCGCCGCCGATGAAGGTGTGAGCGATAGTGAGAAGCAGTCTTTGCTGACTCACTTGAAGAGCAGCCACAAGGCGAAAGTGGAAGAACCGCGCAAGATTACATTGCAGCGCAAAACCACCAGCACCCTGCGTGTTGCTGGTAGCAAGAGCATCAGCGTTGAAGTACGCAAGAAGAAAGTCTTCGTACAGCGCAGCCCGGAAGAAATCGAAGCCGAGCGCAAACGCGAACTGGAAGAACGTCGCGCAGTAGAAAATGCTGCTCGTCAGAAGGCTGAAGAAGAAGCCAAGCGTCGCGCCGAAGAAGAAGCGCGTCGCCAGCCTGCTGCTGCGCAACCTGCTAACACTGAGGCCGTTGCTGCGCCTAGCGCGCCTGTAGAAGCTGTTCGTGAGGCCGCTCCGGTTGCCGCCGCGCCTGCTCCTGCAGCCGACACTCGCAAACGCGAAGAACCTCGTCGCCCGGACAAACCACGTGCCGACGATAACAATCGTCGTGGCAGTGGCGATGGTGAGCGTAAAAACGCTCCGCATCGTGCTTCGGTCAAAGAGAAGGCGCCAGCGCCACGTGTTGCTCCACGTACTACCGACGAAGAAAGCGACAGCTTCCGCCGCGGTGGTCGTGGCAAGGCCAAGCTGAAGAAACGCAACGCCCACGGTTTCCAGAGCCCAACCGGCCCTGTCGTGCGTGATGTGCAGATCGGCGAGACCATCACTGTTGGCGATCTCGCCAATCAGATGTCGGTCAAGGCTGCTGAAATCATCAAGTTCATGTTCAAGCTGGGTACTCCAGCCACCATCAACCAGGTACTGGATCAGGAAACTGCCCAACTGGTTGCTGAAGAGCTGGGCCACAAAGTGACCCTGGTCAGCGACACCGCCCTGGAAGATTCCCTGGCAGAGTCCCTGAAGTTTGAAGGCGAGACCTTCTCCCGTGCGCCAGTCGTGACCGTAATGGGCCACGTTGACCATGGTAAGACCTCGCTGCTCGACTACATCCGTCGTGCCAAGGTAGCTGCAGGCGAAGCCGGCGGCATCACCCAGCACATCGGTGCATACCACGTTGAAACCGAACGCGGCATGGTTACCTTCCTCGACACCCCTGGTCACGCCGCGTTTACCGCCATGCGTGCCCGTGGTGCCAAGGCGACCGACATCGTGATCCTGGTAGTTGCAGCGGACGACGGCGTAATGCCGCAGACCATTGAAGCTGTCCAGCACGCCAAGGCCGCTGGTGTTCCACTGGTAGTTGCAGTGAACAAAATCGACAAGCCGGGCGCCGATCTCGATCGCATCCGTAGCGAACTGTCGGTTCACGGCGTAACTTCCGAAGAGTGGGGCGGTGATACGCCGTTCGTTTCGGTTTCGGCGAAAGTCGGTACCGGTGTAGACGAACTGCTTGAAGCTGTTCTGCTGCAAGCCGAAGTACTCGAACTGAAAGCAACCCCATCGGCCCCGGGTCGTGGTGTTGTGGTTGAATCGCGTCTCGACAAAGGTCGTGGCCCGGTTGCAACCGTTCTGGTTCAAGACGGTACCCTGCGCCAAGGCGACATGGTGCTGGTCGGTTCGAACTACGGCCGTGTACGTGCCATGCTCGACGAGAACGGCAAGCCAATCAAGGAAGCCGGTCCTTCCATCCCTGTCGAGATCCTCGGCCTGGACGGTACCCCGGACGCTGGCGACGAGATGAGCGTGCTGTCGGACGAGAAGAAAGCCCGTGAAGTGGCTCTGTTCCGTCAAGGCAAGTTCCGCGAAGTCAAGCTGGCCCGTGCTCACGCCGGCAAGCTGGAAAACATCTTCGAGAACATGGGCCAGGCAGAGAAGAAGACGCTTAACATCGTCCTCAAATCTGACGTTCGTGGTTCCCTCGAAGCGTTGAACGGCGCCTTGAACGGCCTGGGTAACGACGAAGTGCAAGTGCGTGTTGTCGGTGGCGGTGTGGGTGGTATCACCGAATCCGACGCCAACCTGGCACTGGCTTCCAACGCTGTACTGTTCGGCTTCAACGTGCGTGCCGATGCTGGCGCACGGAAGATCGTCGAGCAGGAAGGCCTGGACATGCGTTACTACAACGTCATCTACGACATCATCGAAGACGTCAAGAAAGCCCTCACCGGCATGCTTGGCAGCGACGTCCGGGAGAACATCCTGGGTGTGGCCGAGGTGCGTGACGTGTTCCGCTCGCCGAAATTCGGCGCGATCGCCGGTTGCATGGTTATCGAAGGTGTTGTGCACCGTAACCGTCCAATCCGTGTACTGCGTGAAGACATCGTTATCTTCGAAGGCGAGCTGGAATCCCTGCGCCGCTTCAAGGATGACGCTTCCGAAGTACGTGCCGGCATGGAATGCGGTATCGGCGTCAAGAGCTACAACGACGTCAAGGCTGGCGACAAGATCGAAGTCTACGAGAAGGTCCAGGTTGCTCGCAGCCTCTAACTCGCGCACTTCAAGGGCCACGCGGCGCCCCGGCATGCAAATGCCTGGCGCAGCGTCCGGACTCTAAACGCAACGCCCGGTCTGGCTTTTGTCAGGCCGGGCGTTTGCCGCTTTCAGACCCCACGGGTTTCACCGTGTGGCAGTAACAGGTAACAAGACATGGCAAAAGAATACAGCCGTACCCAACGTATCGGCGATCAGATGCAGCGCGAGCTGGCCCAACTGATCCGTCGTGAAGTAAAAGACCCCCGTGTTGGCCTGGTCACCATCACCGCCGTTGAAGTCAGCCGTGACGTTGGTCACGCCAAGATCTTCATCACCGTGATGGGCCAGGACAACAGCGAAGAAATCGCGCAAAGCATCAAGGTGCTCAACTCTGCCGCAGGCTTCCTGCGGATGCAGCTGGCCCGTGAAATGAAGCTGCGCAGCGTTCCACAGTTGCACTTCCACTACGACGAAAGCGTCGTGCGTGGCGCGCACCTGTCGGCACTGATCGAGCGGGCCGTGGCTGAAGACAATCAGCACCCGGAATCCGCCACGCCTGAAGACGCCAAGGAGTAATCGGTGGCTCAGGTCAAACGTATCCGTCGTAACGTCAGCGGCATCATTCTGCTCGACAAGCCCATTGGCTTTACCTCCAATGCGGCGTTGCAGAAGGTCCGCTGGCTGCTCAATGCCGAGAAGGCAGGGCACACCGGCAGCCTCGATCCCTTGGCCACCGGCGTATTGCCTTTGTGTTTCGGCGAGGCCACCAAGTTTTCGCAATACCTGCTCGATTCCGACAAGGGTTATGAAACCCTGATGCAACTGGGCAAGACCACCACCACGGCAGACGCCGAAGGTGATGTTTTGCAGGTTCGCGAGGTGACCGTTGGTCGTGCTGATATCGAGGCTGCCTTACCTGCTTTTCGTGGGCAAATCAGTCAGATACCGCCGATGTACTCGGCTTTGAAGCGTGATGGCCAGCCTCTTTACAAGCTGGCACGTGCAGGTGAAGTGGTGGAGCGCGAACCGCGTTCTGTTACTATTGCGCGCTTGGAATTGCTCGCCGCTGAAGGCGACACTGCCCGATTGGCGGTGGACTGCAGCAAAGGCACCTATATCCGTACCCTGGTGGAAGATATCGGTGAGCAACTAGGCTGTGGCGCATACGTTGCAGAACTGCGACGCACCCAGGCCGGACCTTTCACCCTGGCTCAGACGGTCACGCTGGAAGAGCTGGAAGCGGTACATGCCGAAGGCGGCAACGAAGCGGTTGATCGCTTCCTGATGCCATCGGACAGCGGTTTGCTGGATTGGCCACTGCTGCACTTCTCGGAGCACAGCGCGTTCTACTGGCTTAACGGCCAGCCGGTACGTGCACCGGATGCCCCGAAGTTCGGCATGGTGCGGGTACAAGATCACAACGGTCGCTTTATCGGTATCGGTGAAGTGAGCGAAGACGGGCGCATCGCGCCGCGTCGACTGATTCGGTCAGAATGACCGAACGAGGGTGGCTGTTAACAGGCACGGTCACTACTCATTTTTAGATACAGGGATTTGTCCCTGGCCTGTTGAAACCGTCCTTTGGATGGTTTCCTGAAAAAAGGATTGCCTCATGGCTCTCGACGTTCAAGAAAAAGCTCAAATCGTAGCTGACTACCAGCAAGCTGTTGGTGACACTGGTTCGCCAGAAGTGCAAGTTGCACTGCTGACCCACAACATCAACAAGCTGCAAGGTCACTTCAAGGCCAACGGTAAAGATCACCACTCCCGTCGTGGTCTGATCCGCATGGTAAACCAGCGTCGTAAGCTGCTGGACTACCTGAAAGGCAAGGATCTGGGTCGTTATCAGGCTCTGATCGGTCGCCTGGGTCTGCGTCGCTAATAAGCGATTGCGCTAGAGGTTGGTTGGCTGTCGTGTGTCAGTGGGTTTCCCGCTGGCCCATGGCAGGCTTCCAGCCTCAAGTTTTATCTGGATACACGTTTTACCCTGGACAGGCGTTGGGCCGATTCCCGACATTGCCCAAGAATTTCGCAAGAAGACAAGTTCCCCAAGAGCCACAAAGAAGGTAGGACACCGTGAACCCGGTTATCAAAAAATTCCAGTTCGGTCAGTCGACCGTTACCCTCGAGACAGGCCGTATCGCCCGTCAAGCCTCCGGCGCAGTGCTGGTCACCGTTGACGACGACGTCACCGTATTGGTGACCGTTGTAGGCGCCAAGACCGCTGACCCAAGCAAAGGCTTCTTCCCTCTTTCCGTTCACTACCAGGAAAAGACTTACGCTGCCGGTAAGATCCCTGGTGGTTTCTTCAAGCGTGAAGGCCGTCCTTCCGAGAAAGAAACCCTGACTTCCCGACTGATCGACCGTCCGATCCGTCCGCTGTTCCCAGAAGGCTTCATGAACGAAGTGCAGGTTGTCTGCACCG
The DNA here is from genome assembly GCF_024807515.1 of Pseudomonas sp. BIGb0558. Classification (NCBI taxonomy): domain Bacteria; kingdom Pseudomonadati; phylum Pseudomonadota; class Gammaproteobacteria; order Pseudomonadales; family Pseudomonadaceae; genus Pseudomonas; species Pseudomonas sp. BIGb0558. Next base: position 150,896 of record NZ_JANUEW010000010.1, read on the forward strand.
TCGTTTCCACCAGCAAGAAGACCGATCCGGACATCGCTGCGATGATCGGTACCTCGGCTGCCCTGGCCATCTCCGGTATTCCTTTCGATGGCCCGATCGGCGCAGCTCGCGTTGCTTTCCACGAAAGCACCGGCTACCTGCTGAACCCGACTTACGAACAACAGAAAGCTTCGAGCCTGGACATGGTCGTTGCCGGTACTTCGGAAGCCGTGTTGATGGTTGAATCGGAAGCCAAAGAGCTGACCGAAGACCAGATGCTGGGCGCGGTACTGTTTGCTCACGACGAGTTCCAGGTTGTGATCAACGCTGTTAAAGAACTGGCTGCTGAAGCTGCCAAGCCAACCTGGACCTGGGCTCCTGCGCCTGAAGCTACCGCACTGCTGGGCGATATCCGCTCCGAGTTCGGTGCTGCGATCTCCGACGCCTACACCATCACCATCAAGGCCGACCGTTACGCTCGCCTGGGTGAACTGAAGGACCAGGTTGTTGCCAAGCTGTCCGGTGAAGAAGGCCAGCCTTCCTCCAGCGAAGTCAAAGCAGCCTTCGGCGAAATCGAATACCGCACCGTTCGCGAAAATATCGTTAACGGCAAGCCACGTATCGACGGCCGCGACACCCGCACCGTACGTCCGCTGAACATCGAAGTCGGCGTTCTGCCAAAAACCCACGGCTCGGCCCTGTTCACCCGTGGCGAAACCCAGGCCCTGGTTGTTGCAACACTGGGTACTGCCCGTGACGCACAGCTGCTGGACACCCTGGAAGGCGAGAAAAAAGACCCGTTCATGCTGCACTACAACTTCCCTCCGTTCTCGGTAGGTGAGTGTGGTCGCATGGGTGGTGCCGGCCGTCGCGAAATCGGTCACGGCCGTCTGGCCCGTCGTTCGATTGCAGCCATGCTGCCTGCCGCCGACGTGTTCCCGTACACCATTCGTGTTGTGTCGGAAATCACCGAGTCCAACGGTTCCAGCTCCATGGCTTCGGTCTGCGGTGCTTCCCTGGCTCTGATGGACGCCGGCGTTCCGATGAAGGCACCCGTTGCCGGTATCGCGATGGGTCTGGTTAAAGAAGGCGAGAAGTTCGCCATCCTGACCGACATCCTGGGCGACGAAGACCACCTGGGCGACATGGACTTCAAGGTAGCCGGTACCGCCAAAGGTGTTACCGCGCTGCAGATGGACATCAAGATCAAGGGCATCACCGAAGAAATCATGGAAATCGCTCTGGGCCAAGCCCTGGAAGCGCGCCTGAACATCCTCGGCCAGATGAACCAGATCATTGGTCAGTCCCGCACCGAACTGTCGGAAAATGCTCCGACCATGATCGCGATGAAAATCGACACCGATAAAATCCGTGATGTTATCGGTAAAGGCGGCGCGACCATTCGTGCGATCTGTGAAGAGACCAAGGCTTCGATCGACATCGAAGACGACGGCTCGATCAAGATCTTCGGCGAAACCAAGGAAGCGGCTGAAGCGGCACGTCAGCGCGTTCTGGGTATCACCGCTGAGGCCGAGATCGGCAAGATCTACGTCGGTAAGGTTGAGCGCATCGTCGACTTCGGCGCATTCGTCAACATCCTGCCAGGCAAGGACGGTCTGGTTCACATCTCCATGCTGAGCGACGCTCGTGTTGAGAAAGTGACCGACATCCTGAAAGAAGGCCAGGAAGTGGAAGTGCTGGTACTGGACGTGGACAACCGCGGCCGTATCAAGCTGTCCATCAAGGACGTAGCAGCAGCCAAGGCTTCGGGCGTTTAATCACCCCGTCGCTGCCAGCTGAAAAAAGGGACTCTTCGGAGTCCTTTTTTTATGCCTGCGGGAAAGTGCCGGAAAATCAGGTGCTTACTAAAATCCCAAAGCCGCAACTTGCATGCAGGCACGATCGACTTCATGCAAGTTGCACGATTCCGAAAATGAGACTGTTTTATAAGTTGTTGTTTTATAAGGATTTAGTTTTGGTGTGAGACTTGGCACACTGCCTGCAATAACCCTGTTAACGCTGCAGCATCAAGGTTCACACACTGCAGACTTTTAATAAAACAGGAGTTACTCGTATGAAGAAGTTCGCTCTCGCTACTGCTACCGCTCTGACCCTGGCCATGGGTGCTAACGTGGCCTTTGCTCAGACTTCCCAAGCTCCAATGACACTGGCGGCTGGTGAAGCCACCAAGGCTAAAGAAAGCGTTTCGGATACTTGGATCACCACCAAAGTTAAATCCGACTTGCTGACCGAGAAAGGCATTCCTGGTTCGGACATCAAGGTTGAAACCAACAAAGGTGTGGTTTCCCTGTCCTCCACAGTTGCTATCTCCGACGCGCAGAAAGCCACTGCTGTAGCGATCACCAAGAAAATCAAAGGTGTAACCGCAGTTTCGGCTGACGGCTTGATGGCTGGCGGCGCGACCAAGGCTGACAACGTCGACAAAACCAAAAGCGCAGCTGCTGGCGCTAAAGAAACTACTTCCGATACCTGGATTACCACCAAGGTGAAAGCTGACCTGGTAACCGAGAAAGGTATTCCTGGCACCGACATCAAAGTCGAAACCAACAAAGGCGTAGTTTCCCTGTCTTCGACCGCAGCGGTCACTGAAGCTCAGAAAACTACCGCGGTGAATATCACCAAGAAAATCAAAGGCGTTAAAGCTGTATCGGCCGATGGCCTGAAAGCAGAGTAACGCTTAACGAATCGCCTGAACTAGGCGGAGGCGGCCACGAGCGAGTCTAGATATCCGCTCAATGCACCTCACAGGTTCATGCGACCGGCCACACGGATGTGGCCATTACAGGCCCCGGCACTTGTGCTGGGGCCTGTTCTATTGCGGGGGGAAATTGTAGGAGCGAGCTTGCTCGCGAAAAGCCTGAGGACGACACGTTGACTCAGAAAGCACGCGTTATCGTTGACGTCCTTCGCGAGCAAGCTCGCTCCTACAGGGGATCTCCATCGTTTGAGTTACTCGGCATCCAGATGCATCGGTGTCACCACCCGACCATCTTTCTCGGCTTCACCCAGGTTTGCATCGATAAAGTAAACCCGGTCATCTTCCAGCTGGCCCTTGTCCACCAGGTAGTCCTTGATCGCGCTGGCGCGGTCCTGGCCCAGTTGGCGTAGCAGCACGTCGCTGCCACTCCAGAACTTGATCACACCGTCCCGCAGCTTGGCTGTGCGCTCATCGCTGCTCAGGTTTTTCCACTCGGGCGGTGGCTGCAGTTTCAAGCGGGTGCGGTAGATGCCTTCCAGCAACGGCGCCTTTTCCTTCTCCGGGACTTCAAGCAGCGACGCCTGTGCCGGGACTTTATCGCCACGGCGCTGAAGGATCTTGTAGTAGTTGTACTGGTATTCACGTTCCAGCCGTTGTGCGGCCAAAAGCGGGCCGTCACTGCTGGCAGCGGCAGTGCCTTCGATTTCCAGGCGCAGGGCAGGGCGCTCCTTGAGGGCTTTGGACAGGCTGTCCAGGGCCGACTGGGAGTCCTTGCTCAGTTCGCTGGAACCTGCAGCGAATGACACGTTGCCCAGGTCCTGGGCGCCGCCACCGCTAATCAGGCCGCCAATAAACTTGAACGGCGCTGTAGCCGCGCGCACCACCAGGTTACGCAGGGTCTGCCAGACAATCGGCATCACGCTGAATTGCGGGTTGTTCAAGTCACCGGTTACCGGCAGCTCAATGGAGATCTTGCCGTCGGAGTCCTTGAGCAGGGCAATCGCCAGGCGAATCGGCAGGTCCACGGCGTCTGCGCTGTCGACCTTCTCGCCCAACTGCAGTTGCTCCACCACCACCTTGTTCTCGGCCTTCAACTGCCCCTTGGTGATGACGTAATGCAGGTCCAGGTTGAGCCGGCCCTTGCGGATGCGGAACCCGGCGAATTTGCCCGAGTACGGCGTCAGGGTGGTCAGTTCGACCCGTTTGAAGCTGGTGGCGATATCGAGCGCGGCCATCGGATCAAACGGGTTCACGCTGCCCTTGATGGTGACCGGCGCATAGCGGTCGACCTTGCCCTTGACGTCGACGCTTGCCGGCTTGGCCTGACGACTGTCGATGGTGCCGATCTGGCCGTTGAGCTGCTGGATGGCGGTGGCGAAGTTCGGGGTCAGGCTGAAGTCGGCGAAGTTGGCCGAACCATCGTTGATCGCAATTTGACCAATACGAATGCCCAAGGGCTTTTCTTTACCGGCCGCAGGTTTGGCGGCGGATTTGCTGGCGCTGTTGGCCGGCTGTGGAATCAGCAGGTCATCGATGTTGGTGGTGCGGTCATCGTTGATCATGAAGCGTGCGTAGGGTTGGAACAGGTTGACCTTGTCGATCGACAGGCTGTCGCCATGTTGATAATTCACGCCTTCGAGCACCAACCGCTGCCACTTCAGGAAGTCGCGGGTCTTCATGGTGTCCAGGGTGTGCAACTGATCGACCTGTGCCCGGCCAGTCACCTGGAACGCCAGGGGCTCGGTGCTTTTCAGATTCACGTCGAGGTTGCTGCCGAGCATGCCGCTTCGCAGTTCCAGACGGATAAACGGGCTGATGTAGGACTGGGCGACGCGCAGGTCGATGTCCTTGGTATCCACTTTCAACTTGGCGCTGACCGGGCTCAGGTTGACCTGGCCGGTGGCCTGCAGCTTGCCTTGTTTGCCCACGCCGGTATCGAGTTTGAGCGTAAACGGGCTCTGGTTGAGGCTGTCGAAATCCTGCAGGTCGAGGTTAAGCGGGCCGACTTCCAGGGCGACTGCCGGTTTGGCCGAGCGGTCCGCCAGATGCACTTGATAGTTGCGCAACTGCACGTCCTTGAGCAGCACTTGCCAAGGTTTGCTTGGCGCTGCCGGTGCCGGCTTTGGCGAATCAGCGGCGGCGGGGGCGGTAGCCGGCTCGGGTGCGGTTGCAGGCTTGCCAGGCTGGCTGGCAAACAGCTTCTGCCAATCCAGTTGGCCATCGGCCTCAAGGGCCGCCCAGGTTTCGAGCTTGTTGCTGCGAATCTTGCCGACGATCACCTGTTGCTTGGCCAGGTCGACCGTGGTCTCGCTGACGTCCAGGCGTTCCAGACGGGCCAGTTGGCGACCATCCGGTGCCTTGATCGCAAACGGCGCGACACTCAGGGCGACGTTGGTCAGGTTCAGCTCGGTTTCCTTGGCCAGGCTCAGCTTGTAGTCGGTGCTGAAGTTGAGAACCCCGTCTTCCAGGACCAGCGGCACCGCGTCACGCACATACGGCCACCAGACTTTCATCTTGCCGTCGGTAACCTTGAGTTTGCCTTCGGAGGCAATCGGAATAAGGCTGAAGTTGCCGGTCCAATCGATCTGGCCACCTTCAGGGCCAGCGGCCACCAAGGTCATATCGGCGTTGTCATCGGGCAGCGTGCTGAGGTTTTTCAGCTCGAAATCCAGTTTGTCGTAGAGAAACTCGATCGGCTCACTAGGGCGCAAATCCTGGAAGTGCACATAGCCGCCCGCCAGCTTGATGCTGTCGATACGCAGCGGGAATGGTTTGGCGTCCGGATCGGTTGGCGTCGGTTCGCTGGCCGGCAATTTGAACAGCTGTGCCAGGTTGAGCTGGCCGGATTTATCGAACAGCAGCTCGGTCTTCGGCTTGTCGAGTTGTACGTCGGCCAGGTGCAGGGCGCGGGTCCACAGGCTGTCGACCTGCAGGTTGGCATAGAGGCGCTCAAAGGCCACTTGCTCCTTGCCGGGCTCACCGATATTCAGGCCCCACACGGTCAATTCGAGGCTGAACGGGTTGAGCTCGATACGCTGGATATGCGCCGGCACAGTGGCGTAATTGGCCAACTGTTGGTTGGCCACGCGAAGGGCAATACCCGGGAGAATAAGGAAGCCCAGCAAGCTGTACAGGGCAAGGGCGGTCAGCAAGGCGCCAGCGGCGCGAATCAATCCTTTGGGCATATGTGACGCCATCTATGTCGTTCAAGAGTGCCTTGGAGTATGGCACGGGTTTACGGTTCCGAAGAGCCGGGCCTTTATTAGTGCGCCCGGGACCTTTTAGGACAAGTCTTACAGCTGCAGGATCAGGGTCTTCAGTGGTGGTTGCTGGTCTTGTGACGGGAAGTCTGCGCCGGGTGTCATGACCTGCCAGTCGCGCACCGGGCGGCCGGCCTTTTCGGCGCAGCGCAGGACCTGGTCGCGCCAGTCTTCCATGCTGACTTTTGCCAGGTTGTTGCAGCAGATCAGCACGCCGTCATCGGCAGTGGCCAGCAGCGCAGGCTTGAGCAGGCTCTGGTAATCCCGCAGCAGGTCGACGGTGCCGAAGGCGCTCTTGGCCCAGGCGGGCGGGTCGAGCAGCACGAGGTCGTATTGGCGTTGATCCAGGCGCGGATAACTCGGCAGTTTCTGCCCGCGCCGCTGGCTGATAGGCAGGCCGGCCAACTGGCGGATTGCCGGGAAATAGTCCGACTGCACGAATTCCATCGTCGGCAATTGCGGATTGAGCTGACCGTTTTCACGGCCCACCGCCAGGTTGCCTTCGGCGAAGTCCAGGTTGCACACCTCGCGGGCGCCACCGGCAGCGGCGCTCAGGCCAACGCCGCAGGTGTAGGCAAACAGGTTCAGCACGCTTTTGCCGGCGCTGTGGGCCTTGACCCAGCCGCGGGTGTTGCGCAGGTCGAGGAACAACAATGGGTCTTGCCCGGCATGCCGACCGCGCACGCGGTAATTGAGGCCCCATTCATGGCCGATCAGGTCTTCCAGGGCCGCAGGTTCTGCGCGGTACACCGTGTCTTCACGGTCGATGCGCGAGTTGCCCCGGGAGCGGTCGTTGTAGACCAGCAGCAACTCCAACCCCAGGTGCTGGTTGATCGCCTGGTGCAGGTGCAACAGATCGTCACTTTCCAGTGACTGGTGAAAGCTCTGCACCAGCAGTTGCGGGCCATAACGGTCGATAGTCAGGCCGCCGGCGCCTTCCTGGCTGCCGTGGAACAGGCGATAGCAGTCGGTGCCTTGGGCATGCAACTCGGCAAGCAAGTCCTGGCGATGATCGAGGGCGGCGCGCAGCGCCTGATTCAAGGAAGACATAACGCGCGCCTTGCAGGGTCATTGGGGCGCGGGAGTTTAACAGTTATGGCTCCAGCAGGCCCATTCGCCTGTGGGCCCGTTGCACCGAACCATTGCGCATGGCCCAACGCAGCAAGGGCGCGCTGCGCTTGACTCCGGCACGGATCATCTGGCGTTGCATCGGGCTTTGCTTCTGCCCAAGCATGTCGCTGGCCCAGTCCGGCAGCAGGTCGATGCCGGCCTGCATCATCAGCGCGCCGAACGGCTTGGCCAAGGTGCTCGGGGACGGCGCATTGAGCAGCAGGCGCAGCACTTCGTGGCTGCGTTCGTCACACAGCAGTTGCGGGCGAATACGCTCAAGGTAATCGGAAACTTCCTGGCGTGACCGCGGCACATGGCGGGCGCCCAGTTGCTCGGCCACCAAGGCGATTTCGCTGTAGTACCGGTCTTGATCCCTTGGGGATAAATCCGGGTTGCGATAACGCAGGTGGGCCGCGAGAAAGTTGCTGACTTCCGCCACATGCACCCAGGTCAACAGTTCGGGATCGCTGGCGGCGTAGGGCCGTCCGTCCGGTGCATGGCCGACCACTTGCAAGTGAATGGTGCGCACTTTCTCGATCAGCCATTCGGCGTCCCGCCGCGAACCAAATGTGGTGCCGGAAATAAACTGCGAGGTGCGCCGTAAACGCCCCAGCATGTCCTGCCGAAAGTTCGAGTGGTCCCACACGCCGGCCAGCGCCAGCGGGTGCAATGCCTGCAACATCAAGGCGCTGATGCCGCCAATCAACATGCTGCTGAAGTCGCCATGGACCTTCCAGCTCACCGAGTTCGGCCCGAAGAGACCTGGATCACCCTTGGGGTTTTCCAGGTCGAGTTGGCCCAGCGACAAGCCGGTCAGGCTCATCAGCTGGTTTTCGATGCGGCTGCGAATGAATTCCATGGGTTCCTATCGGTTGAGGCGCTTGTCGATCAGGCCGTCCACTACGCTCGGGTCGGCGAGAGTGGACGTATCCCCCAGGCTGTCCAGTTCGTTGCAGGCAATCTTGCGCAAAATCCGTCGCATGATCTTGCCAGAGCGGGTTTTCGGCAAGGCCGGCGCCCATTGAATCAGTTCGGGCTTGGCGAAGCTGCCGATTTCCTTGCTCACCAGGTCCAGCAGGTGCTTTTTCAGCGCATCGTCGGGTTCGACGCCATTCATGGGCGTGACGAAGGCATAGATGCCCTGGCCCTTGAGGTCGTGGGGGTAGCCCACCACTGCGGCCTCGGCGACCTGGTCATGCAGCACCAGCGCGCTTTCCACCTCGGCGGTGCCGATACGGTGCCCGGACACGTTGATCACGTCATCGATGCGCCCGGTGATCCAGTAGTCGCCGTCCTCGTCACGCCGCGCGCCGTCGCCAGTGAAGTAGTAACCAGGGTAGGGTTTGAAATAGGTGTCGATCATCCGCTGCGGGTCGCCGTACACGCTGCGGATCTGCCCCGGCCAGCTCGATTTGATCGCCAGCACGCCGCTGCCGGCGCCGCTGATTTCCTTGCCTTGCTCATCGAGCAGCACCGGTACCACGCCAAACATTGGTTGGGTGGCGCAGCCGGGCTTGATGCGCTGGGCGCTGACCAGCGGGCTGAGCATGATGCCGCCGGTTTCGGTCTGCCACCAGGTGTCGACAATCGGGCAGCGTTGTTCGCCGACCGCGTTGAAGTACCAGTCCCAGGCTTCCGGGTTGATCGGCTCGCCGACGCTGCCGAGCAGGCGCAGGCTGGCGCGGGAGGTTTTTTCCAGCGGGCCGTGGCCTTCCCGCATCAGCGCGCGCAAGGCGGTGGGCGCGGTGTAGAAGATATTGACTTGATGCTTGTCGATCACCTGCCAGAACCGTGAGCTGTCAGGGTAGCTCGGCACGCCTTCGAACATCAGCGAGGTCGCGCCATTGGCCAGCGGGCCATAGACGATGTAGCTGTGGCCGGTCACCCAGCCGACATCGGCGGTGCACCAGAACACCTCGCCGTCGCGGTAATCGAGCACGTACTTGAAGGTCATCGCGGCTTGCAGCAGGTAGCCACCGGTGGTGTGCAGCACGCCTTTGGGTTTGCCGGTACTGCCGGAGGTGTAGAGGATAAACAGCGGATCTTCCGCCTCCATCGGCTCGGGCGGGCAGTCGTCGCTGACCGCGTCCAGGGCTTGTTGATACTTGAGGTCGCGGCCTTCGGTCCAATTGACCGTCGCGCCGGTGCGCTGTACCACCAGCACCGTGCTGACGCCCGGGCAACTGGCCAGGGCCTTGTCGACATTCTGTTTCAACGCCACCGGCTTGCCACCGCGCACGCCTTCATCGGCGGTGATCACCGTGCGGCAATCGGCGTCGAGAATGCGGTCGCGCAGGGCGTCTGGCGAGAAGCCACCAAACACCACCGAATGCACCGCGCCGATCCGCGTGCAGGCCAGCATTGCGTAGGCCGCTTCGGGGATCATCGGCATGTAGATGCACACCCGGTCGCCTTTCTTCACGCCACGGCTTTTCAGCACATTGGCCAGGCGGCTGACGTTTTGGTGGAGTTGGCGGTAGGTGATTTTGGAGGATGTCGCAGGGTCATCGCCCTCCCAGATGAAGGCCGGCTGATCGGCGCGTTGCGCCAGGTGACGGTCGATGCAGTTGTAGCTGACGTTCAGTTGGCCTCCGGCAAACCATTGGGCGGCGCCGGTCTTGATGTCGGACTTTTGGACGGTCTGCCAAGGCGTGGTCCAGTCGAGAAAGCGCTTGGCCTGCTCGGCCCAGAAGGTGTCGGGTTGCTCGACGGATTGGCGGTAGAGGCGCTGGTAGTCCTCTTGACTGAGTTGCGCAGCCCGGCGGACGGCATCGGCGGTGGGGAACGTGCTGATATCGAACATGAGGGATCCTTATTCTTGTTTTTGCGACAAGAGGGGAGCTTTGCGACCCTCGTAGGAGCTGGCTTGCCAGCGATTGCATCACCTCGGTATTGAGTTTCACCGAGGTGTTTGCATCGCTGGCAAGCCAGCTCCTACAAGGGTCCGCTCCCGCAGGTTCAGACCCTCATTGTAGTGCTGATACCATCAACCGCGGTGACGGCCGCGGAAGTAGTTGATCAACCCCTGGGTGGACGCATCGTCCGCAGGCTGTTCTTCAGTGCCGGTCAGGCGGTTGTAGACGCCTTTGCCCAGCTCCTTGCCCAGCTCCACGCCCCATTGGTCGAAGGCGTTGATACCCCAGATGACGCTCTGCACGAACACTTTGTGCTCATACATGGCCACCAGCGCGCCGAGACGGCGAGGGCTGATGCGCTCAACCACAATGGTGTTGCTCGGACGGTTGCCCGGGATCACCTTGTGCGGCGCCAGCTTCTCTACTTCAGCTTCGGCCATGCCTTTGTCGCGCAGTTCAGCTTCAGCTTCGGCGCGGGTCTTGCCGAGCATCAGTGCCTGGCTCTGGGACAGGCAGTTGGCGTACAGCCACTGATGGTGGTCGGAGACCGGGTTGAAGCTGACGATCGGCACGATGAAGTCGGCCGGGATCAGTTGGGTGCCCTGGTGCAGCAGCTGGTGGTAAGCGTGCTGGCCGTTGCAGCCTACGCCGCCCCAGATAACCGGGCCGGTGTCGGTGGAAACCGGCGTACCGTCCTGGCGCACGCTCTTGCCGTTGGATTCCATGTCCAGCTGTTGCAAGTGCTTGGTGATGTTACGCAGGTAGTGGTCGTACGGCAGGATCGCGTGGCTCTGCGCGCCCCAGAAGTTGCCGTACCACACGCCCAGCAGGCCCAGCAGCACCGGCATGTTCGCTTCGAACGGTGCGGTCTGGAAGTGCTGGTCCATGGTGTAGGCACCGGACAACAGCTCCTTGAAGTTGGACATGCCGATGGCCAGCGCGATCGGCAAGCCGATGGCCGACCACAGCGAGTAACGACCGCCGACCCAGTCCCACATCGGGAAGATGTTTTCTTCGCGGATACCGAAGGCCACGGCGGCCGCGTTGTTGCTCGATACGGCGATGAAGTGGCGATACAGCTCGGCCTCCGAACCACCCTGGGCCAGGTACCAGGCGCGGGCGGCCTGGGCGTTTTTCAGAGTTTCGAGGGTGTTGAAGGATTTCGACGAGACGATGAACAGCGTGGTCTCGGCGCGCAGCTTCATGGTCAGCTCGTGGAACTCGCTGCCGTCGATGTTCGCCAGGTAATGGCAGCGCACGCCTTTGTGGGCGTAGGACAACAGCGCTTCGGAGACCAGCTCCGGGCCGAGGAACGAGCCACCGATACCGATGTTCACCACGTCGGTGATCGGCTTCTCGGTGTAGCCACGCCACAGGCCGTCGTGGATGCGGCCGACCAGGTCAGTGATCTGGTTCAGCACCTTGTGCACGTCCGGCATGATGTTCACGCCGTTGACCGACAGCTTGTCACCCACCGGGCGACGCAGCGCGGTGTGCAGCGCCGGGCGGCCTTCGGAAGAGTTGACCGGCTCGCCGTTGAACAGCGACTTGATCGCGCCCTGAAGGTCGACTTCCTTGGCCAGGCCCACCAGCAGGTCGCGGGTTTCGCGGGTGATCAGGTTTTTCGAGTAATCGAGGAAAAGCCCGCAGCTGCTCAAGGTGAATTCGGTAAAGCGCTGGGGGTCGGCATTAAAGGCTTCGCGCATGCTGAAATCCTGCATGGCTTGGCGATGTTGATTGAGCGCTTGCCAGGCGGGCAGAGCGGTAACGTCATGAGGAGTGCGGTAGTACGCCATCGCTGCGGGTTTCCTTTTTATTGCTGGGACTGCTGTAGGACACTTCAAAGCCGGGAATGTCCTGTCTTTGTGAAGATGACAGGCTCAGGTCGACGCCAACCAATAGCGTAGGGCGAATACATTAAACCTAGCGTGTCGATCTGTCTTGGCTTTGTCTGCGCTGTGGCCGGTACTTTTTTATACCGGCCGATCAGGCAGTGCAACAGGCGGGGTGTGTCGCGGGGTCAGTTCAGGTGCAAATGCAGGTTGTCGATGAGCCGGGTGGCGCCCAGGTAGGCGGCGACCAGAATCACTACATCCTTGTCGTCAGCGGTGGCCGGGCGCAGGTGCAGGCCCTGGCGGACCTCCAGGTAATCCATGCGAAAACCTGCCGCTTCGATCTGCTGGACCTGTGCGGCACGCAGTTTGGCGAAGTCGCGGTCACCTGCTTCAATCGCTGCGGCAATCTGGCTGAGGCTGCGGTACAGCACCGGTGCGATGGCGCGCTGCTCCTCGGTGAGGTAACCGTTGCGCGACGACAGCGCGAGGCCATCGTCGGCGCGTACGGTCGGCTCGCCGATAATCTGGATCGGCATGTTCAGGTCATGAACCATGGCGCGAATCACCGCCAGTTGCTGGTAGTCCTTCTGGCCAAAGATCGCCAGGTCCGGCTGGACCATGTTGAACAGCTTGCTGACCACCGTGGCCACGCCTTCAAAATGCCCGGGACGGCTGGCGCCGCACAGGCCTTCGGACAGTTGCGGCACGCTGACGCGCGTCTGGCCGGCCATGCCGTCGGGGTACATCTCGTCGACGGTCGGGGCGAACAGCAGGTTGCAGCCGGCCTGCAGCAGTTTCTCCTGGTCGGCCGCGAGGGTGCGTGGGTATTTGTCCAGGTCTTCGCCGGCGCCGAATTGCAGCGGGTTGACGAAAATGCTCGCCACCACGAAGTCCGCTTGTTGCGCGGCTTTGGTCACCAGCGTCGCATGGCCGCTGTGCAGGTTGCCCATGGTGGGCACAAAGCCGATGCGTTTGCCCGCGCTGCGGGCATGGGCGACGGCGGCGCGCAGTTCGCGCACGGTCTTGACGGTGTTCATGCAGAGAATCCGTGTTCGGCGCCCGGGAAGGTGACGGCTTTGACTTCGCTGACATAGGCGGCGATGGCCGATTGAATGCTGTCCTGGCCCGTCATGAAGTTTTTCACGAACTTGGGTACGCGGCCGGAGAGGGACAGGCCCAACATGTCGTGCACTACCAGAACCTGGCCGTCGGTGTCAGCGCCTGCGCCGATACCGATCACCGGTACCTTGACCGCCTGGGTGATTTCCGCTGCCAATTCGCTCGGCACGCACTCCAGCAAAATCATGCACGCGCCGGCCTGCTCAAGGGCGATGGCATCCGCGCGCATCTGGCGCGCCTGGGCTTCGCCGCGGCCTTGTACCTTATAACCGCCGAGGATGTTGACCGACTGCGGCGTCAGGCCCATGTGTGCGCAAACTGGCACGCCGCGTTCGGCCAGCAAGCGGATCGACTCGGCGAGCCAGGCCGCACCTTCAACCTTGACCATGTGCGCACCGGCCCGCATCAGCTTGGCGCTGTTGGTCAGGGTCTGTTCGATGGTGGCGTCGGCCATGAAGGGCAGGTCGGCAATGATGAATGCGCCCTCGTTACCGCGTTTGACGCAGGCGGTGTGGTAGGCGATGTCATCGGTGGTCACGGGCAGGGTGCTGTCATTCCCTTGCAGGACCATTCCCAGGGAGTCCCCCACCAGCAGCACTTCAACGCCAGCCTGGCAACTGGCCTGGGCAAAAGTGGCGTCGTAGCTGGTCAGCATGGTGATTTTTTCACCTTTGAGCTTGAGGCTCTGCAAGGTGCTAAGGGTAACGTTTGGCATGAAAAGGGTCCTCATTCAGGCGCTTGGAAACAGCGAGTAACGCGCGTGAGTCTTCGTTTATACAGGCGCACTTTCTTAAGGATCAGTGCTTATAAGGCCTGGATTGCGCCCTTTAGCGCCGGGTAGGCGGCAGCGGGACGCCTATAGTCGTGAGGAGAACTCTGGAAGTCAATTGGATGTGTTACCGCATTGTTACGGCCGGGGTGTTACCGCTGTTACTGATGCGATTCAGCAGGTCCACCGGTGTATTCAAAGGCGCCGCAGATCACTGTGGGAGCTGGCTTGCCTGCGATTGCATCACCGCGACATACCTGATGCACCGGGTCGTCTGCATCGCAGGCAAGCCAGCTCCCACATGATCGTGTCAGGCCTCCGGCAGGCGTTCCAGGCCGACAAACGGGCAGGCGTGGAGCAGGTCACTCAGCAAGCGGCCATCGGCCAGTTGCAGGCCGGCGGGAGCCAGTTCTGCCAGCGGGTAAAGCACGAATGCCCGCAGGTGCATTTGATAGTGCGGCACCTTCAGGCGCGGCTCATCGATCAGCCGGTCGCCGAATACCAGGATGTCCAGGTCCAGGGTGCGCGGGCCCCAGCGTTCAAGGCGCTCGCGGCCTTGGTCATTCTCGATGGCTTGCAGCGCATCGAGCAGTTCCAGCGGCGCGAGGGCGCTGTCCAGGGCCGCGACCGCATTGGTGTAACGCGGTTGGCCCGGGAGCAGGGAATCACTTTGATAGAAGGCAGAGACGCCCGCCAGCGTGGTGTTTGGCAATTGCGCCAAGGCCTCGACGGCATGGCGCAATTGTTGTTCAGGGGCCGCCAGGTTGCTGCCCATGCCGATGTAGATACGTTCCACGGGCTTACTCGCCAGAGGCGCTCGAGGCATCGCCAGCGCTGCGTTTGCGCTTGCTGCCACTGCTACGGCGACGTTTTTTCGGCCCATCGCCGCTGGCTTCGCCTTTGCTGCCGAGCTCTTTGATCATCTCGCGGCGCTGGCTGTCGTTGGCGTCCTGATAGTCGGTCCACCATTCGCCCAGGCCGTCAGTCTGCTCGCCGGCGCTTTCGCGCAACAGCAGGAAGTCGTAGCCGGCCCGGAAGCGCGGGTTGTCCAGGAGTAGGTCGGCGCGTTTGCCGCTGCGGCGTGGCAGGCGCTCCTGCATGTCCCAGATCTCGCGGATCGGCATGGTGAAGCGTTTCGGAATGGCGATGCGCTGGCATTGCTCGGCGATCAGCTCGTGAGCCGCTTCCTGCATGGCCGGAATCGCCGGCATGCCACGGTCTTGCAGGCGCATCACACGTTTTGGCAGCGCTGGCCACAACAGGGCGGCAAACAGGAACGCCGGGGTGACCGGTTTGTTCTGCTTGATGCGCAGGTCTGTGTTGATCAAGGCTTCACTGATCAGCGTGTGGGTGTAGGTCGGGTTGTACTCCAGTGCTTCGGCGCTGGCCGGGAACAATGGGTCGAACAACTGCAGGTCTACCAGCATTTCGAAGGTGTCGGCGGCATAGCCGGAGAGGAACAGCTTGAGCACCTCTTCGAACAACCGGGCCGACGGGATTTCCCGCAGCATCGGTGCCAGGTCGCGAATCGGCGCGGCCGTGTGTTTCTCGATCCCGAAGTTCAGCTTGGCGGCAAAGCGCACGGCCCGCAGCATCCGTACCGGGTCTTCCTGGTAGCGTTGCGTCGGGTCGCCGATCAGTCGCAGCAGGTTGTTGCGGATGTCGTGTACGCCATTGGCGTAATCGAGGATGCGCTCGCTGACCGGGTCGTAATACAGGGCATTGATGGTGAAGTCGCGGCGTTGCGCGTCTTCTTCCAGGGTGCCGTAGACATTGTCCCGCAGGATGCGTCCGCTTTCATTGCGGGAAGACTGGTTAGTGTCTTCTTCTTCATCGTTTTGCGGGTGGTTGGCGCGGAAGGTCGCGACCTCGATGATCTCGCGACCGAAGTGGATGTGCACCAACTTGAAGCGCCGACCGATGATCCGCGCATTGCGGAATTCGGCACGCACCTGTTCCGGCGTGGCGCTGGTGGCGACGTCGAAATCCTTGGGAGTGATATTGAGCAACATGTCGCGCACGCAACCGCCAACCAGGTAAGCCTGGTAGCCGGCGTTCTGCAAACGTTCGACGATGTTCACCGCATAACGGCTGAACTGGGCGCGTTGCAGCGAATGCTGGCTGCTATTGAGCACTTCAGGCGTGCTGCGTTTGTGTTGCGTACGACGCAAGGGAGAACGGAATGACTGGAACAACTTCTTCAGCATGGGATGCACTGTTTGAAGGAATGTTCGGCCATAACGAAGAATGACCGCATGATGGGCGGGGATTCTAGCATTTAGTCAGGGGATGGTGTAGGAACTAGCTGCAAGGCTTGAGCCAGAAGCTTAAAAAGAAGGGGGGCAAGCGCCAAATCGCAGAAACTACAAGGGGAGCCGAAGCTCCCCCAGAAGTAGTTGCGTGCTCTATTTTTATTATTGGTTTCGGGCTTCTTGTTTTTGTTGATCGCCCTCGCCATGAAGCTTCACCTTCATGACACTCCCAATCGGGAGCCAAGAGCAAACGGATTGCTTTGGTCGCTGTGTTGCTGATCTACGATCCAACCAGTTCAGGCTCTGCCTTAGGGCAGTTTTTGTTGTTCTCGGCCTGGTTGCGGGGCAAGCCCCAAATGCAACGCCTCTCCAAAAGAATCAGTTAGCTGCGCCTCCGCCGTGTTGTTTTTGTTATGCGTGAGTCGATTCGTCTTATTTTTATTGTCTTGTACATTTGCTTGTTATTGTTTTTGTACTAAGCATATAGCAGGGTGCGTGCCAACTTTTGCGAGGCCCAGCAAAATAAGGGGTTTGGGGCGCTTTCGGGTTTTTTGAAGGCGAAAAAAAGCCGGGGCTTCGTTACCGTAAGCCCCGGCTTTTGTTACGTGAAAAATCAGCGGTAACAGTTTTTTCACATCTGAGGGTGTTACCTGTGGGGGCGACCCACTCAGCTTTCGCTGGCAACCCCGGTCTTGCGCCGCGGAATGCCCAGGCGCTGGCGCCGTTCCCACAGGCATTTACGGCTGACGCCCAGTTTGCGCGCCAGTTCGGTCTCGGTCATGTGGTCCTGGTGCTCGAGGACGAAATGCTGGAAGTAATCTTCCAGTGACAAATCTTCCGTCGGCTCGTGGCTGTTGTTACTGCCACCCTGCTGCGGCGGCAAGCCAATGAAGTCGTCATCGTCCAGGTCGCTGAGCTCGATATCGATCCCCAGCAGCTCGGCGGAAATTTCCGGGCTCTCCGACAGAATCACCGCACGTTCTACCGCGTTCTCCAGTTCCCGCACGTTACCGGGCCAAGAGTAGTGGCGGATGGCCTGTTCGGCATCGGCGGCAAACTTCAGGTCGGTACGGTTGATGCGCGCACTCTGGCGTGCCAGGAAGGCCGTGGCGATCTCGTTGACGTCGGCACCGCGCTCACGCAGGGCTGGCAGTTTGAGAGCGATCACGTGCAGGCGGTAATAAAGGTCTTCACGGAACTGGCCGATCTTGGCCAGACTTTTGAGGTCACGGTGAGTGGCCGCAATCAGCCGTACGTCGACCTTCTGCGATTGCACGGAGCCGACGCGGCGGATTTCGCCTTCCTGCAACACGCGTAGCAAGCGCGCCTGGGCTTCCAGTGGCAGCTCGCCAATCTCGTCGAGAAACAGTGTGCCGCCGTCGGCAGCTTCAACCAAACCCGCACGGCCAGCGCTGGCGCCGGTAAAGGCACCTTTTTCATGGCCGAACAATTCGGATTCGATCAGGGATTCAGGGATCGCCGCGCAGTTCACCGAGATCATCGGTGCCTTGGCGCGCTTGGACAGGTTGTGCAGGGCGCGAGCCACCAGTTCTTTACCGGTACCGGACTCGCCCTGGATCAATACATTGGAGTCAGTCGGCGCCACCTTGCGGATCTTGCTGTACAGGTCCTGCATCGGTGGGCAGGAGCCGATGATGCCGATTTCGCCGTTACTGTTATCAGCGCCGGGTTTTTCTGCGCCGTTGACGGCCTTGCCCGCAGCCGGGCGTTCAGCCGGTGTGCTGCTGGCAGATTGGCGGTCACGCAGGATGCGGGCCACGGCCTGGAGCATCTCATCGTGGTCGAAAGGCTTGGCGATGTAGTCCACCGCGCCCATCTTCATCGAGTCCACAGCCGAACGCAGGCTGGCGTAGCTGGTCATGATCAGCACCGGGGTGCCTTGGCCGAGCTTGATCAGCTCGGTGCCAGGGGCGCCCGGCAAACGCAGGTCACTGACGATCAGGTCGAACGTGGGAATGCTGAAACGCTCCTGGGCTTCCTGCACCGAGCCGGCTTCGCTGACCTGGTACTGATTACGTTCAAGCAGGCGACGCAAGGCAGAGCGGATAATGGTTTCGTCTTCGACGATCAAAATGTGCGGCATTGATTCAACTCTCTCGACGGTCTCAGTTCACAGCGGACGTCGCTTCGACATGACGCGGCAAGGTCACCCGAATACGGGTGCCGCGTTGGCTTTCGGTGTCAGCCGGGCTGTCGATGGTGATTTGTCCATAATGCTCTTCAACGATGGAATAGACCAGTGCAAGGCCCAGACCGGTACCTTCACCCGGATCCTTGGTGGTGAAGAAGGGTTCGAACAATCGGTCCATGATGTTCTGTGGAATGCCGCTGCCTTCGTCCTCCACGATCAGATCGACCGTGTGCTCGAAAGCCTCGCTCTTGACCCGTACTGCGCTGCCGGCCGGCGATGCGTCGCGGGCGTTGGACAGCAGGTTGATCAGCACTTGGGCCAGGCGTTGTGAATCACCGTCGACCCAGTGTTCCGGGTCGCACAGATTGAAGAACTGTACTTCGAAATTGCGCCGGTTCAAGGCCAGCAGCCCAATGGCATCCTGAGCCACTTCGGCCAGGCACACGGCCTCGTCATGATTCTGATGGGCGCCGGCGTGGGCAAAGCTCATCAGCGACTGCACGATGCGCGAAACACGCTTGGTCTGCTCAAGTATCTGCCCGCTGATCTCGATGATTTCGCCGTCTTCCTCGCGCTCTTCCCGCAGGTTTTGCGCGAGGCACGCGATACCGGTGATCGGATTGCCGATTTCATGGGCCACGCCGGCCGCCAGGCGCCCGATGCTGGCCAGGCGCTCGGAGTGCACCAGCTTGTCTTCGAGCATCTGGGTTTCGGTCAGATCTTCCACCAGCAGCACCAGGCCGCTGTTGCCGGGCGCCAATGGCTCGTCGATAGCGGCCTTGTGCAGGTTGAGCCAGCGGGTCTGGCCGTCCAGCGCCAGGTGCTGTTTGTGCAAGTGTTCGTCGGGCAGGTTGATGAAGCCCTGGAGCAATTCTTTCCACGGGTCGCCAATGGTGTTCAGGCGCGAGCCCACCACGCGCTGGGCGGCGATGCCAGTGAGCTCTTCCATGGCCTTGTTCCACATCAGGATCTCTTGATCCTTGGCCAGGGAGCAGACGCCCATCGGCAGTTCCTGCAACGTCTGGCGGTGATAGCGGCGCAAGGCGTCGAGTTCGGCGGCGAGGCCGGTGAGGCGCGAGTGGTAATCCTCCAGCCGGCTTTCGATGAAGTGGATGTCTTCGGTCACGTAGTTTTCGCCGCCGGCCTTGTAGGGCAGGAAGGTCTCGACCATGTCCTGGGACACACTCGGGCCCATCAGGCCGGAAAGGTTGGCTTCGATACGGTCACGCAGGCGGCGCAAGGCGTAAGGCCGGCGCTCGTCGAACGGCAGGTAAAGATCGCGCAGGGCCTGTTCGACTTCCTTTTGCGCGGCCTTGGCGCCCAGCGGCTTGGCCAGTTGCGTGGCGAATTCCTGGGGTGATGCGGCGTGCAGTTCACGGCGTTGCGGGCGGCGTACGTTATCCACCGCGCAGGCTTCGGCGGCGCTGGTTTCTTCGGGGCTGGCGTTGGTGAACAGCGAGATCAGGGTGAACATCAGTACGTTTGCAGCCAGCGAGGCAATCGCAGCCATGTGCCAGCTGGTGTCATCCAGCACGTAGATCATGTTCAACAGCGGGATGTAGAAGCCCTGCAGATTGCCCACCAGCGGCAACAGCATGGTTACGGTCCACACCAGGATCCCGGCCAGCAGCCCGGCGATAAATCCACGGCGGTTGGCAGTCGGCCAGTACAGCACCGACAACACGCCCGGCAGGAACTGCAAGGTGGCGACGAAGGCGACAATGCCCAGGTTGGCCAGGTCCTGCTCGGCGCCCAGCAACAGGTAGAAACCATAGCCGGCCATGATGATCGCGACGATCAGGGCCCGGCGGGTCCATTTCAGCCAGCGGTAGATATTGCCTTCGGCCGGCGGTTGGTAGAGCGGCAGCACCAAGTGATTGAGCGCCATCCCCGACAGCGCCAGGGTGCTGACGATGATCAGCCCGCTGGAGGCCGATAACCCGCCGACATACGCCAAAAGCGCCAGAGACTTGCTGTTCGCGGCAATGCCGACGCCCAGGGTGAAGTATTCCGGATTGGTGGTGGCGCCAAGCTTCAGGCCGGCCCAGAGGATCAGCGGCACCGCCAGGCTCATCAGCAGCAGGAACAGCGGCAAGCCCCAGCTGGCGCTGACCAGCGAGCGCGGGTTGAGGTTCTCGGTGAAGGTCATGTGGTACATGTGCGGCATCACGATGGCCGAGGCGAAAAATACCAACAGCAGCGTGCGCCATGGGCCTTCCTGCAACGGTGTGTGCAGCGCGGCCAGGGCAGTCTGGTTTTGCAGCAGCCACAGTTCCAGCTGTTGCGGGCCGTCGAATACGCCATACAGCGCATACAGGCCTACGCCGCCAATGGCGATCAGCTTGATCACCGATTCAAACGCGATGGCGAACACCAGGCCTTCGTGTTTCTCACGGGTAGCGATATGCCGTGAGCCAAAGAAAATCGTGAACAGGGTGATCAGTGCGCAGAAGCTCAATGCAACACGGTGTTGTACCGGCTCGCGGGTCAGGATGCTGATGGAATCGGCCACGGCCTGAATCTGCAAGGCCAGCAGCGGCAGCACGCCGATCAGCATGAAGATGGTGGTCAGCGCACCGGCCCAGGTGCTGCGAAAACGGAAGGCAAACAGGTCGGCCAGGGACGACAGCTGGTAGGTGCGGGTGATTTTCAGGATCGGATACAGCAGCACCGGCGCCAGCAAGAACGCCCCGGACACCCCGAGGTAGCTCGAAAGAAAGCCATAACCGTACTGATAGGCCAGGCCCACCGTGCCATAAAACGCCCAGGCGCTGGCGTACACGCCCAGGGACAAGGTGTAGGTCAACGGATGGCGAATGATCGCCCGCGGAATCATTCCACGTTCACTGATCCAGGCTACCCCGAACAGCGCGGCCAGGTAGGCGGCGCTGATCAGCAGCATCTCGGTCAGGCTAAAGCTCATCGGCATCTTTTTGGCTCTGCAGGATGAAAGTCACGACGATCAGAATCAGCCAAAGCAGATAGGGCCGGTACCAGGCGCCTGTGGCGTCGATCCACCAATCCATGATGGCGGGAGAAAACAGGTAGATCCCGACGACCAGCAGCAGGACCAATCGATAGATGTACATGTTGGCCTCTGATTGAAAAACTGCGGCGATGGTAACGGATGGCTCGCAAGCTGCAAGCGCCTTCAGCGCAATTGCGCTTCGGCCAGTGTGAGTGTGCGCGGGATCTGCGCGGCGTCCCAGTGTTGAATGCCCCAATCCAGCAGTTCCCGTGGGCTGGCGTGGTTCAGTTCGTCGCCCGCTGGCTGGCCGAGGGCACGCAGGGCTCTTAACAGCAAAGGCGTCGCTTGGTCCGTGGTCAAGGGCGGTGAGCGGTAGGATTTGCCCAATTTGTTACCGTCCGGCTGGATGATCAGCGGCACATGCAGGTAACGCGGTTGGGGCAGGCCGAGCAGTTCCTGCAGGTACAGCTGGCGCGGTGTGGAGTCGAGCAGGTCGGCGCCGCGCACGATGTCGGTAATGCCTTGCCAGGCGTCATCAAGGACCACGGCCAGTTGGTAGGCATAGAGGCCGTCCCGGCGGCGGATGATGAAATCGCCTACGTCGCGCCCCAGATGTTGTCGGAATTCGCCTTGTACGCGATCGGTGAAATGATATTCCAGCTCCGGCACCCGCAGGCGGATGGCGGCATCTTGCTGGTCATGGCCGGCATTGCGGCACAGCCCCGGATATATCCCGTTGTAGGGTTCCAGTTGCTTGCGCGAACAGGTGCAGGCGTAGGCCAGGCCGTGATTGAACAGGCGGTTGAGCACTTCAGCGTAGGCATCATGCCGCTCGCTTTGTCGGACCAATTCCCCGTCCCATTCGAAGCCGTAGCGTTCCAGGGCATTGAGAATGGCTGCCTGGGCGCCAGGCTCTTCCCGCGGCGGATCGAGATCTTCCATGCGCATCAGCCAGCGGCCTTGATTGGCGCGGGCGTCGAGGTAGGAGGCGAGGGCGGCGACC
This sequence comes from Pseudomonas sp. BIGb0558, assembly GCF_024807515.1. Taxonomy (NCBI): domain Bacteria; kingdom Pseudomonadati; phylum Pseudomonadota; class Gammaproteobacteria; order Pseudomonadales; family Pseudomonadaceae; genus Pseudomonas; species Pseudomonas sp. BIGb0558. Next base: position 172,917 of record NZ_JANUEW010000010.1, read on the forward strand.
AGGGAACCGAAGTGCAGGTGTCCGCTGGGCGTGGGGGCGAAACGCCCGATATAGGAGGAGGCAGTCATGGGCCGGATATTACTGGAAAACCGTCAAACGCCAGAAACAAAAATGGGGCGTTCGCACGCCCCATTTGTTCAGCCCGGCAATGATTACTTGCCGACCTGTTTTTCCTTGATTTCGGCCAAGGTCTTGCAGTCCACGCACAAGTCGGCGGTAGGACGCGCTTCCAGGCGACGAATACCGATCTCGACGCCGCAGGACTCGCACCAGCCATACTCTTCGTCTTCGATGAGCTGCAGGGTCTTGTCGATTTTCTTGATCAGCTTGCGCTCGCGATCACGGGCGCGCAGTTCAAGGGCGAACTCTTCTTCCTGGCTGGCACGGTCTGCCGGGTCGGGGAAGTTGGCCGCTTCGTCCTTCATATGGTCAACGGTACGGTCAACCTCTTGCATCAAGTCCTGTTTCCACTGCTTCAGGATCTTGGAGAAGTGTTCGCGCATGGGCTTGCCCATGTATTCCTCACCCTTCGCCTCGACGTAGGGTTGGAAGCCGCTGATGCTCTGTTGCTTTGCTTGGGTGGGCATGAATGGACCGCCTCTCACTCTTCTAATCCATTGCGCAGGATTGCAACATCACCGACACCTGCCGGCCCTGCGGCTGCAAGCGGGCGAACTTACCAGATAGATTCGGGGTGCGCCACTCCCGGTTGTCGAGGCACCGTCTCCTGAGGCTTGCAAACCGCCGCAGGCCCCAGCAGGGCGGGCTTGTACGGTCTCGAATGTTGATTTTAGCTGTTTTGCAGGTAGTTGCCCGCCGTGCTCGCTACAGGTATTCGGGCAATAGAGCGGGTTTTGCGCGGCGGGTTGGGTAGAATCGGGGTTTGTCCTCACAGTTAAGGAAGGCTAATGGCTCAGCCCTACAGTGCGCGCAGCCGCGCTATCGAACCTTTCCATGTCATGGCGTTGCTGGCGCGGGCCAATGAATTGCAGGCCGCCGGTCACGACGTGATTCACCTGGAAATCGGCGAGCCGGACTTCACCACCGCCGAGCCCATCATCAAGGCCGGGCAAGCGGCGCTGGCCAATGGCAAGACTCGCTACACCGCGGCCCGCGGGCTGCCGGAGCTGCGCGAAGCCATCAGCGGTTTCTACCAGCAGCGTTATGGGTTGAGCATCGACCCTGAGCGAATTCTGATTACACCAGGCGGCTCGGGCGCCTTGTTGCTGGCGAGCAGCCTACTGGTGGATCCCGGCAAGCACTGGCTGCTGGCAGACCCTGGCTATCCGTGCAACCGTCACTTCCTGCGATTGGTAGAAGGCGCGGCGCAACTGGTCCCGGTGGGCCCGGATGTGCGTTATCAACTGACTGCCGACCTGGTGGCACGCCATTGGGACCAGGACAGCGTGGGCGCGTTGGTTGCTTCACCCGCTAACCCCACTGGCACCATCCTGACGCGCGATGAGTTGGCCGGGCTGTCGAGCGCCATCAAGGCGCGCAACGGGCACCTGGTGGTGGATGAGATCTATCACGGCCTGACCTACGGCACCGATGCCGCCAGCGTGCTGGAAGTCGACGATGAAGCCTTCGTTCTAAATAGTTTTTCGAAGTATTTCGGAATGACCGGCTGGCGCCTGGGCTGGCTGGTGGCGCCGCCAGCTGCCGTCGGCGAATTGGAAAAACTCGCGCAGAATCTCTACATCAGTGCGCCGAGCATGGCCCAGCATGCGGCCTTGGCCTGCTTTACCCCGGAAACGTTGAATATTCTTGAGGATCGCCGGGCCGAGTTCGGTCGGCGCCGCGACTTCCTGCTGCCAGCCCTGCGGGAGCTGGGGTTCGGTATCGCCGTTGAGCCGGAGGGCGCGTTCTACCTGTACGCCGATATCAGCGCATTCGGCGGTGATGCCTTCGCTTTCTGCCGGCACTTCCTCGAAACTGAGCACGTAGCGTTCACCCCGGGGTTGGATTTCGGTCGTTATCAAGCCGGTCACCATGTGCGGTTTGCCTACACGCAAAACCTTGATCGCCTGCAGCAAGCCGTTGAACGGATTGCCCGTGGACTACGGAGCTGGCAAGGCTGATGCGCTTTAATCCTCCCCTCGAAGAAGGCCGGCTGATTCGCCGTTACAAGCGTTTTCTCGCCGATATCGAATCCGTTACCGGCGAGTTGCTGACCATTCACTGCCCGAACACCGGCTCGATGTTCAACTGCATGGTGGAAGGTGGCCAGGTCTGGTTCAGCCGCTCCAATGACCCCAAGCGCAAGCTGCCCGGCACTTGGGAAATCAGCGAAACCCCACAAGGGCGCCTGGCGTGCGTGAACACGGCGAGGGCCAATCAGTTGGTGGAAGAAGCGCTGCGCGCGGGAGTTATCACCGAGCTCAATGGCTTTACCGCCTTGAAGCGCGAAGTCGCCTACGGCCAGGAAAACAGCCGGATCGATTTCCGCCTGGATTACCCGGCGGGTGCGGCGTATGTCGAAGTCAAAAGCGTCACCCTCGGGTTCGACGGGACCTCCACTGCCGCGTTTCCCGATGCGGTGACCCAGCGTGGGGCCAAGCATCTACGGGAGTTGGCGCACTTGGCGCGTGAAGGCGTGCGGGCGGTGCAACTGTACTGCGTCAACCTCTCGGGGATCGATGCGGTGCGTCCTGCCGAAGAAATTGATGCCGGTTATGCGGCTGCGTTGCGTGAGGCCAAGGCGGCGGGCGTCGAGGTGCTGGCCTATGGCGTGCGGGTGACGTCAGAGGAAATCTGTGTCGACCGTCGCCTGGACGTGGTGCTCGGCGACTAGATCTGCACCCACAGGCCCTGTTCGTCCTCGCGGCCGGGCAGGGCAGTCAGGCTCTGGCCGGCGCAAGGCCCGGCGACGCACTCACCGCTCTCGATCAAAAACAGCGCGCCATGGGTGGCGCACTGGATCAGGCTGGCGCTGGGGTCCAGAAACTGGTCCGGCTGCCATTCCAGCGGCACTCCGCGATGTGGGCAACGGTTGATATAGAAGTAGGCAACCCCTTCGCGGCGCACGGCAAACAGCTTGCGGCCGTCGATATCGAAACCGAGGCTGGTGTTGGGTGCGAGCTCGCTGGAGGCGCAGAGAAACTTCATATCGGTCCTTAAGTGCCGCCGTTTGCGGGCTGCGAGGCTATCCTGAGTTTGCCGGAGAGCCCGGTGCTTGACGTGCAAATGCAAACAATTATCAAATGCCGGCTTCGCCCGTTAGCTGACTGGGCGCTCTGTACGATGTCGGGCAGCGTTGATCTGTCACATTGCGAGTGTTTCAGCGGGCCCACCCCTTGGAAGGAAACCCTTTTATGCGCCTGAGTGCCAGCGCTATCGCGCTCGTTGTCGGACTGCTGGTCAACGCTGGGGCCCAGGCCTCTGAACTGCCACAACGCTGGGTCAGCGCCGGTGGTGCGTTGTCGGAATGGGTGACGGCCCTGGGCGGTGAGTCAAAGTTGGTGGGCGTGGACACCACCAGTCAGCATCCTGAATCCCTCAAGGCGTTACCGAGCATTGGTTATCAGCGTCAGTTGTCGGCGGAAGGCATCCTCAGCCTGCGTCCGCAAATCCTGGTCGGCACCGAAGAAATGGGACCGCCGCCGGTATTGGCGCAAATCCGCAATGCCGGTGTGAAAGTGGAGCTGTTTTCCGCCGAGCCGGACCTGCCAACCCTGCAAGGCAACCTTCAGCATTTGGGCAAGTTACTGGGCAGCGAAGCCAAGGCCGCCGAACTGTTCAGCGGTTACCAGAAACAACTTGATCAACAAAAGAACTGGGTGACCAAGGCCCAGGCCACGCAAAAGGCGCCTGGCGTGTTGCTGCTGCTGGGGCATGCCGGTGGCAAACCGCTGATCGCGGGTAAAGACACGGCGGCTGACTGGATGCTGCAACAGGCCGGCGGCCATAACCTGGCAACCCACAGTGGTTACAAACCGTTTTCCGTGGAATCCCTGGCGGGGCTCAACCCCGAGGTGCTGGTGTTTGCCGATCGTGCCCTGACGGGTGATGCGGCCCGCGCGGCGCTGTTCAAGGAAAATCCGATCCTGGCTTCAACGCCGGCGGCCAAGAACGGGCGCGTCTATGAGCTGGATCCGACCCTGCTGGTGGGCGGGCTGGGGCCGCGCCTGCCGCAAAGTCTGGTGAAGCTGTCTGCCGGGTTCTATCCGTCCCAGGCTAAAACCGCCCCATGACCACTCTGGTTAAACCGCGAACCCTGTTTATCGGCTTGAGCCTGTTGTGTGTGTTGGCGATCTGGTTGTCACTGGCCCTGGGGCCGGTCAGCTTGCCGTTGATGGACACACTGCGGGCAGCCTTGCGCATGCTGGGTGTGCCGATCGAGGCTCAGGGGCTGGAACAGGCTGAGCTGATTCTCGGGCAGATTCGCCTGCCGCGCACACTGTTGGGCCTGGCCGTTGGCGGGGTGTTGGCGCTCTCGGGTGTTGCCATGCAGGGGCTGTTTCGCAACCCATTGGCCGACCCCGGTCTGGTCGGGGTTTCCAGCGGCGCGGCGTTGGGCGCGGCGATTGCGATTGTCGGCGGCGCATTTTTTGGCGGCCTGCCGGATGCTCTCGGGCCGTACCTGCTGTCGTTGTGTGCCTTTCTTGGCGGCTTGGGGGTGACGGCGCTGGTCTATCGCCTGGGCCGGCGCAACGGCCAAACCAATGTCGCGACCATGTTGCTGGCAGGTATCGCCCTGACAGCCCTCGCCAGTTCGGCGGTGGGCCTGTTTACCTACCTGGCGGATGACGCCACCTTGCGCACCCTGACGTTCTGGAACCTGGGCAGCCTGAATGGCGCCAGTTATTCGCGGCTATGGCCGCTGCTGCTGGTGAGCGCCGGCGTAGCGCTGTGGCTGCCGCGTCGGGCGAAGGCGTTGAATGCGCTGCTGCTGGGTGAGTCGGAAGCCAGTCATTTGGGCATTGATGTTGAAGGCCTCAAGCGCGAACTGGTGTTCTGCACCGCGCTGGGTGTGGGCGCGGCCGTGGCGGCGGCGGGGATGATCGGCTTTGTCGGGCTGGTGGTGCCGCATCTGGTCCGCCTGCTGGCGGGGCCCGACCATCGGGTGTTGCTGCCGGCCTCGGTGCTGGCAGGGGCGAGTTTGCTGTTGTTTGCCGATCTGGTGGCTCGCCTGGCCCTGGCGCCGGCGGAATTGCCGATCGGCATTGTTACCGCGTTTATCGGTGCGCCGTTTTTTCTCTACCTGTTGTTGCGAGGGCGCGCCTGATGCTGCGAGTAGAAGACCTGCAGATTCGCCGGGGGCGCAAAACCGTTCTGGCGGATGTCACCCTGGATCTGCTGCCGGGTGAAGTGCTCGGTGTACTGGGTCCCAACGGTGCGGGAAAAAGTACATTGCTCGGTGCGTTATGTGGCGAGTTGCAGCCCGACCAGGGCCGGGTGTTGCTGGATCAGCGCGAGTTGAAGGGCTGGGGCGGCGCGCAACGTGCCCAGCGCCTGGCGGTATTGCCACAGACCTCGACTCTGGATTTTGCATTTCGTGTCGAAGAGGTCGTCGGCATGGGGCGCTTGCCCCATCAGACCGGCCGTGTGCGTGACGACGCAATCATCGACGCCGCCCTGCAGGCCGCCGATGTTGGTCACTTGAGCGGTCGCAGCTACCTGGCGTTGTCGGGCGGCGAGCGCCAGCGCGTGCACCTGGCGCGGGTGCTGGCGCAGCTGTGGCCGGGGGAAGCAGGGCAGACCCTGTTGCTGGATGAGCCAACATCGATGCTCGATCCACTGCACCAGCACACCACCTTGCAGGCAATCCGCACCTTTGCCGACCGCGGCGCTGCAGTACTGGTGATCCTTCACGACCTGAACCTGGCGGCACGCTACTGTGATCGCATCCTGTTGCTGGAGGATGGAAGGCCACATGCTCTGGATACGCCAGCGCAGGTCTTGCGCCCCGAGCCGCTCAAGGCGGTATTTGGGCTGGATGTGTTGGTGCAGCCGCATCCGGAGCGCGGGCACCCGTTGATCATTGCACGCTGAAAATCGCCGCAGTTTTCTACAGGCAAAAAAAGACCCGGCAAGAGCCGGGTCAAATAACCGTGATTAGCCTGATGAGGAGATAATCTGAGAGTCCGAACCAATGGTCTTTCAGTTATCGGCTGATCTCGCGACCAGTTGTGATAATCATAACGATTCTCATTTGAGAGTCAACATTTGTTTTTAAGGTCTCGTTGGATTTCCTCAAACATTCGGTTGGAGTCCCCGGAAACATTGATGAAAATTGCCGTCTCAATTCTTTTGGCGTGCCGAAAGAGCGTCCAGCTGACGGTTCAATGCTTCCTTGCGCTCAACGGGAATGTCATTCCAGTGCACATCCATCAGCGCGCCTTCAATGGCATACAGCAGTACTTTGGATGCTCTGAAGCCCCGGGTACGTACGGCACGGTAAGCGTCGACTGCCCCCAGGCGGCGTAAGTCGGACGCGCTGTGGATGCCCACCGCATGCAGCCATTGCGCCGACGTCTTGCCAAGGTTTTTCAGGTGTTGCAGCTCATCATTCATCAAGCCTCCTTGCGACGGCCGAATGGTTCGGTGGGTATCGTTACCAGGCAAGCCTGAAAGGAGTGTAGCGCTCAGTAGGAAAAGCGTAGTTCTTTGGTCGGCAACGACCTAAAAGCTTCTAAGGCAGGCGGGAATTTGCGTGGGAAAAGGGAGGGCGGCCCGGTACGCATTGCGCGTAGCCGGGTGCCGATTCTGCTGTTCAGCGTGTGCGGTAGCGCAGGCGCGTGCCGAAATTGACGGACATCAGGATCTCGTCGGCGCTCAACTCAGGCGGGAAGTAAGTCCCGGAAATCTGGGCGTGCGCCAGGCTCGCCCCTTCCAGGGGGCACCCACGCAAATCCAGGCCGCGCAAGTCGGCGGAACGGAAGTAAGCGTCGGTGAAATCCACGCCCTCGGCGTTCAGGTCGCGCAAGTCCAGGCCGCGAAAGTCGCCGCCACGCATATCGATGGCGCCGTCTTTCGGGCGCTCCTGGTTGAAGCCTCGGATGTCATCTTTATGCAGAAGCGCGTAAAGCGGGGTATCAAGTAGCTTCGGCTGGCTCACAACGGCGACTCCCGTGTTGGAATTATGACGCCATTATAGTGCCACTATTGCTTGGCCGTGAGCCCCAGGAGGCTACACGACCAAGAAATATTTCTTACAGTCCCGGCAGACGCTGACGAATATGTGCCACCAACGCGTCCAGGGTCCCGCTTTCATTGGTCTCCACGCGTTTGCTGAGTAGCAGCTCTTCGGCGCTGAGTGGATCCCGGGTGGCCTGCTGCTCTTCGATGACGGCCAGGGTGGCGTCGGAAGGATCGTTTTTGTCCGCCTGCCGTTGTGCCAGCCAAGCGGCGATAACGGCCTGTGGCGCATTGCAGTCTAGGATCAGGAACGGCGCGCCGGTGGCCTCGGCGATTTTGGCCGCGGCATCGCGTTGTTCGCGCTTGAGGAAGGTGGCATCCAGGACTACCGGGAAACCGGCGCGCAGCACGGTGTCGGCAATCTCGTTCAAGCGTGTGTAGGTCGCAGCGCTGGCGTCTGCGGCGTAGATGCCGGCCTGCGGCGTGTTCTCGACCTTCTGCTCACCGAACAGGCGCTTGCGCTCCACGTCCGAACGCAGGCGAATCGCCCCCAATGCTTCGACCAGGCGCATGGACACGTGGCTTTTGCCCACGGCCGATACGCCGTGGGTGATGGCCAGGAAGCGCGACGGGATGGTGCTGTAGCTTTCTGCCAGGTTGGCGTAGTTGCGGTATTGACGCAGGGTGGTCGCGCGCTGCACCGCGTCTGCCTCGGAAGGCATGCTGAACAGTGCGACTTTGGCGCGTACCAGGGCGCGATAGGCTTTGTAGAAGTTCAGCACCTCCAGGCCTTGATAGTCGCCGGTCAGCTCCAGGTACTGGCTGATAAAGCGCCGCGCCAGGCTTTTGAGGCCACGGTCTTCAAGGTCCATCGCCAGGAAGCCAGTGTCGGCATACACGTCGGTAAAGCGGAACGGTTCGTTGAACTCGATGCAGTCGAAGATCACCACATGGCCATCAATCATCGTGGCGTTGCCGAGGTGGATATCACCGTGGCATTCGCGAGTGAAACCATTGAGCTTGCGTTGCTCGAACAGCGGCTTGAGACGCTCGAAGCTGCTTTCGGCCCAGGCCTGGAGGGCGTCGAGTTGTACCAGGTCGGCCTTGTCGCTGAGGAACGGACGGATCTGCTCGAAGTTCTGGAGCACCGGCGCCATCACATCGTGCGGGGTGCCGGCGGAGTGGCTGGCGGGTACTTTCGGGGCGTTCAGGTGAAAGTGCGCAATCTGCCTGGCCATCTCGTCGATGTGCGAATTGGTCAGTTCGCCGTTGGCTTGCAGGGTGCTGAGCAGTTGGCTCTGCGGGAACTGGCGCATTTTCAGCACGTAATCAAGCACCGGGCCGTCACCGCCCAATTGTGGTGCTTCGGCACTGCCGGTGATTGGCAACACTTCCAGATACAAATCGTCGGTCAGACGCTGGTTGAGGCGCAGTTCTTCATTGCAAAAGTGGCCCCGGGCTTCCAGGGACGTGAAATCGAGGAAGCCGAAATTGACCGGCTTCTTCATCTTATAGGCGTAGTCACCCGTGAGCAGGACCCAGGAAATATGGGTCTCGATGACTTGGAACTTATCCACAGGATGGGAAAACAGGGCCGGGTTTTGTAGGGCTGCAATCAGGGACTGGCTCACGGGCGATCCTTCAGAGTCTGGGAAAATTCATGGCGGGCATTATGGCTCCTACAGGCGGTCGTGCAAACCGCTGTCCGGCTCATGTTGGTCATCAATAAAGTGCGTATAATCCGCCGCCATGACTCGTACCCGATCTCCCCGTTCCCGTAAAAAACCTCCTTCCCGTGGCCTGCGTCCGTGGCTGGGCTGGGCGCTTAAGCTCAGCCTGGTAGGGCTCGTAGTGATCGCCGGCTTCGCGGTCTACCTCGATGCCGTGGTCCAGGAGAAGTTCTCTGGCAAGCGCTGGACCATTCCGGCCAAGGTGTACGCGCGCCCGCTGGAACTGTTCACCGGCCAGAAGCTGAGCAAGGATGACTTCCTCACCGAACTCGATGCCCTGGGTTATCGCCGCGAGGCCGTGAGCAATGGCCCCGGTGCCGCAGCCGTCAGCGGCAACACCGTCGACTTGAACACCCGCGGCTTCCAGTTCTATGAAGGCCTGGAAAAACCCCAGCCGGTACGCGTGCGTTTCTCTGGCGACTATGTGGCCGAACTGTCCTCGCTCAACGGCTCGAAACTGCCGGTGGTGCGTCTGGAGCCCTTATTGATCGGTGGGATTTATCCTAAAAACCTGGAAGACCGCATCCTGATCAAGATCGATCAGGTGCCGCCTTACCTGCTGGATACCCTGATAGCCGTGGAAGACCGGGATTACTACAGCCACTGGGGTGTATCGCCCAAATCCATCGCGCGTGCCATTTGGGTCAACACCTCTGGCGGCAAGATGACCCAGGGCGGCAGTACGCTGACGCAACAATTGGTCAAGAACTTCTACCTCACCAACGAACGCAGCCTGACCCGTAAACTCACCGAAGCCATGATGGCAATGCTGCTGGAGTTGCATTACAGCAAGCAGGAAATTCTTGAGGCGTACCTCAACGAAGTGTTCGTCGGCCAGGACGGTCAGCGTGCGGTGCACGGTTTCGGTCTGGCCAGCCAGTTCTTCTTCGGCCAGCCGTTGTCGGAGCTGAAGTTGCATCAGGTGGCGTTGCTGGTGGGCATGGTCAAGGGGCCTTCCTACTACAACCCGCGCCGCAACCCGGAGCGTGCGCTGGAGCGGCGCAACCTGGTGCTCGATGTACTTGAGCAGCAAGGTGTCGCCACCCCGGAACAAGTCGCTGCCGCGAAAAAAATGCCACTGGGTGTGACCACCCGCGGCAAGCTTGCCGACAGCTCATTCCCGGGCTTCATCGACCTGGTCAAGCGTCAGTTGCGTGACGACTATCGCGACGAAGACTTGACCGAAGAAGGCCTGCGGATCTTCACCAGTTTCGATCCTATCCTGCAGATGAAGGCCGAAGCCTCGGTCAATGACACCTTCAAGCGCCTGGCGGGCCGTAAAGGCTCCGACGATGTCGAGGCCGCCATGGTAGTGACCAATCCGGAAACCGGTGAAGTCCAGGCCATGATCGGCAGTCGCCAGGCCAGCTTTGCCGGGTTCAACCGGGCGCTGGATGCGGTGCGACCGATCGGCTCGCTGGTCAAGCCGGCGGTGTACCTGACCGCGCTGGAAAAACCGAGCAAGTACACGCTGACCAGTTGGCTGTCCGATGACCCGTTGTCGGTCAAGGGTGCCGATGGCCAGATGTGGACGCCGCATAACTTTGATCGTCGCTCTCACGGTACGATTTTCCTGTATCAGGGGTTGGCGCATTCCTACAACATCTCGACTTCCCGTCTCGGCCTTGAGCTGGGTGTGCCGAATGTCCTCAAGACGCTCGCCCGCTTGGGCATCACTCGCGAGTTCCCGGCGTTCCCTTCGATGCTGTTGGGTGCTGGCGCGATGAGCCCGATGGAAGTGGCGACCATGTACCAGACCCTGGCCAACGGTGGTTTCAATACGCCGATGCGCGGGATCCGCAGCGTGTTGACGGCAGAGGGCGAACCGCTCAAGCGTTATCCGTTCCAGATCCAGCAGCGCTTTGACCCGGCCTCGATCTACCTGATCCAGAACGCCATGCAGCGCGTGATGCGTGAAGGTACCGGGCGCTCGGCCTATAACGTGCTGCCGGCCAACCTGACGCTGGCGGGCAAGAGCGGCACCAGTAACGATTCCCGGGACAGCTGGTTCGCCGGTTTCAGTCAGGACCTGCTGGCGGTGGTCTGGCTGGGGCGCGATGACAACGGCAAGACACCATTCACCGGTGCCACCGGCGCGTTGCAGGTGTGGACCAGTTTCATGAAGAAGGCCGATCCACTGCCGCTGAACATGCCGCAGCCAGACAATATCGTCCAGGCCTGGATCGACCCGCATACCGGCCAGGGTTCCGATGCCAACTGTCCGGGCGCGGTGCAGATGCCGTATATTCGCGGCAGCGAACCGCCTCCCGGTGCAGCGTGCGGCGCCAGTGCGCCCGCCAGCGCTGAATCGGTGATGGATTGGGTCAAGGGCTGGATGAATTAAGCAAAGAGGGTTTCACGTGAACAAGTTGTTGATTCCAGCTATTACAGTTTTGGCATTGCTCGGTGGTTGCGCCAGTGTTGAGCGGGGTTCTATCCCGGTGGTGGACTCCAGCACAACGGTGTCCAACAACGACCGGATCTCGGCCAATGGCGGCTTCCGTCAAACCGTCACCAAGCGTCCAGCCCAGGCTCAGGCGCAAGCTGTGCCTCAGGATTCGGGTGTAGTGGTGATGATCCCGGGCGGTGGTGCGGCTACCTCGGCACCGATCAGCACTCAGCCGTGGACCCCAGGCCCGAGCACCTCGGGTCCGATCGACTCCACGCCGATTCAATCGGCACCGATCAACCAGGGCACCTACAACATGCCGTCGACGCCAAGCGGGATTCCTTCTGCCAGCAGCGGCGGTGGTTTGTCCGCCGATGAACAGTTGGATGGCCCGGTGCTGGCGTTGCTCACCACAGCCCAACAGCAGCAGTCGGGCGGCGACTTGAATGGCGCATCGTCCAGCCTCGAGCGTGCCCAGCGCGTGGCGCCTCGCGAGCCGCAAGTGCTCTACCGCCTGGCCCAGGTTCGCATGGCCCAGGGCGATGCGCCGCAAGCTGAACAATTTGCCCGTCGCGGCCTGACCCTGGCCAATGGCCGGCCTGATCTGCAGGCCAGCCTGTGGAGCTTGATCGGCGACGCCCGTGAGAAGCAGGGCGATGCCGCCGGTGCCGCGCAGGCTCGTCAAAAAGCCAAGGTAAGCCTCTGATGGATGCACGCTTTCCGGCGATTGCCGAACAGTTGTTGTTGATTGAGCGCGAACTGCGCTTGCAGGGCTGGTGGGACGAAGTGTCCCCCAGCGCCGAAGCCTTGAGCAGTGTTGAACCCTTTTCCGTCGATACCCTGGACTTTCACCAGTGGCTGCAATGGATCTTTCTGACAAGGATGAAGCAGATCCTCGAGCAGGACCTGCCATTGCCCAATGCATCGGGGATTCTGGAGATGGCCGAGATGGTTTACGCCGATCGGCCCCTTGAGAGCCTTGGCTTGCGGACTGCGCTGAAAAAGTTCGACCAACTGATCGTCGACGCTCGTTAATTGCCTGGCTGCCGGTTTTTCCGGCAGTCTTGCGCATATTTCTACCGCTTTGCGCCATTCAGGCGAGTTTTATCCCTCCTCAAGCCCCTTTCTTCTGCGTTCTCATGCGCTTAGTTGGAAAAAAGCGCAATTATTGCTTGACTTGGAGGGGCTGAAACAGAAGAATCCAAAGTCCGCTGTAGAGGGACTGCCAGAAGCAGACCCACTCAGCAGATCATGAGGCGCACACCCGCGCCGACCTGTTACACCCGCAACGCGTTACCTCGCGCTGGGTGGGAAAATCCCGCAACACTTGGGACGCTCCCAATACTTGCTCAGTCAGTGCTGACGTAGTCGGCGACCACCGTCGCTCATGCTCTGCTGAGAAGTAAACCTATTAAGACCCGTCGGTTTTCAACGGACGGTATTCTGGCGTTTTAGAGGTGAACAACGTGGAGCTTTTATCTGGCGGTGAGATGCTCGTCCGCTTTTTGCGTGACGAAGGCGTCGACTATATCTACGGGTACCCAGGTGGTGCTCTGCTGCATGTCTACGACGCACTGTTCAAGGAACCGGCTGTTACTCACATCCTGGTTCGCCACGAACAAGCTGCTACCCATATGGCTGACGGTTACGCCCGTGCCACCGGTAAAGCCGGTGTGGTACTGGTGACTTCCGGCCCTGGCGCGACCAATGCCATCACTGGCATCGCGACGGCGTATATGGACTCCATCCCGATGGTGATCATTTCCGGCCAGGTGGCGAGCACCATGGTCGGTACCGATGCATTCCAGGAAACCGACATGATCGGTATCTCCCGGCCGATCGTGAAACACAGCTTCATGATCAAGCATGCCTCGGAAATCCCGGAAGTCATGAAGAAGGCGTTCTACCTCGCACAGTCCGGTCGCCCGGGCCCTGTTGTGGTCGATATTCCGAAAGACATGACCAACCCGGCTGAGAAATTCGAATACGTCTTCCCGAAGAAAGCCAAGCTGCGCTCCTACAGCCCGGCCGTTCGCGGGCACTCGGGGCAAATCCGCAAGGCGGCAGAAATGCTGTTGGCGGCCAAGCGTCCGGTGCTTTACTCGGGTGGCGGCGTGATTCTGGGCGGCGGTTCCGCACCGCTTACCGAACTGGCCAAGATGCTCAACCTGCCGGTAACCAATACCTTGATGGGTCTCGGTGCGTTCCCGGGTTCGGATCGTCAGTTCGTCGGCATGCTCGGCATGCACGGCAGCTACACCGCCAACCTGGCCATGCACCACGCTGACGTGATCCTCGCCGTCGGTGCGCGGTTTGATGACCGGGTGATCAACGGCGCGAGCAAATTCTGCCCGAATGCCAAGATCATCCACATCGATATCGACCCGGCGTCCATCTCCAAGACCATCAAGGCCGACGTGCCTATCGTAGGTCCGGTGGAAAGCGTACTGACCGAAATGGTCGCAGCGTTGAAGGAAATCGGCGAAGCCCCGAACAAGGATTCCGTTGCCAGCTGGTGGAAGCAGATCGACGAGTGGCGCGGTGACCGCGGCCTGTTCCCTTACGACAAGGGCGATGGCAGCGTCATCAAGCCGCAAACCGTGATCGAAACCCTGTGCGAAGTGACCAAGGGCGATGCCTTTGTGACCTCCGACGTGGGCCAGCACCAGATGTTCGCGGCGCAGTACTACAAGTTCGACAAGCCTAACCGCTGGATCAACTCCGGTGGCCTGGGCACGATGGGCTTTGGTTTCCCTGCGGCCATGGGTGTGAAGCTGAGCTTCCCGGATACCGACGTTGCGTGCGTCACCGGCGAAGGCAGCATCCAGATGAACATCCAGGAACTGTCGACGTGCCTGCAATATGGCTTGCCGGTGAAGATCGTCTGCCTGAACAACGGTGTACTGGGCATGGTCCGTCAGTGGCAGGACATGAGTTACGGCAGCCGTCACTCGCACTCCTACATGGAATCTCTGCCCGACTTCGTCAAATTGGTTGAAGCCTATGGCCACGTCGGCATGCGCATCACCGATCTGAAGGATTTGAAGCCGATGATGGAAGAGGCATTCGCCATGAAGGACCGCCTGGTGTTCCTCGATATTCAGGTCGACACCAGCGAGCACGTCTACCCGATGCAGATCAAAGACGGCTCCATGCGCGATATGTGGCTGAACAAGACGGAGCGTACCTAAATGCGGCACATTATCTCCCTGCTTCTGGAGAACGAACCGGGTGCTCTGTCACGTGTGGTCGGCCTGTTTTCGCAACGCAACTACAACATCGAAAGCCTGACCGTGGCGCCGACTGAAGACCCGACCCTGTCGCGCCTGACGTTGACCACCGTTGGCCATGATGAGGTGATCGAGCAGATCACCAAAAACCTCAACAAGCTGATCGAAGTGGTCAAGCTGGTCGACTTGTCGGAAAGTGCCCACATCGAGCGCGAGCTGATGCTGGTAAAAGTCAAGGCTACGGGTGCACAACGGGCCGAGATCAAGCGCACTACCGACATTTATCGCGGGCAGATCGTCGATGTGAGCGCCAGCGTTTATACCGTTCAACTGACCGGTACAAGCGACAAGCTGGACAGCTTCATCCAGTCGATCGGGACGGCCTCGATTCTGGAAACTGTACGCAGTGGCGTCACCGGGATTGCTCGTGGCGACAAAGTACTCAGCATCTAACTCAAATTTAGCGAATGGCCTTAAACGGCCTGGATATATAGAGGAACCTCATGAAAGTTTATTACGATAAAGATTGTGACCTGTCGATCATCCAGGGCAAAAAAGTCGCCATCATCGGCTACGGTTCCCAGGGCCACGCTCAAGCGTGCAACCTGAAAGATTCCGGCGTTGACGTGACTGTTGGCCTGCGCAAAGGCTCGGCCACTGTTGCCAAGGCTGAAGCTCACGGCCTGAAAGTGACTGACGTTGCTTCCGCTGTTGCTGCTGCCGACCTGGTCATGATCCTGACCCCGGATGAGTTCCAGTCCGCGCTGTACAAAAATGAAATCGAGCCGAACATCAAGAAGGGCGCCACCCTGGCCTTCTCCCACGGCTTCGCGATCCACTACAACCAGGTTGTGCCGCGCGCTGACCTCGACGTGATCATGATCGCGCCGAAAGCACCGGGCCACACCGTGCGTTCCGAGTTCGTCAAAGGCGGCGGTATCCCTGACCTGATCGCGATCTACCAGGATGCTTCGGGCAACGCCAAAAACGTTGCACTGTCCTACGCTGCCGGCGTTGGTGGCGGTCGTACCGGCATTATCGAAACCACCTTCAAGGACGAGACTGAAACCGACCTGTTCGGCGAACAAGCCGTACTGTGCGGTGGTACCGTGGAACTGGTTAAAGCCGGTTTCGAAACCCTGGTTGAAGCTGGCTACGCGCCAGAAATGGCCTACTTCGAATGCCTGCACGAACTGAAGCTGATCGTTGACCTCATGTACGAAGGCGGTATCGCCAACATGAACTACTCGATCTCCAACAACGCCGAATACGGCGAGTACGTGACTGGCCCGGAAGTGATCAACGCCGAGTCCCGTCAGGCCATGCGCAACGCCCTGAAACGTATTCAGGACGGCGAGTACGCCAAAATGTTCATCAGCGAAGGCGCAACCGGCTACCCTTCGATGACCGCCAAGCGTCGTAACAACGCCGCTCACGGTATCGAGATCATCGGCGAGCAACTGCGCTCCATGATGCCGTGGATCGGTGCCAACAAGATCGTCGACAAAGCCAAAAACTAAGTCGTACGTATCAAGGGAAAACGCGGCCTAGGCCGCGTTTTTTCGTTTGCGGGGCAGGTTCTGGTATAAAGCTGCATCGTTTGCGGGCGAACACTCGCCGCAAGTTTCTGTCGAAATTTTTCACACCGTTGCAAGGTAAAGTCCATGAGCGAACGTCCCGAAGAGCCAAACCAGGCCTCTGACGCCGAAAGCCTGCTACCGATCGATGAACATGTCGAAGAAGGGCATGATGCTGAAGGCCGTAAAGTCCGGCATCGTGGCATCTATCTTCTGCCCAATCTGTTCACCACTGCGAACCTGTTCGCGGGGTTCTATTCCATCATCAATTCCATGAGTGCCCAGAGCGCTCTGGCGGCCGGCGATGCTGCCAGTGCCAGCAAGTACTTTGGTTTTGCCGCGATCGCGATTTTTGTCGCGATGGTCCTTGATGGCCTGGACGGGCGTGTGGCGCGCATGACCAACACCCAGAGTGCGTTCGGTGCCGAGTACGACTCGCTGTCGGACATGGTTGCCTTTGGTGTGGCGCCGGCGCTGTTGGCATTTGCCTGGGCGCTGGGAGACATGGGCAAGGTGGGTTGGATGGTTGCCTTCATCTATGTGGCTGGCGCAGCACTGCGCCTGGCGCGCTTCAATACCCAGGTGGGGACTGCTGACAAGCGCTACTTCATCGGACTGGCCAGCCCGGCAGCCGCGGGCGTGGTGGCCGGTATTGTCTGGGCGTTCAGTGACTACGGTATCCAGGGCTCCAAGATGTCGTTCCTGGTGGCCTTGATGGTCGCGGCGGCCGGCATGCTGATGGTCAGCAACATCAAGTACAACAGCTTCAAGGAGCTGGACCTCAAGGGGCGTGTGCCGTTTGTGGCTATCCTGGCGGTAGTGCTGGTGTTTGCCGTGGTCTTCAGTGATCCACCGAGAATCCTGCTGTTGGCGTTCCTTGTGTATGCCGCGTCCGGCCCGGTGCAGTACCTGCTGCATCTTCGTCAGCGCAAAACGTTGCCTTAATGTAATTTCCCCCATACTCCGCAGTCTATTGGTGCATCTGTTCTCCAAAAGCTGCGGAGTTGCCATGTTAATCAAGATCCCCAAAGCGTCTGATTGCCAAGAATCGGACGTCACGCCCGAATCCCTCTATTTCTCTCGCCGCAGCTTGCTCGGTGGTGCGCTTGCCGGCATAGCTGCCAGCAGCCTGCCGCGTTGGGCCAGTGCGGATGATGCTGCGCGTTATGCCGATGTCGAGCCGGGCAAGGCGCCCGGATGGTTTGCCGAAAAACTGCCGGGTACAAAATGGCAGGCGGTAACCGTCAAGGATGAGGCGATCACTCCGTTCAAGGACGCAACCCACTACAACAACTTCTATGAATTTGGCACGGACAAGGGCGACCCGGCGGCTAATGCCGGGTCTCTGAAGACTGAGCCGTGGAGTGTGGTGATCGACGGTGAGGTCGCCAAGCCCGGGCGCTATGCGCTTGAAGACTTCATGAAACCGTATCAGTTGGAAGAGCGGATCTATCGTCTGCGCTGTGTAGAGGCGTGGTCGATGGTCATTCCATGGATGGGTTTCCCTATTTCGGAATTGCTCAAGCACGTCGAGCCGACCTCAAACGCCAAGTACATCCGTTTTGAGACCCTGCAGGATCCCAAGAGCATGCCGGGCCAGCGGTCCAGCTTCGCCTTGATTGACTGGCCTTATGTAGAAGGGCTGCGACTGGATGAGGCGATGAATCCACTGGCGATTCTGGCAGTGGGCATGTACGGCCGGGAACTGCCGAACCAGAATGGCGCGCCGTTGCGGTTGGTGGTGCCCTGGAAGTATGGATTCAAGAGCGTCAAGTCGATCGTACGCATCAGTCTGGTCAGCGAGCAGCCGAAAACAACGTGGCAAAGCATCGCCGCGAGTGAGTATGGGTTTTATGCGAACGTGAACCCTACCGTCGACCATCCGCGCTGGACCCAGGCTCGGGAGCGGCGCCTGCCAAGTGGGCTGTTCAGTCCTAATGTGCGCGAGACGCAAATGTTCAACGGCTACTCGGATGAGGTCGCCTCTCTTTATACGGGCCTCGACCTGCGGAAGAACTATTGATGCGCTACCCGATCTGGCGCGTCGGCGTCTTTATAGCAGCGGCAGTGTGGCCGCTGTTCTGGTTGTACGAGGCCTGGAGCTTTGCGCTGGGGCCTGACCCCGGCAAAGTGCTGATGGACCGGCTCGGGCTTGGCACCTTGATTCTGTTGTTGATCACCTTGGCAATGACCCCGCTGCAGAAACTCAGCGGTTGGGCGGGGTGGATCGTCGTGCGACGGCAGTTGGGGTTGTGGTGCTTTGCGTATGTTGTTTTGCATCTTGTGGCTTATTGCGTCTTTATCCTGGGGCTTGATTGGTCGCAGTTGGGTGTTGAGCTGCGCAAGCGTCCCTACATTATCGTCGGTACCCTGGGGTTCCTTTCTCTGTTGGTGCTGGCAGTCACTTCCAACCGCTACAGTCAGCGTCGCCTTGGTGCTCGCTGGAAGAAGCTGCATCGTCTGGTTTACGTGATTCTCGGGCTTGGTTTGCTGCATATGTTGTGGATCGTGCGGGCGGATTTAAAGGAGTGGGCTATCTATGCATCTATAGGGGCGCTGCTTTTGATCCTGCGGGTGCCACCTGTAATGCGCCGGATTCCCCGCCTTATTGCTAAAAAACCATCTTCTGCAACAAAAGCGTAATTAACCCTTGACGGCAGATTCTGGAAGTCTATAATTCGCCCCACTTCCGGCGCAGTCGAAACGGAAAACTCCTTGGTAAACAAAGAGTTATGTAGGTTTCGACAGCGAGCTGCTTCAGATCATCGAAGCCCAGAAGGAGTTGATAAGGTCGTGTAGTTTGGCCCTGTTAACGATTCGATCTTCTCGGTCGAAAGCGGAGAAAAAGAGGTGTTGA